>JBKPJA010000250.1:0-13822 GCA_046730515.1 Actinomycetota bacterium | reverse complement strand
CTTGATGTAGTCGAGCCCGACGTCGTGCAGCGTCTGCAGACGCCGCCGCAACTTCGGGATCTTGGCGAAGAAGCGGAGCGCCTCCTCGACCGACATCTCGAGCACGTCTGCGATCGACTTCCCCTTGAAGCGCACCTCGAGGGTCTCGCGGTTGTAGCGCGCGCCCTTGCAGGTCTCGCACGGCACGTAGACGTCCGGGAGGAAGTGCATCTCGATCTTGATCTGCCCGTCGCCCTTGCACGTCTCGCACCGGCCGCCGCGCACGTTGAACGAGAATCGTCCCGGCTTGTAGCCGCGCACCTTCGCCTCGGGCGTCAGCGAGTAGAGCTCGCGGATGTGGTCGAAGAGCTTCGTGTAGGTCGCCGGATTCGAGCGCGGCGTGCGTCCGATCGGCGACTGGTCGATGTCGATCACCTTGTCGAAGCACTCGATCCCTTCCACGGACTCGTGGTCGCCGGGCTTCGTCCGCATCCGGTGAAGCCGATTCGCGAGCGTCTTGTAGACGATCTCGTTGACGAGCGTGGACTTCCCCGAGCCCGAGACGCCGGTGACGCAGATGAACTTCCCGACCGGGAACTCAACGTCGATGTCGTTCAGGTTGTGCATCGTGGCACCGCGCACCCAGAACGACCCGTTCTCCTCCGTGCGTCGCTCTGGAACGGCGATCTCCCGCGCGCCGCTCAGGAACTGGCCTGTGATCGAGCGCTTGGTGCGTTCGACCTTCGTCGCCGGCCCTTCCGCGACGACGTGTCCCCCGTGCTCGCCCGCGCCCGGGCCCATGTCGACGAGCCAGTCGGCCTCGCGCATCATCTGCTCGTCGTGCTCGACGACGAGCACGCTGTTGCCGAGGTCACGCAGCCGGGTCAGGGTCTGGATCAGCTTGCCGTTGTCACGCTGGTGCAGCCCGATCGACGGCTCGTCGAGGATGTAGAGGACGCCGACGAGCTGCGAGCCGATCTGCGTCGCGAGCCGAAGCCGTTGTGCCTCGCCGCCCGAAAGCGTCGCCGACGCACGATCGAGCTGCAGGTAGCCGACGCCGACGTTGTCGAGGAACGTCAGCCGCTCGCGAATCTCCTTGACGATCCGCCGTCCGATCAGCTGCTCGGTCTCGGTCAGCTCCAGCTCCTCGAGGAACTGCAGCGCGCGCGTGACGGACATCTGCGTGAACTCGTGGATGTTCTTGCCGCCGACGGTGACCGCCAGCACCTCGGGCTTCAGGCGCGCGCCCTTGCAGGTCGGGCAAGGACGGAACGACATGTACTCCTCGATGCGTTCGCGCTGGGTCGCCGAATCGGTGTCGCGGTAACGGCGCTCGAGCGAGGGGATGATCCCTTCGAACGCGAGCATGTACGAGCGCTTCCGGCCCATCCGGTTGCGATACGAGATGTAGACGCGCTCGCCCTCGGTCCCGTACAGGAAGAGGTCTTGCTCCTCTTTGCTGAGGTTCTCCCACGGTTCGTCGAGTGGGATCTCGTAACGCTCGGCGATCGCCTGGATCACGGACTCGTAGAAACTCGAGCCGCCGACCGACCACGGCACGAGCGCTCCCTCCTCGATCGAGAGGGTCGGATCGGGAACGAGGAGGTCTGGGTCGATCTCCTGTTGCGCGCCGAGGCCGGTGCAGCGTGGGCAGGCGCCGTGTGGAGAGTTGAAGGAGAAGACACGCGGCTGCAGCTCGGGCAGCGAGACCCCGTGATCGGGGCACGCGAACTTCTCGCTGAAAAGCATCGATTCGCCGTCGACGACGTCGATCGTGACGAGACCGTCCGCGAGCTGAGCCGCAGTCTCGACCGACTGCGCGAGGCGCGTCCGCAGGTCCGGCTTCATGATCAAGCGGTCGACGACGACCTCGATCGTGTGCTTGAACTTCTTGTCGAGGGCGATCTCTTCTTCGAGCAGCCGCTGGTCCCCGTCGACCTTGACCCGCGTGAAGCCCTCGTTGCGAAGCTCGTCGAAGACGTCCTTGTACTCGCCCTTGCGATCGCGCACGACCGGCGCGTTGACCGTGAACTTCGCCCCTTGAGGCAGCTGCAGGATCTGGTCGACGATCGACTCCTGGCTCTGGCCCGAGATCGGCCTGCCGCAGACCGGGCAGTGGGGCCGACCGACGCGCGCATACAGCAGGCGGAGGTAGTCGTAGATCTCCGTGGCTGTGCCGACGGTCGAGCGCGGGTTGCGAGAGGTCGTCTTCTGGTCGATCGAGATCGCCGGGCTGAGCCCCTCGATCGAGTCGACGTCCGGCTTCTCCATCATCTGGAGGAACTGGCGCGCGTACGCGGAGAGGCTCTCGACGTAGCGGCGCTGGCCCTCCGCGTAGATCGTGTCGAAGGCCAGGGACGACTTCCCGGAGCCCGACAGGCCGGTGATGCAGATCAGGCGATTCCGCGGGAGCCGGACGGTGATGTCCTTGAGGTTGTGCTCCCGGGCACCGTGAATGACGAGCTCGTCCGTGGCCATAACCGATCCAGTGTATAGAGGGCCAATCGGACGAACACGTGTTCGGTTGCCGGGCCGCGAGCCCGCTTCGTGAGCCGCTCCACGGCCACTCTTCGGCACTCGGACAGAGGCCCGCCCGAACAGGATTGTTGAGGACGTACTCGCACGCGGCGGTGAAGTAGTCGTCGCCCTCGACGACGCACGAGGCGTAGCGGTCTCCGAACAGGTGGCCGTTTCTATCGTGGCGCTTGTTGAAGCGGAGGGCGTGGACGCCATTCAGTCGTTGCATGCCCCGCCACAGCTGCGGGACGGTCGCATGGACGATGAGGTGGTAGTGCGTCGTCATCAGACAGAACGCGTGGACCGTCCAGTCGAAGCGGTTGACGCAGTCCGCGAGCAGTCCGAGGAACGACAGGCGGTCGGCGTCGTCGCGATAGATGGCGCAGCGATCGACGCCACGTGTCGTCACGTGGAAGACGCCGTTCGGCAGCGTGCACCGCAACCGCCTTGCCATGGTGCGGACGGTAGCGCCGGCCGAGCCAAGCATCGCCACATGTGGAAGACCTGTCACACAAACGTTTCGAATGACAAGTCCGGTTGCGCCATACCAAGGGTCAGACCCTGGTTTTGGCTCCTAGGCCTGGAGGCGCTCGAGGAGTTGTCGCGGCTTGGGCACGTGCGTGATCTCCAGATCGCCGGCGACGATCGTTCCGTAACCAAGCAACCGCCCGAGCAGGCTCTGCTCGAGCTCCACCGCGCCGACGCGGGCGAGTCGCACTGCGGCCGCGCGCCGCCGCAACGTGCCGTGAACGACGAAGAGCTTGTCCGTCGTCAGCACGACGTGCGTCCGCTCCCACCGCCAGACGGCGCTCACCGCGATCACCGCAGCGACAACGAGAAGCACGGCCCCGAACGCGGTCGCCGGCCAACCGACCGTAACGGCGAATGCGCCCGGCGCGGCCACCGCCGACGCGCGCACGAACGATCCAGCGAGCACGATTCCGTGACGCCGCTCTTCGACGAAGACGTGCTCGTGCGCCGAAACCATTGGGGTTGGAGGATTCGGCGCAAGGGGAAGAACCCCTCGCGAGATGAAAGACACCGCGAAACGGGCCGCGGTCGCCACGCTGGTCGTGATCGGGATCGTGGCGGTGGCGCTCGCGTTGTGGAAGCTCAAGCTCGTCATCGCCCTGATCTTCCTCGGGATGACGATCGCTGCTGCGATGCGACCCGGAATCGAGTGGCTCAGGCGCTACCGCGTACCCCGTGGAGTCGGTCTGCTCGTGCACTACCTCGCCGTGCTCGGCGTCGTCGCCCTCCTGCTCTGGCTTGCCGTCCCCCGCGCCCTCAATCAGGTCGAGTCGGCGCTCGGCACGAACGGAATCCCGACCAAGGCTTCACAGCTGAGCCACGCGACCCAGCAGGCGCACGGGATCAAGCGCACGATCCTCCTCGACCTCCAAAAGCGCCTTCGGCACTTGCCACGCGCGTCGAAGATCGTCCACGCGGGCGTGACCACAGGTCTGAAGGCGTTCGAGATCCTGATCGCGCTCGTGTTCACGTTCGCTACTGCCGCCTATTGGATCTTCGAACGCGACCGAACCGTCGACTTCGTCGCATCGCTCTTACCCAGACCGAAGCGCAAGGTGATGCGCGACACGTGGACGCTCATCGACCTGAAGCTCGGCGCGTTCGTGCGCGGGGAAGTGCTCCTGATCCTGCTCGTGGGGACGGCGCTCTCACTGCTCTTCAAGGCGATCGGGCTGCCGTACTGGCTCCTGATCGGAGCATTCGCGGGGCTCGTCGAGATCGTCCCGGTGATCGGCCCCCTCGCCGCCGGAGTCCTCGCGGTCGGCGTCGGCCTCACGGTCTCCTGGCACCTCGCCCTCTACGCCGGGCTCTGCGTGCTCGGCGTGCGACTTGCGGAGGACTACCTCGTCGTTCCGCGCGTGCTCGGTGGCGTCGTCGGGCTCTCGCCGCTGCTCGTGCTCGTCTCCGTGACGTCGGTGGGGATCCTCTTCGGCGGCTTCGCGATCATCCTCGCCGTGCCGCTCGCGGCGGTGCTGGTCACACTCGTGGAGGTGATCGTCCGTGAGCGCAACCCGGCGGATCAGGACGTGCCGGCCGTCCTCTTCCCGGCGAAAGGGGCGGAACGCTAACCGAGTGCCATTGCCATCGCGGACTCGAGCTCCGCGAGGCGAAACGGCTTCACGAGGTAGGCCGCCGGACGCAGCGTCTCCGTCGCGGCGCTCGGCGGCCTAATGCTCGTGCAGATGATGGGCAGGTTCTCGAGCCGGCGACGGAGCCGGTGCGCGATGGCCAGCCCCTCCGCAGAGGCCGGCTCGAGAATCAGTAGCCCGAGGTCGTCGCCGTCGGCCAGCTCGCCGGGGCCGAGAGGGTCATGGCCAACCCGCTGGACGACCAGCTCCAGGAGAGCCCTGCAGTCGGGGTGCGGTTCGCTGATCAGGACTCGTGCCATGTCCCGCACACGATCGACGACCGGGGTAGGAAAGAGGCCGCGGCGGAGGTATGAAACCCGTATGAAAGAGGCCCGCATCCTCGTGATCGAGGACGAGGAGGACATCAGGAACCTCGTCGCCGAGCTGCTCGCAAGGGCCGGGTATCGCGTCGACCAGGCTCCCGACGGACGCGCGGGCCTGCGCGTCCTCCACGCGTCACCGCCGGACCTCGTGTTGCTCGACGTGACGATGCCCGAGCTCGACGGCTGGCAGACCCTCGAGCGCATCCGCGACCTCAGCGATGTACCGGTGCTAATGCTCACGGCACGCGGCACCGAGCTCGAGCGGGTGCGGGGGCTCAAGGCCGGTGCGGACGACTACATGACGAAGCCGTTCGGACGCCAGGAGCTCGTTGCGCGGGTCGAAGCGCTGCTTCGGCGCGCGCCGGCGCGCGGCGAATGCGCGGAGACGTACGCGGACGAGCGCGTCACCATCGACTTCGCGCAGCGCTCGGTGACCTATGAAGGACGCGATGTCTCGCTGACGCCGCTCGAGTTCAAGCTGCTGTCGGTGTTCGTTCGCCACCCGCGCCAGGTCCTGAGCCGCGATCAGCTGCTCGAGCTCGTCTGGGGGGACACGTACGGCGTCGCCACCGACCAGGTGAAGCTGTACGTGGGCTACCTGCGTCGCAAGCTCGATCCGGACACTCCCGATCGCGCGCCGATCGAGACCGTCCGCGGCTTCGGCTACCGCTACCTGCCGGCCTAGTCGGCGAGCGGGAGCTCGACGCAGAAGCAAGTACCGGCGCCGAGCGTGCTGGAGACGTCGATCGAGCCACCGTGCGCTTCGACGATCGCACGCGCGATGTAGAGACCGAGCCCGGTCCCCGAAGCCTTGTCGCCGCGTGTGTTCGCCGCGCGGAAGAACCGTTCGAAGAGCCTTCTCTGGTCGTCCGGCGCGATCCCGATGCCCGAGTCCTCGACCTCGAGCCGCGCGAAATCTCCGCGGCGAGACAGCCGGACCTCGACCTTGCCTCCCGCCGGAGTGAACTTGATGGCGTTGCCGACCAGGTTGTCCAGTAGCTGGAACATCCGCCCGCGGTCTGCAGACACGGTCGGAGCGGAGTCGGTCTCGGTCTCGAGCGCGATCTCCTTGGCACGGGCGCGCGGGCCGGCTTCCTCGACAGCTTGACGCACGACGGTTGCGAGATCGAGCTCGTCGAGATGGATGTCCATCTCTCCCGCCTCGAGTCTCGCGACGAACAGCAGGTCGTTGACGAGATGCATCAAGCGCTCGGAGTTGCGTTCGACCACCTCCAAGTAGCGACGCTCGGTCTGGGGCAGGTCCTCGTTCTCGAGCGCAAGCTCGAGGTAGCCGATGATCGACGTGAGCGGCGTGCGCAGGTCGTGCGAGACCAGGGCGACGAACTCGTCCTTCATCCGGTCTGCTTCGCGCAGAAGCGCGTTCTGTTCCTGCAGCAGATGGCGCGCGAAGTCGGCTTCAGCGCGCGCCATTGACTCCTCGTGACGGAGCCGGTCGAGTCCCGTCACGAAGCCTGCCAGCCGTAGGAGGACGAGCAACGCGACGATCGAGGCGCCGACGACGATCGCGACGACTGCGATCCGCTCGTCGATGAGCTTCTGGAGGAGCAAGACGAACGGCGCCGTCAGCAGCGCGGCGGCGAGCACGGCGAGACGCGACCTGCTGAGCTTCGGCGCAGCGGCGGGCCGCCGTTCGGCGAGCCGCGCCATGGAGGGGTGCAGCGCGGCAGTTCCCCAAAGGACGTAGGACAGCAAGTACAACGCGTCGTTCCAGCTCGCGTTCCCGTAGTGAGTCGGATTCGATGCGAACACCTCGTCGGCGGCGAGGAGACAGACGAGAGCGGCCACGAGCAGCCGATACGACCGCAGACGCCACGACGGCGTCAGTGCGAAAACGGCGAGGCCCGAGACGAGGACGACATCCATAGCTGTGTAGGCGCCGTCCACCCGCAGCCCAGGATCCGAGCTGTGAACGAGGCGTGCCGTCAGGAAGATCCACTGGACGATGCCGAACGCCGACGCCAGGATTGCGGCGTCGATGATGCCCGCGCGCCGCTCTGCCTTCCCGACGCCGAGGATGAG
Source organism: Actinomycetota bacterium (assembly GCA_046730515.1). Lineage (GTDB taxonomy): Bacteria > Actinomycetota > Thermoleophilia > Gaiellales > Gaiellaceae > 3-1-20CM-4-69-9. The sequence goes on along the minus strand of JBKPJA010000250.1, from coordinate 6,804 downwards.
CAGCCCGAGACCTCCTGCAAGGAACGGATAGCCGGCGAGGTAGAAGACGTCCGCGACGGAAGGCGAGGGCGGATTCGTGTTCCACGCGTAGGCGTAGAGGTTGAAGATCGTGTCGCCGACGGTGAACGCGCCGAGCCCGACGGCGAAGAGGTACCACGGCAGCTTCTGCTCTGGTTTGCAAATGATGGTTCCTGCAATCACCGCGGCGACGGACGACGCACCAATGGCGTCGTAGAGGGCGGCCTGCGCGACGGTGTTGAACGGCAGCAGGAAGTAGATGCCCGTGGCGGCGCAGCCCGCGACGAGGTACGCGAGCCACGGCGGGATCTGACGGCGAAGAGGCACCATCGCCATGCCTCTTCTTCACTGTAGCCCTGGGGTTACCTTGTGTCACTCGCGGACACGGTCGTCGCGCCGCTCGTGTTGCCGGCCGCGTCGGTCGCCGTCACCGAGTACGAGACACTGACCGGGTGGCCGTTCGACCCGTGGGTCGCTGCCACGTTGATCGTGAACGCGCCGGAGCCGGCCGAGCCGCCTGCGGAGCTCGTCCCGCTGATCGAGATGCTCGAGTTCGCCTCGGCCGTGCCGGTGATTTGATCGGCGGTCGTCCCCGAGTTGTCGACATAGCTCGCGCTCGGAGCCGACGGCGCAACCGTGTCCTTTGGAGCCGACGAGCTCTGCGCCGCCGACACGTTCCCGGCGGCATCCGTCGACGTCACGCTCATGGTCACCGTTCCGTCGCCGAGGCTGGAGACGTCGATGCCGTTGAACGTCACAGTTCCGGAGGACGGATTCGCCGTCTTCGTCACGGTCGTCGCTCCGTTGGAGAGCGTCAACGTGACCGTGTCGGTCGACAGCCAGCCGGACGCGAGCGCGACCGAGACGTTCACGGACGAGACGTTCCCGCGGTTGATGTAAGCGCTCCCCGCGCCTCCGCCGTTCGTCAGGGTGACCGAGCTCGGTTTGCCGGGAGGAGTCGCGTCGGCGACCGCGGTCGCGGTCGGGCTGTCGAGACTCTCCAGAGCGGGCGTGGCGCTCGAGACAGCGCGGATCTTGTACGTGTAGGAGGTCCCGTCGACCGTCGCCGTGTCGCTGTATGAAAGCGTCGTCAGGGGCGTTGCGTTCAGCTTCGTGTACGCGCCGCCGCTCGAGCGGTACACGTTGTAGCCCGCGAGGTTCGTGGTCGTCGACGAGGCGCCCCAGGTGAGATCGAGACGGCCGGCCGGCCTCTGCTTCGCGGTCGGTGCGCCCGGAGCTTCCGGCGCTTCGTCGATCGTCACGCTGTAGGTGCGGTACATCCAGCTGATCCCGGAGACACCGAGTGTCAATGTGCCGCTGCCGTGACCGGCATATGTGTTCGACGTCGTGACCGACAGCGTTGTCGACGCGCCCGCGCCCAGCGTTGCCGTCGTCGAGCCTGAGGAAGCGAAGGCGACGTTAGAGATCTCGGGTACCGAGGAGAGACTGATCGTCGCGGTCTGCGCGGACGAGCTCACGTTCGTGATCGTGAACACGCTCGTGAACGTCCGCGCCGAGGGAACCGTCCCGAAGGAGAGGGAGAGCGAATCGACGTTGCCCGAGGCAATCGGCGTGCTCGTACCCGCCTGGACGGCTGTGCCAGGAGTGACGGAAAAGTGATTCGAAATCTGATCGACCTGAAGAGCGTTCGACGGGATCACCGTCGACGCCGTGAACGCAGCCGAAGAGAAATGCGCAAGCCCGCCGAAGAGGGCGAGCGCGAGACAGGCCGATGCGAGGGCTAGGCGCCTCACGCCTGCGCCTCTGCTCCTTCACTCCTCCAGATGCGCCGCAGCATTGCGCTCAGCGCGAACAACGCTGCCAGCAAGATCAGCGCCGTTCGAACCTCGCGAGTGTGCGCATACCAGAGGACGTAGCCCGCGTAGGGAACCGAGAAGGACATCCGTCCGACGCGGTCGGGCAGTGCGATAGTCCACGGATCGCGGACGGCGTTCGCGTCGCCCTTCGTCCGGTACGCGAGGCCGTGCGGGGTGCGGAAGATCCGGATCACGCGGTGCGTGACGAGGCGGCCGCGCACGTAGGGATCCTGGAAGGTGATCACGTCGCCAACCCGGACGTCGCGCGCGGAGACGACGCGGTCGACCGCGAGCCCACCGACCTGCACGGTCGGCACCATCGAGCCCGAATAGACCGAGATCGGCTTGTAGCCGCCGAGGAGCAGTGCCGCGTACGCGAGCACGCAGGCGACGGCCACTCCCGACAAGAGAGTGGCCGTCGCACGCATGATCGTCCGGAAGGAAGGCACTGCTCGTCCTACGCCTGCGTCGCCGTCCAGGTGAACGACTCGCTCGCAGAGAGTCCCTGGAGGAGGTTGTCCGCCGCATCGGAGCCCGCGCTCGGCAGGCTGACGTGGAAGTAGAACGTGTGCGCGTCGCCGCTCGCGGCGAACGTGCCGAGACCGACCGAGCTGAACCCGGCGAGGGTGCCGCTGTACAACGCGGTGCCGCCGTCGGTGTCCTTGTAGACGGTCAGGTGCAGCTGGCCGGCGAGCGCTGCATCACCGGAGCTCGACCCGGCCAACGTGTATGCACCGGCCAGAGTGCCGGTGTTCGTGATCGTGACCGAGCCCGTGGTGCTGTCGCCGATCTTCATCGCGGAGAGCGAGAGGATCGCGCCGGAACCGGAGCGGCTCATCGCGAGCGAGCCCGTCGCAAACGCGTTGGACGAGATCGACGTCGGGGTTGCCGTGAAGTTGGCGAAGGTCCCACCGACCGCCGCGACCGAGACGACTGCCACGGCCGCTGCGCTCAGGAGGAGCTTCTGATACGTGAGCTTCTTGAACATCGTGCCGTTCCTTTCGGAGTGGATGACACCGAGAGGATCGGACTCATGCGGATGAGCTCAGGGGGCGGTTCGGTATGAGAACGGTAGGAACTAGCCGGTCGGCTAGGACTAGGCCTTGCGCCAGCGGCCGAAGATCAGGCCGCCCAGCGTGAAACCGAGCCCGAAGGTCCCAAGAGCGAAGCCGCCAATCGCCAGGGCCTTGCGCCATGCAGACAGGCGCTGCCAGCGGCCGAGGGCCTCACGCTCCTCGGTCGTCAGGGGCTCCCCCCGCCGTTGCTTTCGGATCGCGCCGCCTGCGCGCAGTCCGAGGTAGAGATCGTCGAAGATCTCAGCGGACTCGTCGGCCACGAATTCAGTCTATAGCCTGCTCCGGCGGTGCCAACGACGCGCGTCCTGCATCTCTCCGACCTGCACTACGGCGCGGGACAGGACGCGGCGATCGAACGCGGAGCGCCGATTCTGGTCGAGCGCTTCGCGCCTGAGCTCGTGATCGCGAGCGGCGATCTCAGCCATCGCGGCCGGAGGGACCAGCTCGCCCGTGCGTCTCGCTTCCTTCACGCATTGGAGCGGCCGGTGCTCGCGGTTCCCGGCAACCACGACATCCCCCACTCCTTCCCAGCCCGCTTCACGCGCACGTTCCGCGAGTTCGAACGCCAATGGCAGACGACGGAGCCCACGTTCTCATCGCAGGCGCTCCACGTGATCGGGCTCAACTCGGTGCGGGCATGGCGGCACCAATCGGGCGGGATCCGCGACGCGCAGCTGAGGCGAGCCGAGGAGCGTCTGCGCGAGGGGACGGACGGATCGTTCCGGATCGTCGTCCTCCACCATCACCTGATCGGGGCGCCCTGGCGCTCGCGCAAACGGCCCGTTGCGCGCAGGAACCGCGTGCTCGGGTCATTAGTGGACGCGGGCGCCGATCTGATCCTGGCCGGGCACATCCATCAGGCGGCGGTGAGCGAACGGCGCGAGTTCGAGATCTTCACCGGCGCCGAGCGGAGCGTTGTCGTCGCGATCGCACCCGGTCTCGGGCAGCCGAGGCCCAAGCGTCAGGGCGAGGCGCGCGGCGTGCACGTCTACGAAATCGGCGACTCGCTGCTGCGCGTAGAGACCTACGTGTGGCGCGACGACGAGTGGGCGCTTACGGCCGAGCGACAGTTCCCGCGGGGCACCGTCCCGCTGAAATCACAGCCTGCGTGATCCGGGCCCGGTAATCGGGCGATGCTGCACGAAGCGGCGGTAGAGGTAGAGGATCACGATCGCGCCGACGACCGACAGGACGAATCCGGCCGGACGTCCGAAGAGCGCCCAGGCGACCAATCCGCCGATGAGGGACCCGCCCCAGCCGAGGAGAATCGTCGCCCAGATGGGCATCGGGTCCGGGCCCGGAAGCGCGAGCCGCGCCAGCGCGCCCACAATCAGGCCGGAGAGGATCAGGACGATGATGAGTAGGAGCAGGGCTAGATCCTGTCCAGAAGCTCGCGCTTCTTCGCCTCGAACTCATCGTCCGTGAGGACGCCCTCGTCGTGCAGCTCTCCGAGCTTGCGGATCTGATCGTTGATGTCTCCGACGTGCTGTTGCTGCTGCGCGTGCTGTTGCTGTCGCAGCATCTGTTCCATGCGTGAGCGCCGTTCGCGGAAGCGGTCGAGGCCGATGCCGCGCTCGGGAAACTTGAACGCTTCCGGACCGGTGATCGGTCGCCCCTGGTAGAAGCGCCTGTACGCGATCACGAGCAGGATTGCGATGCCGAAGCCGAGCAGGCCGGCGCCGGTTGCGGCCTTCCGTCCCCAGGCGGCGACCGCGATCAACCCGCCTACAACGGAACCGGTGAGCCCGATCGCCGTCGTCAACCACGCCGGCATCGGGTCAGGTCCGGGAACCGCGAGCCGTGCGAGCGCGCCTGTGACGAAGCCGGAGAGCACGATTGCGATCACGGTCAGCAGCACGGCATCATCCTAGGCCCTGAAGCGTTGATCGCGACGGTGATCGCTGACGAACGCCTCGTAGAACAAGGGTCAGACCCCGCGGGGGTCTGACCTTTTAACTCGCAGCAGGTGTCGGCGACGCAGCGAGCAGCTCGCGCCGCAGCTCCTTGATCTCGTCGCGCAGCTTCGCCGCGTACTCGAAGCGCAACTCCTCCGCCGCGGCGAACATCTCCTCCTCGAGCTCGATGATCAGCCGCTCGAGCTCGCTCGGGGCCATTCCCTCGACGTCCTTGCGGCCCCGGCGCCGCTTCGTCGAAGGCACCGTCGGCGATTCGAGCGCGAGGAACTCTGCGATGTCCGAGACGCCCTTCTGGATCGTTTCCGGCGTGATGCCGTGTTCCTCGTTGTAGGCGATCTGCACTGCACGGCGGCGGTTCGTCTCGTCGAGCGCACCCTGGATCGCCTCCGTCAGCTTGTCCGCATAGAGCAGCACCTTGCCGTTGACGTTGCGCGCCGCGCGGCCGATCGTCTGGATCAGCGCGGTCTTGCCGCGGAGGAAGCCTTCCTTGTCGGCGTCGAGGATCGCGACGAGCGACACCTCCGGCAGGTCGAGCCCCTCACGCAGGAGATTCACTCCAACGAGCACGTCGTAGTCCCCGAGCCGCAGCTCGCGAATGATCTGGATCCGTTCGAGCGTGTCGATCTCCGAGTGGAGATACCGCGCCTTCACGCCGGACTCGAGCAAGTAGTCGGTCAGGTCCTCCGCCATCTTCTTCGTCAACGTCGTCACGAGCACGCGCTCCCCGGCTTCCTCGCGACGGCGGATCTCATTCAGTAGGTCGTCGATCTGGTTCTTGGTCGCACGCAGCTCGACTTCCGGGTCGACGATGCCGGTCGGGCGGATCAGCTGCTCGGCGACTCGCTTCGAATGACGCAGCTCGTACGGGCCCGGTGTCGCGGAGACGAACACCATCTGCGGAACCTTCCGAATGAACTCGTCGAAGCGCAGCGGCCGGTTGTCGAGCGCCGACGGCAACCGGAACCCGTAGTCGACGAGCGTCTGCTTGCGGGAGCGGTCGCCTTCGTACATGCCGCCGATCTGCGGCACCGTCTGATGCGACTCGTCGATGAAAACGGCGAAATCCTTCGGGAAGTAGTCGAGCAGCGTGAACGGGTGGGTGCCCGGCGCACGGCCTTCGAGGATGCGCGAGTAGTTCTCGATGCCGTTGCAGAAGCCGAGCTCCTGGAGCATCTCCAGGTCGTACTCCGTCCGCTGGCGCAGACGGTGCGCTTCCAGCAGCTTGTTCTCCGACTCGAGCTCCTTGACGCGCTCCTCGAGCTCGTGCCGGATCTCGACGACCGCGCGCTCGACCGTCGGTGTGGACGTGACGTACTCGGTTGCGGGCCAGATGGCGATGTTGTCGAGCTTGCTCAGGATCTCGCCCGTCAGCGGATCGAAGTGCGTCACCGCCTCGACCTCGTCGCCGAAGAAGGAGATGCGATACGCCGTTTCCTGGTTCGCAGGCTGCACCTCGACGACGTCGCCCTTGACTCGGAACTTGCCTCGGCCGATCAGCGTGTCGTTGCGCACGTATTGCGACGCGATCAGCTTGCGCAGGAAGAGATCGCGGTCGTGTTCCTCGCCGACCTCCAGGTAGGTCATCCGTTCGCGCCATTCCTCCGGCGAACCGATGCCGTAGATGCACGAGACCGATGCGACGACGACGACGTCAGTCCGAGTGAATAGTGCGGAGGTCGCCGCGAGCCGAAGCCGCGCGATGTCGTCGTTCTGCGAGGAGTCCTTCTCGATGTAGAGATCGGCCTGCGGGACGTACGCCTCGGGCTGGTAGTAGTCGTAGTAGGAGACGAAGTACTCGACGGCGTTCGCCGGGAAGAACTCCCGGAACTCGTTGCAGAGCTGCGCCGCGAGCGTCTTGTTGTGCGCGATCACGAGCGCCGGCCTGCCGACCTTCTCGATCGTCCACGCCATCGTCGCCGTCTTGCCGGTGCCCGTCGCGCCGACCAGGGTCTGGTACTTCTCGCCGGCGACCAAGCT
>JBKPJA010000249.1:0-13066 GCA_046730515.1 Actinomycetota bacterium | reverse complement strand
CCCGGGATCTCGCGGAGACGATCCTCGCCGATTGTCGCGACTTCGCGAGGAACGTCCTCGCGGACGACTGTGCGGTCGTCGTCGTCAAGCGAACTGAATGATCCAGTTGCGGCGCCCGCCCGGGCAATTCGCGCGGGTGGCTGTCACCCTCCATTACTCGCTCGCGACTCCGGCGGCGATCCACCGTGCACACGAGCTCGGAGCTGCGGCTTACGTCTGGACGGTCGACGACCTCCGGCTCGCGCAGCGGCTGATCGCTGCGGAAGCCGACGGTATCATCACGAACGATCCACGAATCTTTGCGAGTCTGACCACGTGAAGCGCCTCGGCCTTCTGCTTCTCCTCGCCTCCGGCCTGGTCCTCGCCGTGGTGGTGCCGTCGGCACGGACCGACTCGCCGGCGACGATCCAGCAGGGCGTGACGGTCTCCGGTGTGGACGTCGGCGGCCTCACGTCGGAGGCGGCGACCGCCGCCGTGCAGCAGGCCTTCGCGACCCCGCTCGAGCTCGACGTCGGCGCGACACACGTCTACGTCACGCCGGACGTGCTCGGCGCAACGGCCGACGTGGCCAAAGCAGTCGAGAATGCACTTGCCGCCGTCGCCGGCACTTCGATTCCCTTGGCCGTCACAGTCGACCGTCCGGTGCTGACGGCGTTCATCGCGAAGCTCGCGAAGCGATTTCAGCGCCCCGCCACGAACGCGCAGCTCTTCCTGCGCGCAGGCCGTCCGTTCATCACCGCAGAGAAGCCGGGAGCGAAGCTCGATCAGAAGCAAGCCGTTCGCGATGTGCTCGCCGCGCTGAACGCCGGCACCCGCGAACCGATTGCGGTTCGGATGCTCCTCGTCAAAGCAGCAGTCACACGTGCGAACTTCGGACCCGTCATCGTCATTCACCGCGGGCAGAACCGCTTGTACCTGTATCGCGGGATGCGCTACTGGCGCGTCTTCGGCGTCGCCACTGGGCAGAGCGCATATCCGACGCCCCTCGGCCGCTTCACGATCGTCGTCATGTGGAAGAACCCGTGGTGGTATCCGCCATCCTCGCCGTGGGCTCAGGGCCAGAAGCCGATTCCGCCCGGGCCGGGGAACCCCTTGGGGACGAGGTGGATGGGTCTCTCCGCGCCCGGCGTCGGCATCCACGGAACGCCCGACGCGGCCTCGATCGGCTATTCGGTCTCGCACGGGTGCATCCGCATGCGCATCCCCGACGCCGAGTGGCTGTTCGCCCACGTCCGCATCGGCACGACGGTCTTTATCGTCCCGAGCTGATGACGCGGCGCTTGTGGTTCGTTGCGGAGACGGTCGCCGTCGGGTTGGTGGCTGCGCTGCTCGCGCTGTTGATCTGGCGGGTCGTCCACGGGAACGGCGGCAGCGTCTCGAATGCGCTCGCTGCGGGGAGGCGTCCGGCCGCTCCGACCTTCGACCTTCCTCGCCTCGACGGGCAAGGGAAGATCGATCTCGCTTCGGTCCGCGGTCGCAAGCCGATCGTGCTGGACTTCTGGGCATCGTGGTGCATTCCGTGCATCCAGGAGTCGCGGCGGTTGCAGCGCGCTCACGAGCGTTACGGTGACCGCGTGACGTTCATCGGCGTCGACACGAAGGACTACGGCCCGGACGCGCGCGCGTGGCTGGCCAAGCACGGGATCACGTATCCGAGCGTGCACGACGGCAGCGGCAGCGTGCTGAATCGCTGGGAGGGGCGGACACAGCTGCCGAGCATCTTCTTCGTCGATCGCCGCGGGCACGTCGTTGGACAGCTCGAGGTGGAGGAGGATCTGCCGCGCTACTTACGGCAGATCTCCGAGTCGTGATTCGGTTCCTGCTCGTTGCCGTTGCGGCGCTCGCGCTCGCGCCCGCTGCGCTCGCATGCAACTCGCATCCGACGCTGTCGGGCATGGAGTCGCAGATCATGTGCCCTGTGTGCGGCACGACGCTCGACCAATCGGATTCGCCGGCTGCGCACCAGATCGAGCGCGTGATCGCGCAGCGAATTGCTGCACGCGATTCGGACTGCCAGATCAAAGATCGACTGGCAGCTCAATACGGCGAGGCGATCCTTGCGGCGCCGCCGAAGAAGGGCTTCGGGTTGCTCGCCTGGTGGCTGCCGATCGGGGGCATCGTGATCGTCGGTGTGCTGCTCGCGGTCGGTGCCTGGCGCTGGTCGCGCATGCGTTCCGATGAATCGGCGATGGATCCTTCCTCGAACGGTCACCGGAAGTTGGATCCCGGGCTGGAGCAGCGCGTCGACGAAGAGCTCGCGCGCTTCGACGGCTGATGCTCGCAAAGATCCCCGTCGCGTTCGCCGCCGGTCTGATCTCGGTCGTGACGCCCTGCGTCCTCCCGCTCGTGCCGGGATATCTGTCGGCCATTTCGGCGGTCGAGGCAGGGCGGCTGGGCGAGCGGCGCGTCGCGCGGCGGGTCGTCGTGGCGAGCCTGCCGTTCATTCTCGGGTTCACTGTCGTGTTCGTGCTGCTCGGCGCGTCGGCGGCCGCGATCGGCGGCGTCGTCAACGGCGATCGACAGCTGGAGATCGCTGGCTTCGTGCTCGTCGTCATCGGGCTCGTCTTCATGGGCCTTCTGCCCTGGCCGGAGCGCGTCGTCGCGCCTGGATTGCTGCTACGCGCGCGCGGCGGGGGCTCGAGCATCTTGCTGGGCGGCGCGTTCGCCGTCTGCGCGGCGCCATGCATCGGGACCGTGCTCGCCGGGATCCTCGTGCTCGCTGCAAACTCGCGCACCGTTGTCCGCGGCTCGGTGTTGCTCGTCGCCTACTCGGCGGGCCTCGGCTTCGCGTTCCTCCTCGCGGGGATCGCGTTCGCTCGCGCGATGGCCGTCTTTCGCTGGCTGCGCGACCACTACCTCCTGATTCAGCGTGTCAGCGGGGCGGTGCTCGTCGCGCTCGGGTTGCTGCTCTTCTTCCACCGCGACTGGTGGCTTCGCGTCGCCCTCAATCACGTGCTCGACAAGATCGGGCTCGGCGGGATCTAGAGGTTCGGCGGCGGGAGGTCGAGCGACCGGCGCTCGTGCAGCTCACGGAGCTGCACCAGCAGCGTCTCGAGGTCGACGCCGCGATGTGTCGGCGCGTAGGGCGTGAGCCGGCGGATCGCCTTCGCGAGCTGCCGCTCGGTTGCGATTGGACGTCCGCGTCCGGCCTGGTACCACGCGACCGCCACGTGGACGAGCCCCTGCAGGAAGTCGCGCTCCTCGTTCGGCGCTGCGCGCCACGACTCCTCGAGCTCCTCGTGCGCGGCGAAGTACTCGCCCGTGCGGATCAGAGCGAGCCCGCGCTCGAGCTCAGACTCTGACGCGGATCTCTCCGTCCTCGACCTGGACGTCGTAGGTGCGGAGCTGTATCGCCAGGTCGAACTCGTTCTGGCCGGTGCGGACGTCGTACTGCCAGCCATGCCACGGGCATGTGAGCACGCAGCCTTCGAGGTGTCCCTCGCCGAGCGGCCCCTGAAGGTGCAGGCAGTGCCCTTGCACCGCGTAGAAGCCGTCGTCGCAGTGGGCCACCGCGATCTCCTCGTCCCCCGCCTTGAGGGCCGCAACTGTTCCGGACGGGAGGTCCTCGGCCCGTGCGACCGGAACGAAGTTCTCTTCGGCCATCTGCTCGACACTAGCAACGTCCGGCGCTACCCTCCGCGCGTGGCGACGATCCTGTTGTGTGGGGTCGAGACGTTTTTCAGGGGGAAGCTGGAGGCGCTGCTTTCCGGCCATCACCTGGTTACGACCGACAGCGTCGACTGGCCCGAGCTCGTCATCGCCGACATCAGCCGCGTCGATCCCGAAGAGGTCGCGGACGCCTACCCGGACGTACCAATCGTCGGCTTCACGAACCACAACGACACGAGCGGGCTGCGCCGCGCGAACGCCGCAGGCTTCGACCAGGTGATCGTCAAGGCGGCGCTACAGGAGCGCGCAGCTGCGATCGTCGAGGAGCTGACTGCCTCCGTAGACTGAGGCGCCGACTCGGCGGCGCCGCATTAGAGGCCGTGCGGGCTTTGCTCGCGCGGCCGGTTTAGACGCCCCTGTTGGATAGCGTGCGCCACGAACCGTCGCCGACGCTAGAGTAAAACGGCCAGTGACCTACATCATCGCCGAGCCCTGCATCGACATCAAAGACCGCTCGTGCGTCGACGTCTGCCCGGTCGACTGCATCCACGAGGCCGAGCGGATCCTCGTGATCGACCCGGAGGAGTGCATCGACTGCGGGGCATGCGAACCGGAGTGTCCCGTGGAGGCGATCTTTCCGGAGGACGCCCTCCCGGACAAGTGGCAGCCGTTCGTCGAGATCAATTACGCGTATGGCGACGGGCTCGACAAGGTGAACGACCTGACGCAGAAGTACGCCGAAGAGCACAACGTTCAGAACCCCCCGCTGGAGTAAACCCGCGCAAATCGGGTAACGGACTCTTGTCGTCCAGTTCGAAGGGGGTTCGACATGCCTCAGTCAGCGTGGAGCGCAAAGCGCGAACGCCAGTACGAGCACATCAAGCAGTCGGAGAAAAAGCAGGGGCGCTCGACGAAGCGCGCGAAGGAGATTGCGGCGCGTACCGTCAACAAGGAGCGCGCCCGCTCTGGTGAATCGACAAGCCGCTCACGGAGTTCTACCCGCGACATGTCCTCAGGCCGCCGTGGCGGACTGCGATCCGGTACGCGGCGCACAAAGGGCCGCACGAAGGAGCAGCTCTACAACGAGGCCAAACGACGGAACATCCCTGGGCGCTCGCGGATGACAAAGGCGCAGCTGCAACGTGCCGTCGACAGCCGCAAGTAGCGTCTCGACGTAGAACGTGGTCGGGCAGCTAGGCTCGCGTCGATGCAGCCGAAGACGCTCGACCACGTTGCGTTCTGGATCGCCGACCGCGAGCCGCTCGTCGACCTTGCGACTCGGTATCTCGGCATGCACGTCATCGATCACCAGGACGCGTTCACGCTCATCGGGTCGGACGCCCGCCACGGAAAGCTGACGCTCTTCGGCGCGGAGGGGCCGCGCGAACGTGGCGCGCTCAAACACGTCGCGCTGCGCGTCTCAGACCTGGAAAGCGCACGGGCCGAGCTCCCCGACGGATTCGCGGAGGAGGTCGAGCTCGGCGAGGGAGTGCGGATTAGGCTCGTCGAGGCGCCGACCGACGTCGAGTACGACCTCGACCATGTTGCGCTCTACACACACGACCCTGAGCGTGCCGCGCGCGAGTACGAGCAGCTGGGGTTCGCAGCGGCCGACCCTAGTGACGAAGGTAATCCGCGTGTCGAGGTCGGCGGGGCCCACGTCGAGTTCCACCCTGGCGATCCGGGAGACCCCGAGCGGCCGCTGCTGAACCACCTGGCCGTGCTCGTCGACTCCGCCGAACAGCACGAACGCGAGGCGGAGACGATGGGGATCGTGGAGCGCTTCGTCGACGCCGCCAATACGCGCGCGGTCTTCGTTTGGGGACCGGACCGCGTGCGAATCGAGTACGTCGAGCACAAGCCCGAGTTCTCATTGCGGTAGCGGTCCTTGGCGCGGGGATGGCCGGGCTCGCGGCCGCCGCGCGACTGCGCGAGCTGGGCGTCGAAACCCGCATGCGCGAAAAGGGAACGCGGCCCGGGGGCTCGATGTTGCTTTCGAGCTGCGTCGTGTGGCGGTTCAGTGAATGGGACGACTTCAGGGCCGAATGCCCCACCGGGGATGAACGGCTCCAGCGCGTGGTCTGGGAACGGCTCGACGACGCGATCGATTGGCTCGTGTCACTCGGTGCGCCCGTCGTGTGGGACGAGACCGGAAATCCGCGCACCGTCGGCAAGCGCTTCGATCCAGCAGGGCTGACGAAAGTTCTTGCTAATCGGATCCAAAGCCTCGACACAGGCACATGTGTACCCATGCCCACCGACACGACTGACGCCACGATTCTCTGCACAGGCGGGTTCCAGGGCGAACCGGAACTGGTCGAGTCGTACATCGAACCGGCCGGACCGTTACGACTTCGCGCCAATCGCTGGAGCACGGGCGACGGCTTGGGCGCGGGCCTCGCGCGAGGTGCCGCCGTGTCGGCGGGCATGAACGAGTTCTACGGCCGCAACATGCCTGACGCCGATTTCACCGAAGCCGACTTCGTCCCAAAGGCGCAGCTCTACGGCCGGTTCGCCCGCGTCTTCAACGAACGAGGCGAGGAATTCTTCTCGGGCGACGTGTCCTGGTCGGAGAACGATCTCGTGCAGGCGACCGCACGCCAACCGGATGCGCGCGCCTGGTACGTCCTTGATGAGACTGCGCTCGCCGAGCGCGTTCGCGACCGTACGGTGGCCGAGATGGTCGCCGCTGCGCCGACAGCCGTCGATCCGTCGGCGCTCCCGTTCGCAGCGCCGCCGAACGCGCGCGTGGCGGTGCGCGTTGCCCCCGGCATCACACATACGATCGGCGGCCTCGCGATCGATGTGCAGGCGCGGGTCCTCCGGCCGGACGGCACTCCGATCGACGGCCTCTACGCTGCGGGCGCCGACGTCGGCGGGATCTCGACGGGCGGTTACGCGAGCGGTCTCGCCGCCGGGCTCGTCTTCGGCCGTGTCGCGGCGGAGTCGGTCGCGGTCTGAATCACGTCGACTGCAAGTACACGCAGAGCCGAGAATCGTTCGGCAGCGGCGAGGACGCAATCTTCGAGACGCGCTGCTTCCCGTCGTCCGCCACCTCGACCTCGGCCCCGATCTTCGGCGGCTCGCCGCTCTCTTCGCGCAGCTCGTAGCCGCTCGGCTTCCACACAAACAGGAGATAACCGTCCGCCATCGCGCGGGATGCTAACGAGCGAACGCGTAGGGCGGTAACAGCACATGCACGGTCGTCCCACCGTTGTCGCCCTGCTCGAAGAGGAGTTGCCCGTTCAGCGTTCGCGCCCGCTCGGCCAGCTCGTCCAGGCTGGCGCGTCGGCGCTCGCCGGGGGCATCGTCGGCAATTAGCGTCTCGACCCCGCCGTCGTCCGCCTCGCGCACGCTCAGGGAGACCGACCGGGGCGGGCCGCGGCGGATTGCCTGATCCAGAGCCTCGCGGATGATCTGGTAGAGCGCCGCCTGCGTCTTCTCCGCGAGGCGCTCGCCGGCTTCGACGTCCAGGTCGACGCTGACGTCGTGAGCGAGCTCGATCTGGTCGGTCAGCGCGCGCACCGCCATGACGAAGCCGTGATCGCGCAAGACAACAGGTTCCAGGTTGAACGAGAGGCTGCGGAGCTGTCCGATCGTGGAGCGCTGTCGTTCGAGAGCGCGGTTCAAGATCTCGCGCGCCTCCGTGTCCCGTCCCTCCCTGATCGAGTTCAGGCCGGCGTCGAGCAAGAGGGCGATCCCGGACAGCGACTGGACGGCGCCGTCGTGCAATTCATTCGCAAGCCGCCGGCGCTCCTCCTGCTCCGCAGTCAGCAGCTGATCCGACAACCGCGACCGCTCGGCTTCGCGCACCTGCGCTTCCTCGAGCAGCCGGGCGTTCTCGTGTTCACGTGCGGCGAAATCCGCGAGCAGCGTCGCACGCACGAGGTCGTCGCGATCGAACGGACGCTCACGTGTGAGCCTTATCGCAGCGATCTCCTCGTCGCGCACCTTGATCGGGACCACGATCGCGTTCTCGGCCGGCGCCTTCCGTGGCCGCTCGCCCGGCGGGAGCAGCCGGGCGCGAGCCTCGAAAAGCTGCTCGGCCTGAACGGATGCCTCCGCGAGCACGTCCCCGGCCCCGACAACCGCGCCCATCGACTCGACGAGCGACTCGAGGAAGTGCGCCTCACTCGTCAGCTCGAGCTCCGCCGCCTCGTGCCGCCGCCGCTCGACGACGATCAGATACGCCGCGAACGCAGCCGCAGCGGCAACCGCGAGCGCGAGACCGACGGCGAGCACAGCCGACGAGCCGACCGCCAGCCCGACCACGGCGACGACCGCCCCCGCGCCGAAGATCAGCGCCAGCAGGCCTGCGTTAGTCGATGATCGCTTCGCGAAGCGCAATCGCCACCGCTTGCGTCCGCGTATCCGCCTCCAGCTTGGCAAGGATGTGGCGCACGTGGCTCTTCACCGTCTCCTGGCTGATGAAGAGCTTCGCGGCGACGTCCTGATTCGACATTCCGTCGGCGAGCAGCTGGAGAATCTCCCGCTCGCGTCCGGTCAGCATCTCGTCCTTGTCCTTGCCGGTGAGGAACGCGGGCATCAACGCCGGATCGACGTAGCCCTCGCCCGACGCGACCTTTTCGATCGCGCGTAACAGCGTCTGGTGCGGCGCCTCCTTGAGGATGTAGCCCTTCGCCCCGGACTCGAGACCGCGTCCGAGCAGCGAGCGCTCGCTGTACGCGGTGAAGATGAGCACTGCAGTCTCTGGCACCTTCTCGGTCAGCTGCTTCGTCGCCTCGAGACCGTCCATCCCCGGCATGCGGACGTCCATGATCACGACGTCGGGCCGGCGCCGTTCCGTCAACGCCACGGCGCTCGCGCCGTCGGCAGCCTCACCGATGACGCGGATGTGCGGGGCCCGTGACAGCGATAGCCGCAAGCCCTCGCGGACGACCTCATGGTCGTCGACGATCAGGCAAGTGATCTCGCGGGGGTGGGAGTTACCGCTCTCCAAGCTGGACGGAGTGTAGTCCCCTAAACGGCGAGCGAGAGCTGCTCGGGCTCCGGCGGAGGGGCCAGGCGAATCCGCCGCCGGTCGCGGACCTCGGCCTCACGAGCCAGCCGCGAGACCTCCTCGCGCATGGGCTTGGTCGTGGCGGCGCCGAGGTAGGCACGTGACGCGTAGAGCTCCTCGTAGTACGGCACCTGCTCCGGCCAGTCCTCGGCGAGGTGGTGGAGGAAGTGCTCGCGCGTGCCGGCACGGAGGAACAGCACATTGGCCCAGATCCCCGTCGCGCCTGCTTCCCGCGCCGCCCGCACGACGGCACGCAGCTGCTCGGGTCGATCCGAGATTCCGGGCAGGATCGGCGCCATGCCGACCCGGGCGTCTATACCCGCGTCGACGAGCTCTTTGAGCGCGCGCAGACGCTGGCGCGGACGGGCGGTAGACGGCTCGGTCTTCCGCCAGACGTCCTCGTCGATCGTTGGGACGGAGAACGTGACCGAGACGTCCGCGCGTCGCGAGGCCTCGACGAGGACGTCGAGGTCGCGCACGATCATCGGGCCGCGGGTGATGATCGAGAAAGGATTCGAAGCGTCGCGGAGGGCCTCGAGGCACGCACGCGTCAGCTTGTAACGCCCTTCCGCGGGCTGGTAGGGATCGGTCGCGGCGCCGATCGCTACGTGCTCGCGCAACCACGTCGACCGTGCGAGCTCCTTTCGCAGGACCTCGGCGACGTTCGTTTTCACCCGGATCGACGTGCCGTACCGGTCGTCCGAGGGCCGATCCGAGCGCCGCTCGAAGTGCCGTACGTAGCAGAAGGTGCAGCGGTGGACGCAGCCCATATAGGGGTTGAGCGACCACTTGAAGGCCATCCCCTTGACCGGGTTGAGCGCGCTCTTGCACGGCTCTTCGCGGTACTCCGCCCTCATGTAGGCCATCATAGAACAGACGTTCGCCTCGTCGGTGCGTCTGGCTATACTGGCCGCCCAGTTGGACGACGAAATCCCGCCTAGTACCGAGGCCCCGCGGGCCGGGGCGTGACGCTCCTCCTCGAGCTCATCGCAGTCGGCGTTCTCATCCTGTTGAACGCCTTCTTCGTCGCGGCCGAATACGGCCTCGTCACCGCTCGGCGTACGCGCATCATCGAGTTGCAGCACGAGGGGAACCGGCGCGCGCGCGACGTCCTGCGGATCACGAGCGACCCGCCGCACTTCATCGCCGCGATGCAGCTCGGAGTCACGCTTACCTCACTGGGAATCGGAGCGCTCGGCGAGCACGCGCTTTCGAAGGCGCTCGACCCGTGGATCGCCACCGCGCTTGCCGTCGCGATCGCGTACTTCATTCTGACCTTCTTCCACGTGGTCATCGGCGAGCTCGTGCCGAAGAGCGTCGCGCTCGCACACTCCGAGGGCACTGCGCTGATCGTGTCGGCGCCGGTACGCGCATTCTTCTTCGTCGCGAATCCGTTCATCTGGGTGTTGCAGAGGTCGACCGACCTCGTCCTGCGCGTCCTCGGCCAAGAGCCGCCTGGGCCCGAGGACGAGGTGCATTCGGAAGCAGAGCTCCGCATGCTCGTGTCGCAATCGACCGCACACGGGGAGATCGAACAGCAAGAGCAGGAGATGCTCTACAAGGTCTTCGACTTCGCCGACAAGGAAGCGGCCGACGTGATGGTGCCGCGGCCCGAGGTCGTAGCGCTCTCGATCGACCTCCCGCCCGAGCAGGCGCTCGAAGCCGTGATGGACGCGCCGTACACGCGCTATCCGGTCTATCGCGGCAATCTCGACGAGATCGTCGGCACGCTTCACGTCCGCGATCTCTTCCACGCGCTGCGCGAGCTGGGCATGGACAAGGTCGTGCTCGAGGACGTGATCCGGCCCCCGTACATCGTTCCGGAAACGAAGGATCTCGCCGCGTTGCTGACGGAGTTCCGGCGTGCGAACCAGCACATGGCGATCGTCGTCGACGAGTACGGCGAGATGGAGGGAATCGTCACCCTCGAGGACGTGCTCGAGGAGATCGTCGGTGAGATCGAAGACGAGTTCGACCTACCGGACGAGTCGATCGAGCAGATCGACGAGGACACCATTCGCATCGACGGCACCTTCCCGATCGACGATTTCAACGAGCGGTTTCACACGGAACTGCCGGACGAGGACTACCACACGATCGGCGGCTTCGTGTTCGGTCTGCTCGGCCGCGCTCCTGAGGTCGGAGACGACGTCTCCCATGACGGCATGCGGTTCGACGTGCTCGAGGTCGAGGGCTCCCGGATCGAGAAGCTCGCGGTCAACTTCGAGCGGCGGCGCGAACGTCGCGAGAACGGCGAGCATGCAGGCGATCTCGAGGCCGAGCGCGCCGAAGAGACTTAATCGGAGCCCAACAGTCCGCGGGCTAGACTCAGGCTGAGGGTCTACTCGCCGAAGGAGGACAATGTCCCGGATTCGCATCGCGCTTGTCGCCGTCCTCGCCCTGCTCGTTGCCGTTGCGCCGGCGGCGGCGCGGCCGGGGAAGATCGCGGCAACCACCGTCACCGTGAAGATGAAAGAGTTCAAGTTCATCCTGTCCAAGACGAAGGTCCCGCACGGCAAGGTCACGTTCAAGCTTGTCGACATCGGCAAGCTCGCCCACGACTTCAGAATCGCCGGTAAGACGAGCAAGTTGATCCAGCCGGGCAAGAGCGGTACGTTCGTGGTGATCCTGAAGAAGGGCAAGCACGTGTACAACTGCCCCGTTCCAGGCCACACGGCGGCCGGAATGAAAGGCGTCCTCACCGTCACCTAGGCAATCCGCTCGGCGCCCAGTCCCGTACGGGATAGGGTCAGTTCCCAAAACGCGAAGGAGCTCAATGAGGCGAATAACGCTTTTCTCGGCAATTGCCGCGGCTTCGGCGGCGGTCGTATTCGCGACTGCCGCCGGCGCGCGGACGACGATGGCCCATCCCAAGCTGTTCGGCGCAGTCGGCAAGAACGACGCGTTCATCATTACGCTCAAGACTGCGAGCGGGAAGCCCGTCAAGACGCTGCCAGCAGGGACGTACACCTTCGTCATCCACGACTACTCGTCCCTGCATGCCTTCAGCCTCGACGGGCCACACGGATTCGCCCATGACTTCACGACCATTCCGGCAACCACGACCAAGACGACGACGATCAAGCTCAAGGCCGGGAAGTACAAGTACTACTGCCCGAACCACGAGTCGATCATGTTTCACCACTTCACGGTGAAATAGCGAGCTCGGAGATCCGGCCGCCTTCGATTCGGAAGGCGGCCAGCTCACCGGTTGACAGCGACAAGATCACGTACGGCTTGCCTTCCCAGAGGCCGATGTTCTCGACGTCGGTGCGTGAGGGCCGCGCCGGGGACGCGGGATGGGAGTGGAAGACCGCGAGCTCGTAGCCGTTGTCCTCGGCGAACCAAATGTCCGGATCGTCGAACTCGAGCTCGAACCGATATGGCGAGGCGGCCCTGTTGCGTCCGGGCTCGTAGCGATCGGCCTCTCCGTCGCGGAGGAGGAGCAGACCGCACGCCTCGTTCGGTGCCTCTCGCTGCGCGTGCGCGACGAGTTGCGCACGCACGGCGTCGGGGATCACCACCAGACGGTGCGCTCCATCGCCGACTCGACCTCCTGCGCTTCCCAGAAATCGGCGGAGAGGTACTTCCAGCCGCCGTCGGCGAGGATCGCGACGACGACGCCTTCGTCGAGCTCGCCTGCAAGCCTGCGCGCGAGATGCCCGACGGCGCCGGACGAGACGCCTGCGAACAGACCGTCCTCGTCCAGCAGCCGCCGCACCTCGCGGACAGACTCGTCGTTCGAGACGAGCACATTCAGGTCGAGCTTCGACACGTCGAGGATCGGCGGGACTTAGACCTCGTCGAGCGAGCGCAGCCCCATCACCGGATCGCCGGGCAGCGGCTCGGCGGCGGCGACGACGACGCCCGGGAATGTCTCGCGCAACCGGTCGCCGACGCCCATCAGCGTCCCGCCGGTGCCGAGGCCGGCGACGACGACGTCGACGCGATCCAAAGCCACCGCGATCTCCGCGCCGGTTCCCTCGTAATGCGCGCGTGGGTTCGCCTCGTTCGCGTACTGGAACGGCATGAAGTACTTCGGCTCGCGCTCGGCGAGCTCGAGCGCCATCCGCACGGCGCCGTTCGATCCTTCCTCCGGGGGTGAGAAGACGATCCGCGCGCCGAACAGCCGCAGCAGCCGCTTGCGCTCCTCGGTCGCGTTCTCCGGCATCACGCACGTGAGCCGGTAGCCCTTCAGCTTCGCGATCAGCGCGAGCGAGATGCCGGTGTTCCCGCTCGTCGGCTCGAGCAGCTCGCGGCCGGGCTCGAGCTCGCCGGCGGCCTCCGCCGCCTCGATCATCGCCTTCGCGATCCGGTCCTTGATCGAGCCCGTCGGGTTCTGGCCCTCCAGCTTCGCGAAGATGCGGATGCCTTCCGGCGAGAGGCGCGGCAGCTCGACGAGCGGCGTGCCGCCGACGAGGTCGAGCAGGGAAGGGG
>JBKPJA010000248.1:0-2585 GCA_046730515.1 Actinomycetota bacterium | reverse complement strand
GTGCAGGCCCTCGCCGACCTCGGTCTGGTCGGCTTCGTGCTGTGGCTGGCGCCGTTCGCGATCGCGGTCGTGCTCGCTCTGCGCGCGAATGTGCCGCCGGGCGCGATCGGCGCCTTCGGCGTGCTCGCGGCCGCCGGCCTTTGGGCAGGACAGGGTCTGGTCGCCGGCCTGCCGCTCGACGCGGTGACGTGGCTCGCGTTCGGATTGGCGGCGACTGCGGCGGCGAACGCACGTGGCTGAGACGCGGGCGGGCGAGGGACACCGGCAGCCGCGCATCTGGTACCCGACGTACGCGGCGCGCGCGCCCCTCGCAGCCTGGATGCGCGAGGAAGCCCGGCGCGCAGGTGCTCGCTCTCAGCGTCCGTCCCTGCTCGACGTCGGCTGCGGGATCAAGCCGTACCTCCCGTTCTTCGAAGGCGCGGTCGCGAGCTACGTGGGGGTCGACGTCGCCAATCCGGCGGCGGACCTGGAGGGAACCGCCGAAGCGATCCCCGTCCCCGACGCGAGCTACGACGTCGTGCTCTGCACGCAGACCCTCGAGCACGTCGACGACCCCGCGCAGGCTGTCCGGGAGCTGCGGCGGGTTGTCGCACCCGGCGGCCGGGTGCTCGCCTCGACGCACGGCGTGATGGTGTACCACCCCAATCCGCAGGATCTCTGGCGCTGGACGCACGCAGGACTCGAGCGCCTGTTCAGGGAAAATGGCGTCTGGAACGCGGTCAGGGTCACGCCTGGCTCCGGAACGACGGCCTGCATCGGAATGCTCACCTCGACATACCTCCACCTGCTCGCAAAACGCGCGCGCGTCCCTGCGCTGGCCGCGCCTCTGATCGCCGTCGTGAACGCGAGCGCCTTCGGGATCGACTCAGCGATTCCTCGCCTCCGCGAGCCGAGCCCGGGCACGATCTTCGCCAACTACCACGTGGTTGCAGAGCCGTGAAAGTCGCTCGCCTTCGGATCGCTCCCGTGGGGGAAACCGTGTTTCCCCCACGAGCCCCCTTCTTAAGGCACAACCGGGGGAACCTCCCGGTTCCCCCGTACACGGCGCCCCCTCCCCACTTTCATTGGGCGGTTGCCCAATGAAAGTTCTGGTCACCGGCGGCGGAGGCTTCATCGGCTCCAATCTCGCGCGTGCGCTCGTCGAACGCGGCGACGACGTGCGCGTGCTCGACAACTTCTCCACCGGCAACCGCGCGAACCTCGCCGAGCTCGCGAACGAGGTCGAGATGGTCGAGGGCGAGCTGCGCAGCTACGAGCGGGTGCACGCCGCGACACGCGGTGTCGAGGTCGTGTTCCACCAGGGAGCGCTGCCGTCGGTCCCGCGGTCGGTGCAGGATCCGCTGACGACGAGCGCGGTCAACGTCGAGGGCACGCTCAACGTCCTGCTCGCAGCGCGCGACGAGGGAATCCGCCGCGTCGTCTTCGCCTCGTCCTCGTCGGTGTACGGAAACTCGAACGAGCTGCCGCGCGTCGAGACGCAGAATCCGGATCCGATCTCGCCGTACGGCGTCTCCAAGCTCGCTGCCGAGCGCTACTGCGTCAGCTTCGCGCGCGTCTATCCGCTGGAGACCGTCGCGCTGCGCTACTTCAACGTGTTCGGGCCGAACCAGGATCCGACGTCGCAGTACGCCGCCGTCGTCCCGAGATTCATCACGGCGATCGCTGACGGCCAAGCAGTCCCGATCTACGGCGACGGAGAACAGCGGCGCGACTTCACCTACGTCACAAACGTCGTCGAGGCGAACCTGCTCGCAGCAGACGCAGGCAATGTCAACGGCACTGTGCTGAACGTCGCCACCGGACGAGCGACGACAGTCAACGAGCTCGCAGAAGCGATCGGCTCGATGCTCGGACTGCCCGTCGAGCGCGAGGCGTATCCCGAGCGGACCGGCGACGTGCGCGACTCCTGGGCCGAGGTCACACGTGCGCGCGAGCTGCTCGGGTGGGAACCGCGGATCGGTCTCGACGAAGGCCTGCGACTCGCAGCGGACGCCTTCCTCCAACGCGTTGCCTGAGCCGGTCAAGGTTCTCCGCGTCATCGCACGCCTGAACATGGGCGGTCCGGCGCTCCACGTCGCGTACCTGACCGCCGGGTTGCGCGGGCGCGGCTACGAGACGACGCTCGTCGCAGGCACCCTTGCCCAAGGCGAAGACTCCATGGCATTCGTCGCCAGCGGCCTGGGCGTATCGGTCGTCACGATCCCGGAGCTCGGGCGGGAGATCTCGCCCCTGCGGGACCTGATCGCAACGCTGAGGCTGGCACGGCTCATCCGTCGCGAGCGCCCGCAGATCCTCCACACGCATACGGCGAAGGCGGGAACCGTCGGGCGGCTCGCCGCGCGACTCGCCGGCCGCGCGCGCCCGCCGATCGTCGTGCACACCTTCCACGGTCACGTCCTCCGCGGCTACTTCGGCCCGGTGCGCTCGCGCCTCTTCCGATGGCTCGAGCGGTGGCTCGCGCGCGACACGACCGCGCTGATCGCCGTGAGTCCCCAGGTGCGTGACGACCTCGTTGCGCTCGGCGTTGCCCCGCAGGAGAAATTCGCGGTCGTCCGGCTCGGCATCGAGCTCGAGGAACGCGTCGC
>JBKPJA010000247.1:0-26256 GCA_046730515.1 Actinomycetota bacterium | reverse complement strand
GTGCCGTCCTGGCGAAACCGCCTCCTGTAACGCGACGAGGTAGCTCCCGCCCCGGAGATGGATGAGCGCGTTCGGTCCGACGACGTACGCCTTGCCGTCCGCGACCAGCCCGTCGACGCGCGCCCCCGTGAGACCGCGCGCCGGAACGACGATCCGTGACACGTACACACGCCCGTTGAACATCGACACGTCCTGCAGGACGACGCGCGCCGCGTTCGCGCTCGCAGAGCCGATGCGCAGAATCGATCCGTCCGCCGGGTACGCGTATGGGCCGGCCCCTGCCTGAGCGAGCAAGGTCCCGTGCGCGTCGCGGACCTCCGCCAGTCCGAGCGTCGCAGCGCCGCGCGCGGAGCCCATCGGCAGAACCGTCACAAGGACGGCGACGACCGCAACGACCCGCCGAGCCATTGAGACGCGGATTGTACGGCAATGCGCCACAATTTGGACATGTCCGGAAGGCGGTTGATCGTCGCTGCGGCCCTTGTCGTCGTCATGGCTTTCGGGGCACTCGGCGGAGGTCGCGCGTCCGTTCGGCCGCTCGGTCAGCGCGTCGATCCGGAGGAGAACGAAGCGACGCGCGTGACGGCGTCCGGCCGCTGCGGTGTCGAGCGCTGGGCAGTGAAGACACTGTCCGATCCCGGTGTCGACACGGTCGACCTCGTCCCGAAGCGTGCAACCGTCGTTGGGATGAACGCGTTGCCCGCGCCGACACTGCCGGATGACAACACGACGCGCCTGTCCACCGAGCGGCAGGCGTTTCGCGTGGCCGCGACGCTCGTGAAGTACAAGCTCGAGTCGGACCAGGACATTCATCTCGTCCTCGCCCAAGGTGGGAAGACGATGATCGCGGAGATGCCGAGCGTCCATTGCGACTACGGTGCTCGCGCGCGTTACGCAATGCTCGTCGCGCGGGATCGGCTCGAACGCGAGTACGGCCCGGCGGGCGACCACTGGACGTACGTCGGTCAGCCGGCCACGTTCACCGGCGTGCGTTTCTTCGACTTCATCCACGGTCAGTCGGGGGTCGCCGACAACGCCGTCGAGCTGCACCCGGTCTTCGGCTTCAAGCCCTGACTCGTTTAAGCGCCGGGCCGATGGTGATATCGGCCACATGGGGGGTCTCGAGGTCGTGCTCGCCGCGGGGTGCATCTGCGCGGTTCTGGCGCGGCAGTTCAATCGGCCGGCACGCGCACAACGCCGCGAAGCGCGCCGGCGCACCAGGGCGAAGCGCCGGGAATCAGCCGCCCTCTCCCCGCCAGGACCGTCAGTCCTGGGAAGCGGAGCCGATCCCCGGCGCTGAGAAGACGCACGCGCGACCGTCGGACTTGCGGTGTGGCCGAGTGTCGCCCAGGGCGCAGCGGCACCTGTGGCACGCGCCGCTACCGAACCGTCGGGGAGAGCAGAAGGCTCGGGGTACACCCTGGGCCCCGTGGCCTTCGACCTCCAGCCCGATGCTCCTGGTCTGATGCGGCGCAAGGCGATTTCGCAGACCGTCATGCGGATGAGAGGACTTGAACCTCCACGGGGTTTCCCCCACACGGACCTGAACCGTGCGCGTCTACCAATTCCGCCACATCCGCGCGGTCGGACAGTGTAGCCCGTAGCATTTCGTTCCTGAGACGGGGTCTTCTAGTCGCGGCCGTGCTTCTGATCGCTCTTCCGGCGGCGGCCGCATCCGTTCGCCGCGATGCGCGGCAGTTGACCGAGGTGATCGTGACACTGAAGGCTCCCCCACTCGCCGATGCGCCTACTCGCGCGCTCCAGGGGCAGTTCGGAAGAACACTCAGCGTTACCTCCGCTTCGAGTCGCGCGTACATCCAACGCCTCGGTCGAGCACAGGACGGTGCCGTCGCGCGCATCATGCGCGCGATTCCCGGCGCGTCGATTCGCTGGCGCTACCACACCGTGCTCGACGGGATGGCGGTCGTCCTCCCGCGCGAGCAGGTGGGAAAGCTCGCCCGCGTCCCCGGCATTGCACGGGTCTGGCCGAACGGCGTGTATCACGCACAGCTCGACCGAACCCCTCAGCTCATCGGCGCGCCGCAGGTCTGGGGCCCCGGCCTCGCAACCGGGGGCCAGGGCATGAAGATCGCGATCATCGACGAGGGGATCGATCAGACGCATCCGTTCTTCAATTCCGCCGGTTTCGTGTATCCCCCGGGATTCCCGAAGGGGAACGCCGCGTTCACGACACCCAAGGTGATCGTCGCACGCGTCTTCGCGCCACCTGGTGCGAACGACCCGCTCGAGACGCTTCCCTTCGCGGGCGCGGACGGACAGGACGATCACGGAACGATCGTCGCGGGAGTCGCGGGCGGCGATGCGAACACGCTCGCCAAGGGCTTCCGCATCTCCGGGATCGCACCACGCGCATACCTCGGGAACTACAAGGCGCTTGCTGCGCCGACGCCCGGCGTCGGGCTCGACGGCAATGCGCCTGAGCTTGCCGCCGCGGTCGAGGCCGCAGTGAACGACGGGATGAACGTGATCAACATGTCCCTCGGCGAAGCCGAGGTGGATCCGCGGCGCGACCCGGTCGTTCAGGCGCTCAACGCAGCGGCGGATGCGGGCGTCGTTCCCGTTGTTGCGGCCGGAAACGACTTTCAAGACTTTGGGAATGGGTCCGTCGAGTCGCCTGCCAACGCTCCGAAGGCGATCGCCGTTGCGGCATCGACCGGCGGTCACAGCTCGCCGAAGCCGGACCGGATCGCGCCCTGGTCCTCCGGCGGCCCGACGCCCTACTCGTTCCAGCTCAAGCCGGACGTGACGGCGCCCGGAGTCGGCATCCTGACTTCTGAACCGCCGGCCACGTGGGTGACGATCGACGGCACGAGCCTCGCCGCACCCCACGTCGCCGGTGCCGCCGCCGTGCTCAAGCAGCGCCACCCGGACTGGACCGTCGCGCAGATCAAGTCCGCGTTGGTGTCGACGGGTGCGCCCGTTCACTACGCGAACGGCCACGAGGTCGCCGCAACTCGCGAGGGCGGCGGACGCATCGACCTCCCGCGCGCAGACAATCCGCAGATTTTCGTCTCACCGACGTCGCTCTCGTTTGGTTTGCGACGGCCGGGGACACGCACAGCACGAACGGTCGCGGTAATCAATGCGAACGTCGGCGGAAACCTCCCACTCGGTCGGTGGACGGTCAAAGTTGCCCTCCAAGGATCCAGCCGTGGAGTGATCTTCTCCGTGCCGTCGCGGCTGAGCGTTCCGGGAAGGTTTCGCGTCGCCGTGCGAGCCGCCCCCTCGGTTCACGAGCGAGACGTCACCGGCTTCATCGTGCTGAGCAACACCGGGACCAGGCTTCGGATCCCGTTCTGGCTCCGGATCGAGCGGCCGCGGCTCGCGCTCGATCCGCAGCACGTGCTCCCGGGGGCAGGTGTTTACCGCGGAACGACGGTCGGCGCGGCGTCACAGGTGACCACCTACCGCTATCCGGACCTCGTGCCCAACAGTTTCGCCCTCCCCGTCCGTCTCGGCGGACCGGAGGTCGTGTATCGCTTCCGGCTTCGCCGGCCGGTGGCCAATTTCGGCGTTGCGATCCTGTCGCCGGCCCGCGGGGTCACGGTTCAGCCGCGGGTCGTCCGCGACGACGACGAGAACCGGGTTACGGGTTACACCGGCGTACCTGTCGATCTCAATCCGTACCGCTCGTCCGTGGGCACCGAGCGCCCCGTGGCCGGAGTCGTGCTTCCTAAGCCGGACACGTACGACATCGTCTTCGACTCGCCGGCACGCTCCGCACGCGGGCCGTTCACGTTCCGCTTTTGGATCAACGACACGACACCGCCGTCTGTGCATGTGCTCTCCGCTTCGCACGGCGTGATCCGACTCGCCGTGCGCGACAACGGAGCGGGCGTCGATCCGCGGTCGTTGCACGCAACGATCGACGAACACCCCCAGCGAGTCTCATTTGCGAACGGGGTCGCGCGCATCTCCGGGGTCGCCCGCGGCAGCCACACGCTCATCTTCCGCACGTCGGACTACCAAGAAACGAAGAACATGGAGGACGTGGGCCCGATCCTCCCCAACACACGAACACTGATGACGACCGTCCTCGTCCGCTAGCGGTTGTGGTGGTCTGACTCCTCGATCGTCGGGAGCTCGGCGAGATCCCGCTCGACACTGGCCGCGAACTCCTCGGTTTCCGTCCGGACGAGCTTCAGTGCCGACTTGCGGCGGGCGCGCTCGCGCCTCGCACGCGCCTCGCCCCCGAGGCGCGCCTGGAGACGAGGCCACTCGGCGCCGACCACAGCGGCAACGGCGAGCGCAAGCAGGGCGATCATCAGCCAGCTCACGAGGGCCATTCTAGCCTCGCGTCCCCGGGAGTAGAGTCATGACGATGCGCCTGCTCTTTGCCGCATTTCTCGCCGCCGTCGCCTTCCCGGGCAGTGCGTCCGCCGGAATCCAGTCGCTCGTCTTCGAGTCCGCGCCGATCCAGGTCGACCGCTACGCGGTCGCCCGCGACATTCAGCTCGTGCAGTCGCCCTCGGTCGACGGATACGTGGTGGGAATGAAGGCGGACGTCGTCGATCTGAACGGCAACGTCGTGCCCGACACCGACGTGATGCTGCACCACGTTGTCTTCGCCAAGCTCGGAGCGCAGGACTCGACGTGCTCCTCCTTCATCGGTTACGACGGCAAGTCGTCGCCGGCGATCACGCAACGCTTCTACGCCGAGGGAGAGGAGCACTTTTCCATGCAGCTTCCCGACGGCTACGGCTATCCGAACCGGGCGACGGACCGCTGGGGACTCCTCTACATGCTGATGAACCACCATGCGAAGGCAGAGACCGTGCGCATCCGCTACACGGTCGCGTACGCGACCGGGGAAGCGAGGACACCGGTGACGCCGATCTGGCTCGACGTCCGCAACTGCCGCGCAGATCCGATCTTCAACGTGCCCGGCACGGGCGGGCCCGGCTCGACCTACGCACAGCAAGCGGACTGGGTCGCGCCTCAGGGCGGCGTGTTCGTCGCCGGCGGCGCGCACCTCCACGGCGGCGGGCTCTCCGTGGACGTCAGCGACACGAGCTGCGGTTCGATCTTCACCTCGTATCCGATCTGGGGCGGAACGGAACCGCACCCCGTCATGCACGAGCCCGGGCCCGTTGCGATGACCGGCTTCTCCGACCCGCTGGGGCGGCCGGTGCTCGCGGGCGACACCTTACGGATCACCGCGACATACGACGACTCCGCCCCGCACGTGCGAGTGATGGGAATCGCGATCCTCTACTTCGCTCCGAGACCCGAAACTTCGTGCGAGCCGTTCGCCTCGCCGTTACCCATTTCGACGCAGCCGGAGAAGGTGACCGTTGCCCTGCTCAAGCAGCCTCGCGGGCCGCTCCGCCACGTCCGCAGCACCTGGGTCGGCGATTACATGTTCGGCGCCCAGCGTGTGACCATCCCTCGGGGCACCGTCTTCACCTGGCGGTTCGTCGGGGAGGTCGCCCACGACGTGACGGTCGCGAGCGGGCCGGTCGGTTTCGGATCCCCTTCGCTCCGAGGCGGCAAGACCTTCTCCTTCCACTTCACGAGGGCCGGGACGTACCGGCTGTTCTGCTCGCTCCACCCGGCTCTGATGACCGAGGTCATCCAGGTCCGCTAATCAATCTGGCACCTCCGGCCGATACCCCGGAGATGACTGGCCAGCTCGTCCTCCCCATGTTCGTTCTCTGGGCGACGCTGTTCCGCGGCCTGCTCGTAGCCGCAAGGATGCTGCCGCCCTCGTGCGCGCGCTGCGGGATGCTGCTCGAGCGCCGCGAGCTCGGCGAGCCCATCTGTCAGTGCCATAGGTAGGGCTACGATCTCCCCGTGCGGGAGCTCTTGGCCGACCTCGAGCGCTGGCGGTCGCGCGGCGAGCGCGTCGCGCTTGCTCGCGTAGTCGCTACTCGCCGGTCGGCGCCGCGCCCGGTCGGTTCGAAGCTGGCGGTTTCCGACGGCGGGGAGCTCGCGGGCTCGGTCTCCGGTGGTTGCGTCGAGAACGAGGTCTACGAGGCTGCCCGCGAGGTCCTGCGCGGTGGCGACCCACGCCTTTTGACCTACGGGATCTCCGACGACCTCGCGCTCAGCGTCGGGCTTCCGTGCGGCGGCGAGATCGACGTCTGGGTGGACGAGCCGGATCCCGCGCTGCTTGACGAGCTCGCGCAGATCGTGCGTGCCGAGGAGCGGGCGGTCCTGCTCACCGACCTCGAGGGGAGCGGGTCGAGGCTCGTGCGGGAAGGCGACGGGCCGCGCGCGGACGAGCTCATTCGCGGTGGGCACAGCCGCGTTGTCGAGGTGGAGGGACGGCGTGTCTTCGCAGACGTGTTCGGCCCCGCGCCGCGCCTGCTCGTCTACGGCGCCGTCGACACGGCGGAAGCTCTGTGCGCCGCGGCGAAGGCTTTGGGCTGGCACACGATCGCCGCCGACGCGCGCGCGAAGTTTGCGACGCCGGAGCGCATTCCGAGCGCAGACGAGTTGATCGTCGGGTGGCCGGAGGAAACGCTCGCACGCGTGCAGCCGGATCACGGCACCGCGGTCGTGGTGCTGACGCACGACGATCGCTTCGACATCCCGCTGCTCACAGGCGTCGTCGAGACGGATGCGTTCTACATCGGTGCGCTCGGCTCCCGACGCAACCAGGAACGCAGGCGCGATCTCCTGCTCGAGGCAGGTGTCGACGAATCTGCCCTGGAGCGGATCACCGGCCCTGCAGGCCTCGACGTCGGTGCGCACACGCCGGCCGAGACGGCGGTCTCGATCCTGGCGGAGATCATGGCGGTGCGCGCAGGCCGCGAAGGCGGTCCGCTGCGGCGCGCGAGCGGCCGGATCCATGCAGAAGTCGGCTAGTCCCGCGGAACACGCGCCTCTCCTGCGGCGAAGATGCGCATCGGCAGATCCGCGAGCGGCTCGCCTCCGTTTTCCGTGACGAGCCAAGTGTCCTGCATATAGAGACAATCGCGCCCGTTGTCCGCGATTGCGTGCGGGTGCATGGAGAAGACCATGTTCTCCTGCAGCTCGGTCTCGACGCCCTCGCCGATCTTCGGGTGCTCGATCATCGTCATGCCGATCGAGTGCCCGGTGACGTGGCCGAGCTGGTAGCCGCGGTCCGTAAATCCCTTCGCCACCGCGCGATGGACGTCGTGCGCCGTCGCGCCCGGGCGGAACGCGTCTTGCGCGAGCTCGTAGTACTCGTCGTAGGCCTCGAGCATCCGTTCGACTTCCCCGTTCGGCTGTCCGAGCGCGCGCGAGATCTCGACCCAGTGTCCTCCCGGGCCGGCGACCTCGAGCGACGGGATGCAGAAGTCCTCGAGCACCGTGTCGCTGCGCGCAATCGCAAACTCGGCGCCGACGAGCACCATGTTCATCGTCAGCCGGCCGCAGCCCTCGGCAACGAAGAGCTCCTCCGCGGGCGCGAGTACCTCCGCCGCTGTCTTGCCCGGCTCGTACGCGTCGAGGAACTTCCAGAAGCCCTGCGTATTGATGCGCACCGAGTCGCGAACGGACTCGAGCTCCGCCTCGCTCTTCACCGCCCGGGCGAGGTCGAACTCGACGTCGAACGGCACCAGTTCCGCCGTGCGGTTCAGGGCCGCAAAGTCACGGACCGTGAGGACGTAGTCGAGCCCGTAGACGCCGGCGCGCTTACCCGCTAGCCGCTCGCCGAGCCACTCGCCGGGCCGGTCGGCGAAAACCTGGTCTTCGATCCACGACGTCGCGTGCTCGCCGACGTAGCGGGCTTCGGTCGGGAAGACGATCGACGGATCGCCCTCGCGGGGCAGGACGACGTACGCGTAGCGATGCACGATCTGGAATCCCGAGAGGTACGTGACGGCGCCCTCGAAGCCGGTGTACTCCGATCCCGCGACCACCACCGCGTCGACGCCGTGAGCATCCATCGCCTCACGCACGAGGCGGTAGCGGCGGTCGACCTCCTGCCGGCTCAGGTCTCCCATGATCGCTCCAAGCCTTTCACGAGCGCCCAGATCCCCGCATTCAGAGGCGTCGGGACGCCGTGCTCTTCGCCGAAGCGGACGATGCCGCCGTTCAGGTAATCCACCTCCGTTTGCCGCCGCGCCTCGACGTCCTGCAGCATCGAGGCCTTGTGGTCGTAGCCGACCTCGGGCTTGGCCGCGTGGTCGATCAGCTCCTCCGGATCAGCGTCGAGCTCGATTCCCTGCGCGGCCGCGACCGCCTTGCCTTCGTCCACGAGCCCGGAGACGAAGCGACGGAGAGCCGTGTCCTCGCACACTCGTCCGTGCGTGAGCCTCGTCAATGCGCCGACGGGATTCGTCGCGGCGTTGAAGATGACCTTGCGCCACTGCGGGCCACGTGCATCCTGCACCGCATGCGTCGGCATGCCGGCTCGTGTACACGCATCCGCGAGACGCTCGATCTGCCCGAACGGCGCCGGCTGCGGCTCGAACGGTCCGAGCGTCGTGTCCCCCTTGATGTCCCACTGCACGTGTCCCGACTCCAGCAGCTTGCCCGCCGGAAACGTGGTGCCGCGGATCACGCGCTCCACGTGAGCGGCGATCGCCTCCTCGTTCCCGAGCCCGTTCTGTACCGTCGCCACGCAGCCGTCGGCGAACGCGGGCGCAGCTGCGCGAATTGCCGGTTCGGTGTGCGTCGCCTTCGTCGCGAGGATGCCGAACTCGCAGGGAGGAAGCTCCGCGGCATCGGTCGTCGCGCGCAGACGGCCGACGACGTCGCCGGCGCCGCTCAGCCGCAGCCCGTCGCGGTTGATCGCATCCACGTGCTCGCGCGCAAGGTCGTACGCCCAGACCTCGACGTCATCGAGCTGCGCGAGGTTCGCAGCAAAGAGCGAGCCCACCGCGCCACAACCGACAATGCACACCCTCACCTTTCAGACCCCTGGGGTCTGACCCCGAGCAGTGTCGGGAATGGCCGCGTCTCGAAAGGCGGCGACTCCACCCGAACACAGGAACGGAGCGAGGGCGACCGGCGAGACGTGGCGCCAACGAACAGCAGGGGTCTGACCCCGTGCATTACGAGTAACTGGCCTCGCGGGCCTTGACCAGCCGGTACAGCGCCGTATGCAGCGGTGCGTCGACGTCGTGCTTCTGCGCCTCTCGCACAAGCGCCCCTCCGATCAGCTCGATCTCTGTCGGCCCGTGCGCCTCGACGTCCTCGAGCATCGACGGATAGTGCGCGCTCCCACGTTCCGTCGCGAGCACGTTCATCTCCCACGGATCGTCGTGGAGCTCGACTCCCGCCGCAGCTGCAATCCGCTTGCCTTCGTCGACGAGATCGTGGACGAGATGACCGAGGTCGCCGACGCCGTCCTCCGCCGCGAAGTGCCAGTCGTGCGGCAACCCCGTCAACGCCGCAACGCCGTTCACCGTCGCATTGAAGATCAGCTTCGACCACTGCGCGGGACGCAAGTCCGGCAACGCTTCCGCCTTGAGACCGGAGTCGACGAGCAGGGTGGCGATCTCCTCCGCCCGTTCGAACGGCGTTTCCTCGTACGGCCCCACCCAGGTCTCCGTGTCGAGGATGTACTCAACGTGCGTGTCGGAGTGCTTCGTCCCACTCATGAACGTCACGCCCGAGACGAGCGGCCACGCACCGTGGCGCCGCACGATCTCTTCCGCTCCCAGTCCGTTCTGCACGGTCAACACCGTCGCGCCGCGAAAGGATCCTTGGAGAGCGTCGGCTGCCGGCTCGACCCCCGTCGCCTTCGTCGCCACGATCACCAGATCCGCTTCGGGCAGTTCGCGCACACGCGCCGCCGCGGTCACGCGAGCCGTGAAGTCGTGACGGCCAGAGATGCACAGGCCGTGCTCGTTCAACGCGCGCGCGTGCTCCTCGCGGCGCGTCAGCACGAGCGACTCAGCGACCGTCGCCAGATGCGCTGCGTACAGGCTGCCGATCACACCCGCGCCGACGACGCAGACGCGCTGGATCACTGCGAGAACTTCGACCGCAGATACGCGAGATACTGCTCCGGATCGAGCTCGGATCCGGCGATGCGCCGCAGCAGCTCTTGCGGCTCGAACATCCCCCCGAAGCGGTACACGTGCTCGCGCAACCACTCGCGCAGCGGCACGAACTCTCCCCGCGCGAACTGCTCCTCCACGTCCCCGAGCTCCGCGACCGCATGCTGCCAGATCTGCAGGGAGATCACGTTGCCGAGCTGGTAGGTCGGGAAGTAGCCAAGGAGGCCGATCGACCAGTGCATGTCCTGCAGGACGCCGTGCGCGTCGTCCGTCACCTCGAGCCCGAGATAGTGCCGCACCCGCTCGTTCCAGGCCTCCGGGACATCGGGCACCGCGACGACGCCCGACAGCAAATCCTGCTCGAGCTCGAAACGCAGGATGATGTGCAGCCCGTACGTCACCTCGTCGGCGTCGATGCGGACGAGCGTCGGCCGCACGGCGTTGACCGCGCGATAGAACGTCTCCTCGCCGATGCCGTCGAGCTGCCCGGGAAAGACGGACTGCAGCTGCGGATAGAACCAGCGCCAGAACCCGCGCGAGCGGCCGACGAGGTTCTCCCACGTGCGGCTCTGCGACTCGTGGAACGCGCTCGACGCCCCGGAACCGAGCGGTGTGCGCGCAAACGAGGGATCCACGCCCCACTCGTAGACGCCGTGGCCGAACTCGTGCATCGACGAGAAGAGCGCGTGCAGGTTGTGCTCGTCGTAGTTGGTCGTCAGCCGCACGTCGCCGATGCCCGGGCTGGAAGCAAAGGGATGTGGGGTTTCGTCGATGCGCCAGTTGTCCGCCGCGAAGCCGAAGGCGGCGAGGACGTGAGCACTCGCGGCTTTCTGGCCTTCGACCGGGAAGGGCCCGCGCAGCGACGAGAGGTCGACCTTCGGCGCCTGGTCGATCAGCGGCGGCAGCTCGCGCTTCAGCGTCTCGAAGATGTCCACGACCTGCGGCGTCGTCAGCCCCTCCTCCCAGTCCTGGAGCAGGACGTCGTATGGATTGTCGGCCTCCGGAAAGCACTCGATGTACTGGTGCTTCAGGTCGAGCTGGCGCTCGAGGTGAGGCGCGAAGAGCTCGAAGTCGGAAGTGGCCTTGGCTTCGTCCCACGCGGCGACGGCGATCGCACTCGAGCGGCGCATCTCTCCGGCGAGCTTCGGCGGCACGCGGTGATAGCGCTTCCAGTCGCGCCGAGTGACGCGAATCAGGCTCGCCTCGAAGGAGTCGTAGTCGTACTCGTTCTCGTCCAGCTCGTCGAGCAGCTCGCCGACCTCGTCCGAGCTGAACCGCTCGTGTGCGAGGCGGCCGACGGTGGCGACAGCGTCCGCGCGCGCACGCGCCCCGGCGTGCGGCATGAACACGCGCGAGTCCCAGTCGAGCAGCATCTCCGCGTGCTGGAGGTCGGCAATCTCCGCCAGCACCGTTTGCAGGCGCTCCAACGGCGACACGGCAGTAACGCTCAAGCCGGTTGCGGCGCGAGCTTCTCGCGCAGATACCGCACGTACGGGTCCGCGTCGATCCGGCTGCCGGTCACGCGCTCGATCGTCTCCTGCGGTGTGAACTTCCGCCCGAGCACGTAGAGGTGCGACCGTAGCCACTCGCGGATCTCGCCGAAGTCTCCGCGTCCCATCTGCTCGTCCACGTCGGCCACATCCTCCTTCATCCGGTCCCAGATCTGAACGGACATGACGTTGCCAAGCGAGTACGTAGGGAAGTAGCCGATCGAGCCGCCGGCCCAGTGCATGTCCTGGAGGACGCCGTGTGCGTCGTCCGGCACCTCGACACCCAGGTACTCGTTCATGCGGGTGTTCCAAGCGTCCGGAAGATCCCGCGGCTCGAGCCGGTTCTCGATCAGCTCCTGCTCGAGCTCGAAGCGCAGGATGATGTGCATGTTGTACGTCACCTCGTCCGCATCGATTCGGATCAGCGACGGATGCACCTTGTTCGCCGCGCGGTAGAACGCTTCCTCGTCGACCGAGCCGAGCTGTGCGGGAAAGACCTCCTGCAGCTGCGGATAGAAGAAGCGCCAGAACGCACGCGAGCGGCCGACCAGGTTCTCCCAGGTGCGGCTCTGCGACTCGTGTACGCCGAGTGAGACACCGCTTCCGAGCGGCGTGCGCTGGAGCGCCGAGTCGACTCCCCACTCGTAGACGCCGTGGCCGAACTCGTGCATCGAGGCGAAGATCGAGCTCAGGTCATCCGGTCGCCAGTTGGTCGTGAGCCGCACGTCGCCCTCTCCGGGCGTGCACATGAACGGATGCTGTGTCGGATCCAGACGCCACTGGTCATCGGTGAAGCCGAAGCGTCGCAGGACTGTCAGGGCGAACTGCTGCTGGGCATGGGTGCCGAACTCGGCTCGCAGAAACGAATCGTCGACTTCGCCGGCCGCCGCGATCTCCTCGATCAGCGGGATCAGGTCGCGCTTGAGCCCGTCGAAGATCTCCCGCACCTCGTCCGTCTTCATCAGCGGCTCGTAGTCGTCGAGCAGGATGTCGTACGTCTCGTCCGCGGGCTCGAAGCAGTCAACGTACCGGTGTCGCAGCTCGAGGTTGCGCTCGAGGTGGGGCAGCAACGCGGGAAAATCCGAGTCGGCCCTCGCCGGCCCCCACGCGGACAGCGCGAGCGCGCTCGAGCGGCGCATCTCGCCTGTCAGCTCCGGCGGGACGCGCACGGCCTTCTCGAAGTCGCGGCGTGTGACGCGGATCAGGCTCGCGTCGACCGACTCGTAGTCGTAGTCGTTCTCGTCCACCTCGTCGAGGAGCGCGCCGATCTCCTTCGACACGAACCGTTCGTGGGCGAGCCTGCCGACGGTCGCACTCGAGTCCGCACGTGCCGCGGCGCCGCCCGCAGGCATCATCACGCGCTGGTCCCAGAAGAGTAGCGTCGCCGCCTTGCGCAGATCGTCGACCTCGGCCAGTAGCTCCTTCAGACGATCGAGCTTTGGATTCTCGCTCACGGCTGCACTTTGTCAGATCGGAGCCTCGGCAGGGTCAGCTCCCGCCCACCCGTCAGCCCGGTCGGCCGCGCGACGAGGACGAGTGTCATGAAGACGCCGAGCACGACGAGGTGCGTCCCTGGATGGTGCTGCAACCAGCCGCCGGTCTCGGCGCTGACGAGGTAGTAGTTGACGCCGCTCACCGCAAGCGCGCCGACGACGGCTCCGAGGAGACTGCCCGCGCCGCCGATCACGAGCATCGCGAGCGTGATGAAGGTCAGGTCGAGGTAGAGATCCTCGACGCCCAGCGGCTCGAGGTGGATGTAGAGCCCACCCGCGAGCCCTGCGAGCGCTCCGGAGAGCGCGAAGGCGACCAGCCGCTGGCGGTAGACCGAGATGCCGACCGCACGCGCAGCCGCGACGTCGTCGCGCGCCGCCCGCAGCAGCCGGCCGTAGCGCGTTCGCTGGTACGCGAACGCGGCGACGATCGCGATCGTCGCGCCGACCGCAGCCTGCAGCAGGCCGGTGGTGGCGGGGACGGACGAAAACGCATTCAGCCCCGGCCCGACCTTCTGCCAGTAGCGCAGGACGTTGTGGGTGATCTCGAGCACGGCGAACGTCGCGATCCCGGCCGTGAGCCCGGACAGCCGCATCAGCGGCAGGCCGACGACGAGCGCGTAGAGGCCGCCGACCGCGGAGGCGATCGCGAGCGACGGGACGTTGCCGACAGTCGTCGCCTGGAGGAAGTGCGCGAGGCCGGGCATGATCGCCTGCTTCGGTGCCAGCGGCACCGCGAGCACTCCCGCAGTCCACGCG
The DNA here is from genome assembly GCA_046730515.1 of Actinomycetota bacterium. Taxonomy (GTDB): domain Bacteria; phylum Actinomycetota; class Thermoleophilia; order Gaiellales; family Gaiellaceae; genus 3-1-20CM-4-69-9. The sequence continues at coordinate 12,579 of JBKPJA010000247.1, read as the reverse complement.
CCGACGGCGACGAAGCTGATGTGCCCGAACGAGACCACACCTGAGTTGCCGACGAACAGGTAGAGCGCGACGACGATCGCGACGTTCACGAGCGCAGTGATGAAATACGTACGGGTCGAGAGGGATGCGGCCGTCCCGAGCAGCGCGGTGACGGCGACGAGGGCGCAGGGCCCGAGCAGCTGGATGACGGGCTCGACGCGCTTCACACTCGTTCGATCGCGCGCTGGCCGTAGCGCGTGAAGAGCCCGCCGGGTCGCAGGAGCAGCACGATGATCACGGCCCCGAACAGGAACGAGGGCAGGTACGCGCTCTGTCCGCTCGGCAACGCACCGCCGAGGAATCCGGACGCGAAGCCGATCGCAAAGCCGCCCAACGTCGCCGGCACGAGGCTGTTGAGCCCGCCGAGCACGACACCGGCGAGAACGACGATCGTGTCGTTTAACGCGAATCCAGGCGTTACCAGCGGCGACTGGACGGTCAGCATGATCGCGGCGATCGCCGCAAGCAAGCCCGAGATGAGCACCGCGCCCGTGGAGACGCGATTCGCACGCACACCGAGCAGCCGTGCCGTCTGGAAGTCCATCGACGCCGCACGCATGTGCAGCCCGACGCTCGTTCGCTCCAGAACGATGGTGAGGAGGAGCAGACACGCGATGGTCACGGCGACGGCGACGATCGTGATCTTGCGGATCTCGACGCCGGAGATGTCGATCGGCCGGTTGAGATAGGCGAGCGACACGGCGATCTTGCCGAGCGAGCCGAACTTCAGCAGCGCAATGCTCTGCAGCAGGAACGCGACGGCGAACGTGGCGACGAGCATCACCGCGGGCGACTGCGTCCGCAGCGGCCGGAACACGAGCCGGTCCATCAACAGCGAGAGCACGAGCACGACGGCGAAGCAGAGGAGGATCCCACTCCACACGGGCCAGTTCCACTGCGACGCGAGCGCGAGCGCGAACGCGCCGGCCATGATCAGCTGGCCGTACGCGAAGTTGACCAACCTCAGGATGCCGAACACGAGTCCGATCCCGACCGCCATCAGCGCGTAGATCGATCCGAGCGCGACCGCGTCGGTGATCGTCTGCCAGTCGACCGTGAGTGCTGCGACGATCATGCGAAATAGGCGGCCACCATCGCCTGGGTGTCGTCGGCGTCTTCGGGAGTGAGCGTCGCCTGCACGCGCCCGTGCGAGAGGACGTGGCTCCGATCCGCCAACGCGACCGTGCGCTGCGCGCGCTGTTCCACGAGCAGGACGGCAAGGCCGCGGTCGCGGATCGCCGCAAGCGCGTCGAAAACGAGGTCGACGACGGTCGGCGCGAGGCCGAGCGAGGGCTCGTCCAGGAGCAGCACCCGCGGATCCGCGACGAGTGCGCGAGCGATTGCAAGCTGCTGCTGCTGGCCGCCCGACAGCGCGCCGGCGGACCGGCGCCGAAACTCCCTCACCACGGGGAAGAGCTCGTAGATGCGATTTAGATCGGCGCGGACGTCGCCGTTTCCGCGCCGCGCCGCCAAGCCGAGGCGGAGATTCTCCTCCACGCTCAGCTCGGCGAAGATGCGCCGTCCCTCAGGAACGAGCGCAACGCCCGCGCGCGCAATGTCCTCCGGTCGCCGCCGGCCGATCGATTTGCCGTTCAGGCGGACATCGCCGCCGCTCGCGGTGACGAGCCCCATGATCGCGTTCAGCGTGGAGGACTTGCCGGCGCCGTTCGGGCCGATCAAGCCGACGATCTCGCCGCGCTCGACGTGGAGCGAGAGCTCGCGCACGGCCTCGACGGCTCCGTACCGAACGCGGAGCTTGTCGACGATGAGCACGGGCTCGTTCACGCGGTATCCGCCAGGGCGCTCTCGCCGAGGTAGGCGGAAGCGACGTCGAGGTTGGCGCGGATCTCCTGGGGCGTTCCTTCCGCGAGCATGCGTCCCTGGTCGAGGACGTGCACGCGACCGCAGATGGCCATGATCAGCGCCATGTTGTGATCGATCAGCAGGACGCCCGCCCCGTGCTCGTCGCGGACCGACCTGATCACGGCGGCAAATTCCTCCAGCTCGTTCTCGGAAAGTCCGGCCGCCGGCTCGTCGAGCAGCACGAAGCGTGGATCCGTTGCGAGCGCGCGCGCGAGGCCGAGTCGCCGCTCGTCACCGTGGGGAAGTGCGGACGCGGGACGATCGGCCTGCTTCGCCAATCCGAGCCGTGCCAGCAGCCCTTCGGCGCGCCGCCGCGCCTCCCGGCCGCCGGCGCGGACCCCGAGCGCAGCCACCTCGACGTTCTCTCGGACTGTGAGCGAGCGAAAGGCGTGACTGTGTTGAAAGGTCCGCGCGAGGCCGTGTCTGCCGCGGCGATGCGGCGTCCAGCTCGTCACGTCCCGGCCCTCGAGCACGACCGTTCCCGTCGTCGGCCGGTCGAAGCCGCTGAGGACGTTCACAAGCGTCGACTTGCCCGCGCCGTTCGGCCCGATGAGGCCGACGATCTCGCCGCGTCTCAGTTCGAGCGTGACGTCCCGCAGTGCATGGACGCCCTCGAACGAGCGCGACACGGCGGAGGCCCGGAGCGTCTCTCCGGGCCTCCGCGGTTCCTCGTTGAGCGCGGCTTCGCTCAGATTTTCGGCACGACCTTCGCGACGATCGTGCCGACGAGTTTCGGCACGTTGTCCTGGATCTTGATCACGCGGTACCGCCGTCCGAACACCGAGTGCAGCTTCGGCGAGAAGCTCACGAATCCGGACAGGGTCGGGACCCTGCGGAAGTGCTCCATGATCTTCGCGAGCACGATGCCCTTCGTCGAGCCGTGCGCCCGCCTGATCGCCGTGACGATGCCGTCGATCGCCGCCGGGCCTGTGATGAACCCGCCGGTTCCGGCCTTGATCTCTTTTGCGAGTGCGTTGACAGCCGAGACCGGATCGTCTCCGAAGACCGATGCATATGTGACGAAGTAGTAGTTCGTGACCTTCGGGCTCTTCGGCAGCCAGTAGTTCCCATCGCCGGCCCACGAGTTGATCATTGGCGTGTCGTTTCCGGCCGACCGCAATCCTGAGATCAGAGTCGACAGAGTGCCGAACGCACCGGCCGTCGAGGTCACGATTACATCCGCCTTTACCCCGTTGAGGCGGCTGATCGTGTTCTGGACGTCGTTGCCTCCGTAGACCGCGTCGTGGTAGGTCTCCTGCGCGACGATCTTGCCGCCGAGCTGCTGCCAGCGTGCCTTGAACGCCTGGACGACGTTCTTGAAGTAGACGATCACCGCGTCCGTTGCGAGCGCCGCCTTGCGCCAATGCCTGTTCCAGGCGTACTGCGCCATCGCGGACCCTTCGTCCTGCGCGACGTTGCCGAAGCTGAACGCAAGCCTTCCCTTTGTCCCGAACCGCTTCGGCCCCATCTGGTCCGTCCCGATGCACGTTGCGACGGTCAGGAGTCCGCGATTGATGGACTGCTGAACGACGGGCGCCGCGAGATCGACGTCGCACGTCGTCAACATCACGTTGACATGCTCGCCGATCAATTTCAGGGCGCAGGCGGTCGCAGTGTCACGGGAATTTCCCTGCGTGTCGCACGTATCGAGCACGATCTTGTGCCCAAGCACACCGCCCTTGCTGTTCCAGAAGTCGATCCGCGTCTTTGCGGCGGCGAGCGCCGGACCGTCGAACGGCGCCATAGCGCCTTTGCCGTCGAACGCCCAGCCCAGGATGATCGGCGCCTTTGCCGCGCTCGTGCCGCGGTGCGCGGTGGCCGCGAACGCGGAGCCGATCGCTGCCAGGGCGAGCACCACCGCGACACCGACGGCCCAGCTTCCTCGTCCTCTCATGCTCACTCCTCCCGGTCGTCGTGCTTTGTCATTACTGGAGCCAGCGGCTCGCGGATTCGCTGCGCCCAGACCTTCGTGAACGCCTCTTTGCCGCGTCGCGCGAGCTCCGCGGCGGGAACGTCCCAGAGGGAATCCGGCCATGCATCTCCGAAGGTGCCGTTGTCGGAGAAGACCTCGAGGTCGTAGAAGCCGTCCCAGCCCGCGCGCTCGAGCTCGCCGAGGATCGCTGGCAGGCCCGCACAGCCGTCACCCGGCAGCACGCGGTCGGCCCAGCTGCGCGTCGGCTCGCGAAAGTCCGCGACGTGAACGCCGACGAAGCGGTGGCACTCCCGCTCGATGTCGTCGAGGACCGACTGGGTCTGGCAGAGGTTCCATGTGTCGAACTGGATCCCGACGGCGGGGTGGTCTACCGCATCGATCAGCTCGACTGCCTCGGGGATCGAGCCGACAATCGTCGGCGCCTCACCCACGCCACGGTTGATCGGCTCGAGCCCCACGCGTACACCTGCCGCCGCGGCCTCCGCGGCGACCATGCGCAGGCCGTCGACCACGATCTCTCGCGCGATGTCCTCGTCGAGCGCTCCCGGAGGGCCGGTCAGGCAGACGACTGCGCTCGGGCGGAACGCTGCGAGCCGGTGCATCGACGCGCAGATCGCCTCGACCCGCTCCTGGGGATCCGCGGGTCCTGCCATGAACGGCAGCGGCAGGATCGACGGGATGAGCGGGACGGCGGCGGCGGAGCCGAGCCCGCTCGCCTCGAGGAGCTCGAGTGCTTCGGCGTCTCCCCCTTCCGGCAGCTTCAGCTCCCAGATCCCGATCCCGGCGACGCCCGCGTCGCGATACGCGGTCAGATCGTCCGCGAAGCTGGACGTCAGTGTCGTGATCTGCGAGATCGAGAGTGCCGGCTCTGCGTTAAGCGAGCGCAGGTTCGGCCTCCTTTCGCGGCGCGCCAACCTTGAAGTGCGGCATCACATGCGCTGCGAAGAGCTCCTGCGTCTTGATCGACTTCCAGTGCTCAACACCGCCCGGATTCACGGTGATCGCGACCTCTGTCAATCCCTGGCACAACTCCCGCACGCCTTCGATGCGCTCGATCACGTCCTGCGGGGTGCCGACCCACACGACGTCTTTCTCGACCATCTCTTCGTAGGGCATATCGGAGAGCTGCTCCATGATCCCGGACGCGTAGAACCCGTAGCCGGAAGCCTCGAGCCGTTCCTTCGACGCGAGCTCGTCCGCATTCTCCAGCAGCACCGACGCATTTCCCTTGAGGAAGCCGCGCATCATCTGCTCGGCCTCGCGCTTCGCCGTGTCGCGGTCCTCGTCGAGGTGCACCGCGTGGATCCAGACGATGTCGGGCTCGTTGCCGTGTTTGGCGCAGGAGGCGCGGTAGATGTCGAGTTGCTCGCGGAGCGCCTCGTAGGGAAGAAGAGGCGGCACGACCATCGCAAAGCCCCGCTCGCCGGCGAGCTCGTAGGTCGAGTCGCTCGTGCCGCCGAGGAAGATGCGGAACTTCCTGCCTGCGCTCGGTCGCGGGACGATGTGCGAGTCCTCGACCTGGTAGTGCGTCCCGTCATGTGAGAAGCGTTCGCTGGAGAGCGCGTCGATGACGATGCGGAACGATTCCTCGTAACGGTCACGCGTCTCCTCGACTGGAATGCCTGCCTTCAGGGCGAGCCACGCGTGACCGCGCCCGAGCCCGAACTCGTAGCGTCCGTCGACGAGCAGATCGAACGCTGCGATCTGCGACGCCAGGATCGTCGGGTTGTGGTACGGGAGCACGTGCACGAGCGTGCGGAACTTGATGTTCTTCGTCCGCTCCGACGCCTTGGCGAAGAACGCGAACGGGTTCGGCGAGGCGCCGAACTTCGGAAAGAAGAAGTGCTCGATGATCGCGTACGCGTCGTAACCGAGTCGATCCGCGTTCACGAGTTGCTCGAGTGCTTCGTCGTAGATCTGTTTCTGTGTCTTGCCCGGCCAGCTTTGGAGCTCTGAGTAGATGCTGAACTGCATCGCCACGCCGATCCTTTCGGGGAGAAAGCCGCTTGTTTGCAGGGGGTTTATCTCGCGTTCGACGGCCCGTGTCAACGTGCCTCGGTCCCGCTGCGGGCAAACAGGCCCTTGACACGTGTCGCGACTCGCTTCGTCGCAGGTGGGCGAAGGAGCTCCTTGGCGACGAGCGTTCCAGAGCCGGCGCCGAGCCCTGGGCCCGGCCACGTGCTCGCGCCGATGTGGAAGAGGTTGCGGACCGGCGTGCGGTGACCCGGCTGCGCCGGAAACGGGCGCCAGAGGAAGTTCTGGTCGAGCGCGAGGGCGCCGCCGTACGGGTCGCCGCGTTCGAGGTTTCGGTTGGCGGCCTGAAGGTCCCTCGGCGACAACGCCACCCGTCTGAGGATCGAGCTCTCGAGGTTCGGCGCCTGCCGTACGAGCCGCACCTGGATTCGATCCGCGTAGCGCTCTCTCAGCTCTTCCGTCCACGTGCCGTCCTTCGGATCGATTTCACCCGCGGCGTCGCCCTTGACGTGCCACGGCAGCTCCTGCAGCTGGATCCAGAGGATGAAGCGGCCCTCGGGTGCGCGGCTCGGGTCGATCGTGGTCGGCTGGCCGACGACGATCGTCGCCTCGGCGGGGAGCAACCCGCGCTCGGCTTCGTTGACGGCGCGCGAGACGCCGTCGAGTCCCGGAGTGACGTGAAAGAGCGCGGTTCGCTGCAGCCGATCGTCGCCATCCCAGCGCGGCGGCTCGGACAGCGCGAAGTGGACCTGCATCTCCGAGCGGCCGTAGCGGAAGCGCTTGGCGCCGGTTGTGACGGAGACCGGGAGGGTCAGTCCCTGCAGCAGCCGACCGTAGAGCTGCGTCGGCGTCACGTTCGCCAGCACTGCGCGGCGCGCCGCACTGTGTTCGCCGTCCGTGGTGCTTACGCCGCGCGCGCGGCCGTCCTCCAGCACGATTCGCTCGACGTCGCGGTCGGTCTCGAGCACGCCGCCGTGATCGCGGATCAGCTGCGCGAGCACGTCGACGAGGCGCGCGCCGCCGCCGCGCGGAATCGGCATGCCTCCGAGCTCCATCGCCACGGCGATCACCTGAGTCATGAAGCCGGAGCTCGCAGCGTCCGGACCAAGTCCCGTGTGAAGCACCCACGGCGCAAGAAGACCGTGAACGCGATCGGACTGGAAGGTCTGTGTGAGCCAGTCGCGCGAGCTCTGCACCAGCGCGCCGCTGAACTCCGCGAGGCCGTGCCGCCCCAGCCGCCGGTACGCCTTCGCCCCGAGTGCCAGGCCTTCGCGCGACCAGAGCTCTGTGCCGAGTAGTCCGAAGGCGAGATCCGCGTTCGGCATGAACTCCGCGACCGTCCGCCGCCACGCTTCGCCGTCGCCTTGGGCGTGGCGGTCGAACTCGGCGGCGTTGCCGTCCGTCGACGTGGTCAGGAACGCCGACCCGCCGTCGGGATAGAGCGTCCCGGTCGGGTATTCCGTGTTCAGGTACTGGAGGCCTCGCCGGGCGAGCTCGTCGCCGAGCTCCGCGTGAGCCGCACCGCCGACCCACAGCGGATGCCACGCGCTGAACACGTCGTGGTGGAAGCCGGGCTCGGTGAGCTCGGCCGTCTTGACCGCACCGCCGAGCTCTGGTTCCGCCTCGAGGACGCAGACGCTCCAGCCTCCGCGCGCGAGCAGAGCAGCCGCCGCGAGGGAGTTGATGCCGCTGCCGACGATGACCGCGTCGTACTCAGCCACGGGCGAGCTCTCGGAACTCGTCGTCGGTGACGAGTCCGCGCCTCTCGGTTCCGCGCTTCTTCACTTCGGCGAGCAGGCGCCGCTGCTCGTCGTCGGTGAGATCGAGCCCCAGCTCCTGCGCTTTGATCCGAATCGAGTCGATACCGCTCTTCTTGCCGAGGACGATGCGCCTCTGCGCGCCTACGACGTCCGACGCATACGGCTCGATCGCTTCGGGCTCGTGGAACTGAGCCGCTACGGCGCCGGACTCGCGCGTGAACAGGTTCTCGCCGAAGAGCGGCTTGAACGGCTCCAGCTGGTAACCGGAAAGGGTGCGCAGCCGTTCGGCGAACGCGCGCACACGTTCGAGCCGCAAATTGGTGCGAACGCCGTAGAGCCCACGCAGCGCTAGCGCAATCTCGGCGAGGCTCGCGTTGCCGGCGCGCTCGCCCATTCCGTTGATCGTTCCCTGGATCCAGCGCGCCCCGCCCTTGACCGCGGCGAGGCTGCAAGCAGTTGCCACACCGAAGTCGTTGTGTCCGTGCCAGTGAACGGGAACGTCCGGACCTACCCACTCGCGTGTCTGTCGCACCAGGAACTCGGCAGCCTCGGGCGTTGCGACCCCGATCGTGTCCACGACCACGACCTCTTTGGCGCCGGCGTCGACCGCCGTGCGATAGACCTCGGCGAAGTAGTCCGGTTGCGCGCGTGTCGAGTCGACGCCGAAGAAGGCGACACGGATGCCGTGCTCGGTCGCGTTTGCGATCGCGCCGGTGATTCGCTGCAGCATCTGCGCGCGCGAGACGCCGAGCGCATCCAGTTTCAGGTCCGAGATCGGCGACTCGATCACCGACGCCTCCACGCCGAGCTCGACGAGTGCCTGGACGTCGGCGGCGACAGCGCGGGAGAAGCCCCAGATCTCGGCGCCGAGGCCCGCCTGCGCGATGAGCTCGACTGCGCGGTAGTCATCTTCGGAGACGCGCGGGAACCCCGCTTCGATCCGCTCGATGCCGAGCTCGTCCAGCCCGCGCGCGAGCTCGAGCTTCTCCTCCGGGCTGAGCACGACGCCGACGGTTTGCTCCCCGTCTCGCAGGGTCGTGTCGTAGAAGCCGATCTCCGTGTCGAGCGCGAAGCCCTCGTTGAGCCCGCCGGTCCAGAACTCGCCGGTCATGCCGTTTGCACGATTCCGTCCGGAAACGACGAGAGCTTCTCGGGGCCGTCGCTCGTGATCAGGAAGTTGTCCTCGACCCGGAGGCCGCCGCCGCCTTCCCAGTAGACACCGGGCTCGATGGCTAACACCATGCCCTCTTCGATCGTGCCCGATCCGGCCTGGTGCGCGTAGGGCGGCTCATGCGCACGTGCGCCGACTCCGTGACAAATTGGATGCGAGGGCTGCCCGGGATAGCCCGCTTCGGACAGTGCTTCGCGTGTGAACCTGTCCACCTCGGACAGCTGGTGGCCATGGATGCACATGCCCACCACGCTGTTGTAGACATGGACGAGCGTTGCCTCGAGCCGTGCGTACTCAGGCGTCAGCTCGCCCGGACAGAGATTCTTGGTGTGGTCGCACCAGTAGCCGTCTGCGCAGACCCAGATCTCGAACAGGGTCGGCTCGTGCTCCTGAACGGGACGGTCACCGGTCGCCGTAAAGGTGCGGATGCCCGGTCCGGACCAGACGAGCGAGTAGCCGAGCGCGAGGTCGACCTTCCGCTCCCAGCCCGTGCCGGCGCCGTGGACGAAGGCTTCCCAGAGAGCCGCCGCCTCGCTCTCTTTCATCCCGGGCCTCAGCTCGCCGGCGACGTGCTCCATCGCCGCGGCCGCGATCGCGTTCGCGAGGCGCATGCGCTCGATCTCCTGCTCCGTCTTGATTGCGCGTGCCCGAGCGAGGAGCGGCGTTGCATCGAGCGCACCCGGAAAAGCGTCGAACCACTCGCGTGTGTACGTGGTCGGCTCGCCGACCATGCGGTCCGAGGCTTGCGTGCCGAGCGAGAGCTCCAGACCCACTCGCCCGTAACTGCGTGCCGCCTCCGTCGCGCGGTCGAGCGCGCGAGCAGTCGCCGGACGGGGATCGACCGGGTCGTAGCCGGCGAAGAGACGAACGTCCCCCGTCCACGCGTTGCGCGCCGCGTCGTCCGCGGAGGCATCGAGGCAGATGAGAGCCGGATCCCCTTCCCGCGGAAAGACGACGACGTCGTAGCCTTTCATCGGCCAGAAGTTCGTCAGATAGAGAACGTTGTCCGGCGCGCGAAGGACGAGGGCGTCGAGGTCCTCGTCCGCCATCAGGGCGCGAACGCGGTCGAGCTTGGCGTCGTCGCGCGGCCAGCTCATGCAGCGTGGGGAGCGTGGGTGTGCTTCGCGCGCGCGCGTGTACATATAAGCGACAGGCCGATCACCAGCGCACCCGCCTCGGAGCCGGCTCGCCGTGAGCCTCCTGCCACGACACGACCGGGTTGCGCAGAACGCCGATCCGCTCGATCTCAGCCTCGACGACATCGCCCGGCTTCAGATAGAGGGAGGCCGCATCCTCGGAGAAGCCCGCCACCCCGCTAACGGTCCCGGTCGACAGCACGTCCCCCGCCGAGTATCCGAGCGCCGAGTAGTGCGAGAGCAGCTCGGGGATCGTCACCGACATGTTGCCGCTCCATGACTGCTGCCGCGTTTCGTCATTTACGCGCAGCTCCATCCGCAGATCGCGCGGATCGCCGAGCTCGTCCGGCGTGACGATCCACGGCCCGAGTGGGCAGAACGTATCGATCGCCTTGCAAAACGAGAACACACCCGACCGCATCTCGCGCCGCTGGATGTCGCGAGCCGTGATGTCGTTGAAGATCACGTAGCCGCCGATGTAGTCCGCCGCTTCCTCAGGCCCGAACCACTTGCCAGGCCTCGCGATCACCACCGCGAGCTCGAGCTCGTAGTCGAGCTCTTCGGTCAGATGCTCCGGATAGACGATCGCATCCTCCGGGCCGATGATCGCGTCGACGTTCTGGAAGAACACAATCCACGGCGCGATCTCGTGCGACCAGCCGACGCGCTTCGACTCCTCCTCGTGCTCGCGGAAGTTCCCAGCCGTGTGGAAGAACTTCTTCGGAACGATCGGCGCGCGGAGCCTGACGTCCTCGAGCGCACGTTCATCGCCGGTCTCCGCAGCACCGCCGTTCTCGAAGTACTCGCGCATCGACGGGACGTCGAGCTCGACGACGCGTTCATCCCGAAGCACACCGACCCTGCCGTCGTCGAAGGTGACGAGCTTCACTCGACCGCCCCGCATACCTTGACGGCCGCGCGTGCGTAGACCTCCGCGGTCTTCACCAGCCCTTCGACGGCGAGATTCTCGCCCAGCTCCGCGTCCGGAAGACCGCTCGAGGCTCCGTAATTCACCGTTGCGATCCCGTAGCGCGTCAGCACGGAGGCATCGGAGAACCAGCGCGTCACATCACGGTCGGGCCGCTCGCCGAAGACGTCGGTGTGCGCCTCGTCCAGCGCCGAGACGAGCGGATGCTTGTCGTCGATGCGCGCGCCCGGCGCCGTGACGTATACCTCGGCCTCCACGTCGTCGAGCGAGCGTGCGAACTCGAGCGCCTTCCGCCGCGCGTCCGCCATCTCGACGTTAGGCGGCACACGCAGGTCGACGAAGAGGTCCGTACGGTGCGGAGTTCGAGACGCGCGCCAGCCGAAGCCGCCCTCGATCCCACCGACGTTCGCGACGCCGCGAACCCCGTCGTAGGACATCTCCTCTTCCCACTGCGGCAACCACTCGAGCACGCGCTCGAGCACGGGTGCCATCCTCACCACGGAGTTCTCGCCGCGACGCCCCTCGCTGAACGCCGTGTGGACGAACGGCCCGTGCGTCGAGAGCCGCAGCCAGAGCGAGCCGAAGTGCGCCAGCACGAGCTTGTTCTCCGTCGGCTCGCCGAGGATGCACATGTCCGCGGCACCGCCGTGAGTCACGAGGTAGCGCGATCCGGCCGCGTACCCGCGGTACTCGGCACCCTGCGCGTCACCCTGCTGCGTCTTCTCGATCTCGCCCGCGACTGCCGCGATCAGAACGTCGCCGCGCAGTCGGATCCCTGCGTCTTGCAGCGCGCGCACCGCCTCGACGTAGCAGGCGAGCGCGCCCTTCATGTTCGAGATGCCGAGACCGTAGATCCGCGCGTCGCGCTCGAAGCCCTCCGGCTGGAAGCCCGGGATGCCCTGCAGCCACGGCTCGCGTCCCGAGTACGACGTATCCATGTGCCCGTTGAACATCAACGTCGGCCCCCCGCCCGAGCCGGCCCACGTCCCGAGCACGTTCGCCCGTCCGTACTCGACCTGTTGCCACTGCACCGTGAGCCCGAGCTCCTCCAGCACAGTGCCCATCACCCGCGCCAGCGGCTCCTCGGAGCCCGTGAAGCTGGGCACGGAGACCAGTCGCATCGCGAGGTCGACGAGCCGATTCCGGTCGACGGCGACATCCATCAGCGGAAATGTGGCAGGACGCGCTCGCCGAAGAGCTGGATCTGCTCGCTTCGCCGCTCGCCCCAGAGCTCGAGCATCACGTGCGTGCAACCGGCGTCGCGGTATTCCTCGATCGCACGGATGCAGTCGTCGGGGGTCCCCGCGATCGGCCTGCACTTGTCCAGGATCTCGTCCGTCACCAGCTCCTTTGCCGCCAGGCGCCCGCCTCGCTCCATCGCGTCGGCGATCGGAACGATCTCGCCCTGTGTCAACCCGGCGAGGTCGAGCAGCGTGTCCGCTGCTCCCTTGATGTTCTGCACCTTGTTCGCGAGGTACATGCCTGCGATCTCGCGCGCGCCGTCGCGCCCCACCGTGCGATCCGATTCGTGAATCGACGCGACGATCGTGCAGCCGATGTCGATGTCGGCGCCGACGTTTCCGCGTGTGTACTCGACGAAGGCCGGAGTCGTGATCGAGGGCGTGAGGCAGCCGTCGGCGATCTCACCCGCGAGCGCCTGCATCTTCGGCGCCGTCGCGGCAACGTAGACCGGCGGGACGTCGCGCGGCGCGCGGACGCCAGCGCGCATCGCCGGCACCGACGCGCTCCACGTCTCGCCGCTGTACTCGAACTCG
>JBKPJA010000246.1:0-10009 GCA_046730515.1 Actinomycetota bacterium | reverse complement strand
TGCTCGACCGGCTCGGCCACGCGTCCTCGAAGGCGGCCGAAGGCGAGCGCGAGCCGCGGACACGACCGGGCTGGGAAAGGATCCCGAGCTCGGCGCCCGCGGACGATCCCCTTCCTCGCCGGCAATGAGCTCCGTGGAGGGCCGCTCCGTCCTCGTGACGGGCGGCACGCGCGGCATCGGCAAGGCGATCGCCCTGCGCTTTGCGCACTCGGGCGCGGCGCGGATTGCACTCGGCTATCTGCGCAACGACTCCGCGGCGGAGGGGGCTGCGGGTGAGATTCGCGACGCGGGAGCGGAGCCGGTGCTCGTGCGCGGCAACGTCGCGTCGGAGCGAGTCGTCCAGGAATATGCGTCGCACGGCCCGTGGGACGTCCTCGTGCACAACGCGGCGACCGGAGTGATCCGCTCCGCGCTCGAAACGGAGGACAAGCATTGGGACTGGACGCTGGCCGCAAACGCGCGGGCGCTCCTCTCCCTCGCGCGCGCGTGCGCACCCGACATGCCTGCCGGCTCATCGATCGTCGGCGTATCGTCGCTCGGGTCTTCGCGCGTGCTGGAGAACTACGTCCTCGTCGGGACGTCGAAGGCTGCGCTGGAGTCGGTCGTCCGCTACCTCGCCGTCGAGCTCGCTCCCCGCGACATTCGCGTCAACGCGGTGTCGGCCGGGGTCGTCGACACGGAAGCGCTCGACTACTTCCCGAACAAAGAGCAGATGCTGACGTCGAGCCGCGAGCGAACCCCCGCGGGCAGGCTCGTCGAGCCTGAAGACGTGGCGGCCGCGGTTCTGTTCATGTCTTCGCCGGACGCGGCAATGATCCGCGGTCAGACGCTGATCGTGGACGGCGGCTACTCATTGCTCGCCTAAAAGTTCGACAATCCCACGTGATGGAACCAACCGACGAGAATCTTCGCGCCTGGGAAGACACCCACCGCCGACGAGCGCAGTTCGCAGGGCTTCCGCCGCCGGTACGACACGCGCTCGCTGACCTCAAGGGCAAGCGCGTGCTCGACCTCCAGTGCGGCACCGGTGAGTCGGCGGCGCAGTTGGCCGAGCTCGGTGCGACGGTGACCGGTGTCGACAGCTCGTCCGAAGCCCTCGCGTTCGCGCGCGAGCGCTGGCCGTCCATCCTTTGGATCCAGAGCGACGCTCAGTTGCTGCCGCGCGAGCTCCGCCGCGGACGGTTCGACCTCGTCTACTCGGGAGGAGCGATGGCGTTGCTCGACGATCTCGACGCGTGGGCGACGGAGGTTGCGTCCGCATTGGATGAGGGCGGAGACCTGCTCCTCTACGACGAGCACCCGGTCGCTGCATGCGTCGACGGGCTCATGCATTGGCGTGAGAGCTACTTCGACGAAGCAGTGCCGTCACGGCTCGGCCAGGTCGTGACCGCGATCGCCTCCGCAGGACTGCAAGTCCGTGCCCTCGAGGAGTATCCGCAGCGACCGGGCAACTTCCGCCACCAGGACGCCCGCGTTCCCGGAACGTTTCTCCTTCACGCGCGCCGGCAATAACGACGGCATGGGTATGCCCGTTAGTCTTCTGCTGATTGCGGTCGGGCTCGTGCTTGCGCTCGCCGTGCACCAAACCGGGAGCCCGTCCGTCGACGTGAACACGGTCGGGTGGATCCTCTTCGCGGTTGGGCTCGGCGGTCTGCTGCTCTCGCTCGTCCTGTGGGAGAGCTGGGGTCCCGGCTACTGGGGTTGGCACCGCGGCGCGTATGCACAGCCGGGCGGTGGTTATCGCCGCGCGGGGTATGGCTCTCGCGGCCGCCGGACGGTCGTCGAGGAAGAGGGTCCGGCGCCGGTGGATCCTTACGACGCCCCGCCACCTCCGTAACGGTTCCCTTACGACTCCGCTGCACGCTACGTCCATGAGACGCAGCCTGCTGATCGTGTTCACGGCCCTGCTCGCGCTGCCCGGCGCGCACGCGGCCGTGCTCGCGAATTGCACTCAGACCTCCGAGCCGATGACGCCGCTCAGCGACCTCGGCAAGAAGCGCTATCACGGCTACATGGGCGGCCTGTACGCGAACGGCAAGGACATGCCGACGGCCGCGTACCGCAAGAAGGGGCTTGCGGCGGCCAAGCGCGTGCATCCGATCGACGGACACGTGGTCCTGCTCTCGATCGGCATGTCGAATACGACGCAGGAATTCTCGGCGTTCAAGCGGCTCGCCGACGCCGATCCGCGCAAGGCGGGCGACGTCACCATCGTGGACGGTGCGCAGGGCGGCCAGGACGCGGAGATCGTCAAGGATCCGAATGCACGCTTCTGGTCGGTCGTCGAGCAACGGCTGCAACTCGCAGGCGTGACCGATGCGCAGGTGCAGGCTGTGTGGCTGAAGGAAGCCATCGCCCAGGAGAACGAGCCGTTCCCGACCGACGCAACGCACCTCCAGAACGACCTGCGCGCGATCGTCTCCATCCTGCGACGACGCTTCCCGAACCTGCAGCTCGTCTATCTCTCGAGCCGCACATATGCCGGCTACGCGACGACCGCGCTCAATCCTGAGCCGTACGCGTACGAGAGCGGGTTCGCCGTCAAGTGGCTTGTCCTCCAACGCTCTGCCGGGAAGATCAGCGGGCCGTGGCTCGGCTGGGGCCCGTACCTCTGGACGAACGGCGAGCGCGGACGCAAGGACGGCTTGACGTGGACATGTGACGACGTTCGCCCGAACGACGGTACGCACCCGTCCGCGAGCGGACAGCAGAAGGTCGCCGCGCTGCTCTGGAACTTCTTCACGACGAACTCGACCGCAAAGGGGTGGTTCGTAGCCCGTTAGAAGTCCGTCCCTTGTTTCGGTTGCGGCATGGGGATTCAATGGACGGGTGACCTCCCCCGCGCGTGCGGTCTCTGCGGTCGGCGCGGCATTTCGGAACGAGAACATCCGCCGTGCTGAGCTCGCCTGGGGTGCGGCGATCGCCGCGGAGTGGTCGCACTTCGTGGCGCTCGGCGTGTTCGCGTACCACGCGGGCGGCACGGCCGCGGTCGGGATCGCCGGGCTCGTCCGCCTGCTGCCGGCGGCACTCGTCGCGCCGTTTGCGTCCTCTTTCGGCGATCGCTTTCGGCGGGAGCGTTTCCTGCTGGTCGTCACGCTCGTCGAGTCGGGAGCACTCGCGGGCTCCGCGGCAGCGGCTTTTGCCGACGACCGAGTGCTCGTGTTCGCGTTTGCCGCACTCGTCGGGCTCGCTTCGACGCTCTTCCGCCCCGCCCTCCAGGCGCTGTTGCCGTCGCTCGCGCGCACGACGGAGGAGCTGATCGCCTCGAACGGCGCCACGTCCACGCTCGAGAGCCTCGGCACTCTCGTCGGTCCGTTGTTCGCGGGTGCACTCGTCTCTTTCGCGAACGTCGGCTTCGTCTTCGTCGTCGGCGCTGCGGTGTTGCTCGCTGCAGCGCTGCTGCTCGCGCGGGTCCGCGTCGAGGATCGCGTCGAGCTCGTCGCGCCTGCGGCCGACCGTGCACGACGAATGGTCGTGGCCGGCCTGCGGACCGTCGCGCAGAAGCCGAGACCGCGGCTGCTGATCGGGCTCGTCGCGGCGCAGTGCTTCGTGCGCGGTTGCCTCAACGTCCTCATCGTCGTCGCTGTCTTCCGCGTCTTGCACGAGGGCGCAGGCGCGGTCGGCTATCTCACCGCGGCAATCGGAGTCGGCGGCCTCCTCGGAGCTTTCGGCGCGATGGCGCTCGAGGGGAAACGCCTCGCCGTGCCGTTCGGTCTGGCACTCGTGTTCTGGGGCGTGCCGATCGCGCTCATCGCCCCGCGGCCGTACTTCGTCGCAGCCGTCTTCCTACTCGCGATCGTCGGCGCAGCGAACAGTGTCGAGGACGTCGCCGTCTTCACGTTGCTCCAGCGCATCGTTCCCGACGAGCTCCTGACGCGTGTGCTCGGCGTCCTCTGGGGACTCGCGATGGCCGCGGTCGCGCTCGGTTCGATCGCCGTGCCGGCAATCGTCGCGGGGATCGGCGCTCGCAGCGCGTTCGTGGTGGTCGGAGCGATTCTGCCCGTGCTGACGTTCGCGACCTATCGCAGGCTCGAGGAAATCGATCGCGCGCTCGCCGTGCCGGCGGCCGAGTTGGAGCTGATCGACGACGTGCCGATGTTCGCCCCACTCTCACTGGCCGCAAAGGAACGCCTTGCCACGAAGCTCGCGCCGGTTTCGGTCGTCCCCGGCGAGCTCGTCATCCGTGCCGGTGACATCGGCGATCGCTTCTACATCGTCGCCGACGGTGAGCTTGCGATCGACGCAAACGGCACGCAGACGAGCGCACATGCAGGGGACTACTTCGGCGAGATCGCATTGCTCCACGACGTGCCGCGAACGGCGACTGTGAAGGCGATCGTCGGCTCACAGCTCTACGCCCTCGAGCGAAACGATTTCCTGGCGACGATCACCGGACATTCGGCCGCGCACACCGCAGCAGAGGCCGTTGCGGACGCACGCCTCGCCGGCAACCTCTCATCCATGTAGACGGGCCAGCGCCTCCTCGATTTCCTCGTCCGTAATCGTCAGCGGAGGCGTTGCGCTGATCAGAGAGCCGTCGTCGCCGGCGGGAATCACGATCACGCCGCGCCCTTCGGCTTCGTTCGCATCGCCGACGTGTGCGCGCATCAGTCCGGCACCGTGCCAACCCGCGCCTGCGAACCGCTCACCCGCTTCGCGAACATGCGGGAGCAACTTCGGCACCTCCTCGAGGACGACGAGCGCGGCTGCGCAGGCGAGCGGATTGCCGACATGCGTGTGCGTATACACGTCTTCCGTCCCGAGGTCCCAGACCTCCTCGAGCTCGCGCCGAACGAACAAAGCGCCGGAAAGCGGCAGCCCGCCGCCGAGCGCTTTTCCGACGCAGAGCACGTCCGCAACCCCGGCGCCCGGCCAAAGCTCGCCGATGCGGCCGAGTCCGGCGTAGATCGAATCGACGATGAGCAACGCACCGGCGTCATCGCACCTGCGCCGCAGCGTGCCCAGGAACGTCTCGGGCGGGACGCGCGCGCCGCCGCGCCCCTGTACCGGTTCGACGATCACGCAGGCCGTGTCCGCCGGGAACTCACCGGGATCTTCACCGTACCCCCGACGGTGCACGGGACCCGGGAGCCAGGCTGCGAACGGCGCACGGAACCGCTCGAAGCCCGTCGCCGCCAGCGCCAGCAAACCGGTGCCGTGATACGCGCCGTCAAAGGCGACAATGCCTGGCCGGCCCGTGGCGAGCAGCGCGGTGCGGAGCGCGATCTCGACCGCGTCCTCGCCCGTCACGCCGAGCTTCGCCGGCCAGGGCAGCGCGTCACGCAAACGACGTGTGACGTCTGCTTCGGCGAGATCGCCGAGCGCGTGCGCGACGGGAACCGAATGAATCGCCTCTCGAATGCGCGGATTGCGGTGACCGAGGACAGCGACGCCAAATCCGGCGGTCAGGTCGATGTATTCGCGTCCGTCCTCGTCCCAGACGCGGCAGCCCTCCGCCCTGGCCCAGCGCACTACGCGGCGCCGTCGCGGAAACCCGGCAGAAACCGGCCGATCGTGTCGGCGGCGATGTAACCCGCGATCTTCGGGTTCTCCTGCAAGCGACGCATCGAATACGCGTACCACTGGCGTCCGAATGGGACGTAGATGCGCAGGCGGTGCCCGTCGCGCACCAGACGGTCTCCGAGCGCCGGACGGACGCCGAGCAGCATCTGGAACTCGTAGTCCTCGCGGACGAGACCGTGCGCCGCGACCAAACGCTTCCCCTCGCCGACCAGCCATTCGTCGTGCGTGGCGATCCCGACGTAGCACTCGGCGTCGAGCAGCGCCTCGAGGGCGAGAACGAAGTTCGTGCGCACAGCGCCGAACTCGCGGTACGCGATCTCCGGCCGCTCGAGGTAGATCCCTTTGCACAGCCTCACGTTCGGCTTCAGATCGGCGAGCTCGTGGATGTCCGTCAACGTCCGCCGTAACGTCGCCTGCAGGACGATCCCGACGTTCGAGTAGCCCGATTCGCGCAGATCCCGGTAGAGCCGGAGTGTGTCGTCCGTCGTCGACGAGTCCTCCATGTCGATGCGCACGAAGTTGTTGCGCGACGCGGCATCGCGGACGACGGTCTCGAGATCCCTGCGGCAGAGCTCGTAATCGAGCTTGAGCCCGAGCGCGGTCAGCTTCACGCTCACGTTCGAGTCGAGCCCGCACTGCTCGATGTCGGCAAACGCGTCCTGATACGCGCGCACGATCGCAGCTGCTTCGTCGGCGTTCGTGATCTCCTCGCCGAGGACGTCGACCGTCGCCAGCTTTCCCTCCGCGTTCAGACCTCGGACCCTTTCGCGCGCGTCCTTCAGCTCGGGACCGGCGATGTAACGCTCGGAGAGCTTGTGCACGACCGGCCGCGGCACCGCCGGCAGCAGACGGACGATCGCGCGGTCGAGCAGCGTCAACGCTCGCGCATGAAGCCCTGGCGCGCCGCGGAGACGAGGGCGACGGCCTCGGGGAAGAGCACGCGCATCGCGTCGCGAAGCGCAATCGCCTGCTCGTCCGAGGTGCCGGGGACCTGCATCTGGCTGAGCGCCGCACTGGTGAGCTCGACCGCAGTGTTCAGCGTCAGCGTCGCGAACTGCTCGCGTTGGGCTTCCTGCACCGATTCCGCCTGCTGTTCGGCGAACTCGCGGAGACCGCGCAGAAGATCCTCGGGGTCGCCCCCGAGGGGAAATCCGAAACTCCCTTCCATTCGGGTGAAGCATAGGGAAGGAGTAAGGTGCCGAGCCTCGGATGGAGACGGCAGGCGCCCTCCCCCCGCCACCGATGCCGCGTCGCATGGAACCATCGCCGCGCTTCGACGCGCCCAACGTCCTCTGGTTCTTCGGCTTCTACTCGATCACCTTCGCGTCGATCGGCGTGATCAACCAGGTCTCCGAGGCCCATCATGACCTGTGGGAGTTCCTCGTCTCGCTGGCCTTCGCCGCCGTCTACCTGATTGCGGCGCTCCTGCTGGCGATGCTCGGCTGGCGAACGCCCAGCGGGCTCGCCGTTGCGACGGCGGTCGCGATGATTCCCGCGGCCGGGTTCGGCTTCACGTCGCTCATCGGCACCTATCCGCACGAGCCGTTCTTCGATCCGTTCGAGACGTTCTCGGGCTCAGTGTTCACCATCGCGCTCCTGAGCGCGGTCGCTGCGCTGCTAGCGTTCGCAATCGCGCGCTTCTCGTTCATCCTGCTCGAGTTCACCGTCGCGGTCTCGCTGCTCACACAGTTCTTCTTGCCTGCGGTCGACGACCATCCGGGCGGAGACGGACACGCCGTCACCGCGATCATCACCGGGGCAGCGCTGATCGTGATCGGCCTGATGCTCGACGGACAAGGAAGGCGGCGAACCGCGTTCTGGTTCCACGTGACCGGATTCCTGAATCTGGCGATCGCGTTCGGGTACTACGCGTTCAACTTCAGCGGCGACACCAACCGCGGCTGGATTCCGATGCTCATCATTGGCGGGCTCGTGCTGCTGTTCTCGGCGCCGCTGTGGCGCGCCACCTGGGCCTTCTACGGAGTGCTCGGGTTCTACGCGCCGATCCTCCACTGGCTGACGAGCGGGCTCAGACCGAGCTCACTCGGCTACTCGTTCCTTCTGCTCGGAATCGGCTTGAGCATCTTCGTAATTGGCTTCGTGCTCGCACGATTCGGCGCGACCTTGCTCACGCGTCGCGGCGGTGCCGTTCCTACGTGAGCGGCAGCTTGTAACCGGCTTCGACCTCGCGCGTCAGCTCGTCGACGGCGCCGACTCCGTGCTGCAGCGCGAGCGCGACCTCGGCATTCGTGCCGCCGAGCTCGTCGAGATAGGCGGGCGAGGCGACCCGCGGCTCGGCCCGGGTCGTGTCGGCGTTCTCCTCCGCCAGCTCGACGACCGCCGCGATCGAGACTGCGTCCCGGAGCCGGTCGCGGCTTTCGACGGGTTTCCCATCCCCGGTCAACGCGAGCCATGTGCGCCCCGCGGGACCGTCGAAGGCGCAGAGGTACACGAGTTCCCCGGGACGCGGTTCGGCGGCGAGGATCGCGTCGACGTGCTCGCCGTCCGCGGCGTAACGCCCCGCGATCGCGGCGATCTCGTCGAGCTCGTCGCTGAGAGCCACCGCGTCGAGCATAGACTCGGCGCTCATGGCTGTTGCCGCACGCGCCCTCTTCGCGCCGCTCGGGCCGACCTACGACCGCTTCGCAGCACTGCTCTCTCTCGGACAGGATCCGCGCTGGCGCCGATTCCTCGTGTCGTGCGTCGACGCCGGGCCCGGCGACACGGTCCTCGACGTCGCCACCGGGACGGGCGCGGTGATCCGGGAGCTCAAGCGGCAGAAAGGGTGCAAGGTCGTCGGTGTCGACCAGAGCCCGGAGATGCTCGCCGAGGCGCGGCGCCGCCACGGTCCCGCGCTCGAGCTCGTCGAGGCGAACGCGGAACAGCTGCCGTTCGCGGACGCGTCGTTCGACGCTTTGACCTTCACGTATCTGCTGCGCTATGTCGACGATCCTGCCGCAACGCTCCGCGAGCTCGTGCGAGTCGTACGCCCGGGCGGATCGATTGCGTCGCTCGAGTTCGGATTGCCGCGCGGGCTCTGGCGCCCTCCTTGGGAGGTGTACGTCCGCGCAGTGCTTCCCGCCTCGGGCCGGCTCATCTCGCCCGGTTGGACGCGGGTCGGCGACTTCCTCGGCGGCAGCATCCGTGACTTCTACGCCGTCTGGCCGGAGGAGAGGCTCGTGCGCGCGTGGCGCGACGCAGGTGTCGAGCACGTGCGCCTGCGGCGGATGAGTCTCGGCGGCGGAGTCGTCACCTGGGGACGCAGAAAGTGAGCGAAGCGCGGCCCGCTTTCTACGCGCTCGCTCCCGGCGGTTGGCGCGACTACGTAACGCTGATCCATCCGCCCTACACCCTGTGGCACCTCTCGTACGTCGTCATCGGCGCTTCGCTCGCGCCGCACTTCCACGCAGACCTGCTCGGCTGGACCTTGCTCGCGTTCTTCCTCGCGATGGGAGTGGGCGCGCATGCACTCGACGAGCTGCGCGGACGGCCTTTGCAAACGCTCATCCCGGCACGCACGCTCGTCGCGCTCGCGATCACGTCCATCGGAGCCGCGGCTGCGATCGGAATCGTCGTCGCCGTGCAGCGTGACCTCTGGCTCCTCGTGTTCGTCGCGGTCGGAGCAGTGCTCGTCGTCGCGTACAACCTCGAGCTCTTCGGCGGCCGGTTGCACGGCGATCCGTGGTTCTCGCTCGGCTGGGGCGCTTTCCCCGTGCTCACCGCGTACTTCGTCAGTGCCCACACGCTGCGCAGTCCAGTCCTGCTCGCCGCCGTGTTCGCCGCCCTCCTCAGCCGCGCACAGCGCGTGTTGTCGACACCCGTGAGGGAAATCAGGCGCCGCACGCGATCCGTCACGGGACAGATCGAACGTACCGACGGAAGCGTCGTCCAGCTCGACGCGCAAGCCGTCGCCGGGGCGCCCGAACGCGCGCTGCAGACCCTGAGCGTGGCCGTGGTCGCGCTCGCCCTCGCCCTCGTCCTCCTGCGCGTAACCTAGTGCCCTCGTGCAGCTGACGAGGGCAGTTGAGATCGGCTTTGCCGTCGCGGCCGTGATCGCCGGTGCGTCGCTCGCCGCCGCGCTGCTGGACAGGCTCTCGCGCCGAGTGGCGATTGGGCTCGCACTCCTGCTCGGAGCCGGAGCAACCGCGGCCTGGGTCGCTTTCGCGCTGCAGCAGCACCGCGCGAACGCAGTTGCGGCCGTCGGGATCACGCTCGCGGCCGTTGCCGAGCTCGCAGCGATCCGGATCCACGATCTCGTCCAGATGATCCGCGGTGTCGACCGGCAGCTTGCCCGGGCCGAAGGACGCCTGCGTCAGTTGATTCAACAGGAGGCGGCGGAACGAGGCGCCGAGCTGGAGCGGACGTTGGCACGTGCGCGCGCCGACTCCGCGTCGCTTCTCGCCGAGCAGGAACGGCGGCTGGCGGAGGAACGCCGCCGCGCGGCCGACGAGCACGAGCGGGTGGCGATCGACAAGCTCAGCGAGGG
>JBKPJA010000245.1:0-24422 GCA_046730515.1 Actinomycetota bacterium | reverse complement strand
GTCTCCGACGAGGGACGGCTCACCGCGCTGCGCGACATGGGGCTCGTGACGCAGGTCTTCGACGAGCAGAAGCTGCGTGGGCTGCGCGGGGAGCTGGCGATCGGTCACACGCGCTACTCGACGACGGGGTCCTCGGCATGGTGGAACGCACAGCCGCTCGTGCAACACGGCTCCGCCCGCACGGTTGCGCTCGGCCACAACGGCAACCTGACGAACGCCGCGGAGCTGCGTGCAGAGCTCGAAGAACACGGGCGCAAGCCTGCAACGACCGCGGACAGCGAGGTGATCGCCGCGCTGATCGCCAACGACCCAGCTCCCTTGCCGGAGTCTGTCGCGAACGCGATGCAGCGGCTCGAGGGCGCGTTCTCGATCGTCCTACTGTCGGAAGGGAAGTTGATCGCGTTTCGTGACCCGCGCGGGATGCGACCGCTCTCCATCGGACGGCTCGACGACGACTGGGTGGTCGCATCAGAGACGTGCGCGCTCGACCTTGTCGGCGCGGAGCTCGAGCGAGAGGTCCGGCCGGGCGAGCTGATCGTCGTCGACGAACACGGCATGCAGGCGAAGCAGGCCGTTCCGCAGGACGGAGACGGCGCCCACTGCATCTTCGAGTTCTTCTACCTCGCGCGGCCCGATTCACGGCTGATGGGCGTGGAGATGCACGGTGCGCGTGTGCGGATGGGCGAGCGGCTGGCGGAGGAAGCCCCAGTCGACGCCGACCTCGTCCTGCCGATCCCCGACTCGGGCACGCCGGCGGCGATCGGCTTCTCCCGCGCGCTCGGCATCCCGTTCAGCGAGGGACTGATCAAGAACCGGTACGTCGGGCGAACGTTCATCCAACCCGATCAGCGACTGCGCGAGCAGGGGATCAAGCTGAAGTTCAATCCGCTGGCAGAGGTGAAGGGAAAGCGTGTCGTCGCCGTCGACGACACGATCGTGCGCGGGAACACGACACGCCAGATCGTGCAGATGCTGTTTGATGCCGGGGCGGCCGAGGTGCACGTGCGCATCTCCGCGCCGCCGGTGATCGGACAGTGCTTCTATGGCATCGACTTCGCCGACCCCGGCGAGCTGATCGCGGCGAACAAGAGCCTCGAGGAGGTGCGCGAGTACATCGGCGCCACGTCGTTGGCGCACCTGTCGTTGGCA
Organism: Actinomycetota bacterium; assembly: GCA_046730515.1. Lineage (GTDB taxonomy): Bacteria > Actinomycetota > Thermoleophilia > Gaiellales > Gaiellaceae > 3-1-20CM-4-69-9. The sequence goes on along the minus strand of JBKPJA010000245.1, from coordinate 23,273 downwards.
GGCCTCCAGGCATCGACGCGGCGACCGGCGTCGCAGTTCTGCCGCGCCTGCCTCACGCGGGACTATCCAACGTCAGTCCCGCGCGAGGCTCGGAAGCTCCAGTTCGAACGCGTGTAGGGCTACTGCTCCAGGACGCGCGATGCCTTGGCAATACCGCGCGACAACAGATAGGCGGCGGTCGTCCACTTGAAGAAGTCGAACCAGAACGCCATCGTCACCGAAGAAGCCGCAGCGGTGACGATGACCGCGACGATCAACGCGACCACGTAGATCAAAAGCTCGGCGTTGCCGGGAATCGGCATCAGCGCGCCGGAGCTGATCCCGCGGTAACCGCTCCAGCTCGGTTCCTGATCGGAGGGTGGTGTGGCTGACACTCTTTCTCTCCTTTCGTCAGGCCGCGACGAGGCCTGGGACGTGGACGACTTCCAACTTCATGCCGTCCGGGTCGTAGAAGAAGAACGCGAAGTAGCCGGGCATGTACGTGTACTCCTGCGGCTCGCTTTCGATCTCCACCGGTTGCGAACGAACCCACTCGGCGATCTCCTGAACCTGCGCGCGGGACTCCGCCTCGAATGCAAGGTGGTGCAGCCCGACCCGGTAGCGGTCGTACGGTTCTGGGTCGGCCTGCGCCTCCCGGAGCCCGATCGCCGTGCCCGGGCCGGAGAGGTACCAGATCGTCTCGCCGCGCTCGCCTTCCACCTCGCCGACACGGTGGTAGCCGAGCGGGCCGAGCAGGCCCTGGTAGAACGGCAGGCTGCGCTCGATCGACGAGGCGACGAGGTCGACGTGGTGGACGCCCGCTGCGCGCATGTTTAGCCCGTTTCCTTCCGCAGGGCCCCACGAGTTCCTTTGCCGTCGCGCTTTGTGACGGCGCCATGGGCGGTCCCGGTCGGCACAAGCGAACAGCCGCCGCGGCGAAGCCGCGACGGCCTCCATGGTCGGCGCAGCCGAGTCGGCGCCCGAGAGCCCGTCTCCTTCTACATTGCCGGTCGTGCACCTTTTCCACTACCACCTGGTGACGAGCCGCGTGCGTGAAGTGGAGGCGCGTTACCTCGGCAAGCTCGGCTTCGAGCTCGTCGGGCGCCACGGGCGCATCGGCGAGGAGCTGACCTCCTTCGAGGCCGGACACGGCTGGCAAGAGCTCGACGGGCTCGGCTTCAAGCTCCGGCTGACGGAGCTCGAGCGCGGCGCCGTCAACGTCGTCGTCCAGCCTGGACAGTGGGACTTGCCGCGGGTCGACCACATCGGCTTTGCGCTCGACGAGGAGGAGTTCGTGGCTGCGCTCGCGCGCGCGGAACTGCGCGAGCTGCGCGTGCAAGAGCACGGCGGACGACGAACGTTCGTCTCGACGAACGCGGGTTACAGGCTGGAGCTGCATCCCCCGCGTGAGTGGCTCGACGAGCTGCTTGAGCAGGAGCGAGAGCTTCGCCTCGCCGAGCTGCACTTGCGCGCGGACGATCCGGAGTTGAAGGCTGCCGCGCTCGGCGAGCTGCTCGACGCGCCGTACACGCGCGAATCCGTCGAGGTCGGAGAGACGTTGGTGAAGTTCGTTCCGGCCGGACCGCAGGGCCGCCCACAGCTACACGCAGAGCTGTTCGTCTGAGCTACGTCGCGTCGCGCGCTGTCCAAAAGAGCGAATTTACAAACGCGCGACTGACCGGCAAGCTCATCCGCATGAAGAAACTGCTCGCTGTCGCCGCAATCGTCATCGCCGTCTCGGTAGCGGCCGGCGTGAGGGCGAATGTCGCCGGAGCGTGGTGCTGGCCGAGCTGTTCGGGCTACGGCGTTCTCACTCAGACGACCTCGACCTACAACGGCTGCTGGTACTCGCTGGGGGAGGTCTGCAGCGGCTGGAACTACTGGACGCTGAACGGCATCGACAAGAAGTGCTGGCCGGTTTGCGAGTACTACTCCACGCATGCGCTCGTGCTCTACGGATTCGAGAACTCCAACACCATCCGCGGCCGGTTTACGGACAGCGCGTCGACCTTCTGGATTTCGCCGCCCGAGGTCTCGATGGGCGGTTACCTTCGTGCGCAGATCAATTGGTGGCCCTATTCGGACGGCCGCATGAGCTACTCGTCCCTGCTCAACGCGGCGGCGGTGTGATGTCCACACGCGCGGTCGCGATCGCCCTCCTGTGTGGAGTCGTAGCCACGACCGCGGGCGCCGTCGCCGTCCACCGTGCCCACGGGACGCCGCCTTCGTCGTTGACGCGTTTCTCGACTCGAGGTCGTGTGGTGACGCCGAGCCGAGCCGCGCCACGGGCGTTCCGCGTCGACTCGATGCAACTCGTCGCCGTTCGGGACGGGCGCGCGTTCTACGAGATCGACTCGGCACGCGGGCGATGCTTCGGTGTCGGCTCTGCGGATGCAATCGGCGATCCGGGCGGGGAGATCTGTCCGGCCGGCGCGCCGTTCCCGTCGACGGATCGCCCTGTCCTCGACTTCTCCGTCTACGAGGCTCGGCCTGGAGGTGACCGCGATCAGCTGACGATCTTCCGAATCGAGGGCTTTGCGGCGGACGGAATCACGGCCGTGGGTGTGCTGAACCGAGCGCAGAGGGTCAGTCTGCGCGTGCCGGTGCTCGACAACGTCTACGAGGTGAATCACGTGCCGCCGGGTCTGACCGGCTGGATCGTCCCGCTCGACGCCGGAGGCGCTCCTCACTAGCAGAGGCCGCCTTTACACTCCCGTTGGTTGGTCGGGGACTCCAGAACGTACGAGTCGGCGGGCGTCTCGCTCGCGGTGGCCGATGAGATCGTCGGCCGTTTGCGCGCCGCCGTCGAGTCGACCGGTGCCCAGGGCTTCGGCGGCTTCGCGGGGCTCATTCCGCTCGACGACCGTCGGCTGCTCGCGGCATCGATGGACGGCGTCGGCTCGAAGCTGATGCTCGCCCGGCGCGCTGGACGGCTGCGCTGGGCCGGAATGGATCTCGCCGCCCACTGCATCAACGACGTCATCTGCACCGGCGCCGAGCCGCTCTTCCTCGTCGACTACGTCGCTGCGAACGAGATCGACCCGCAAGAGGTGTCCGAGCTCGTCGAAGGGGCCGCGGAGGTCTGTCGCCACGCGGGCTGCGCCTTGATCGGCGGCGAGACCGCGGAGCTCCCCGGCGTGTACAAAGAAGACGAGCTCGACTTCGCCGGCACGTGCGTCGGCATCGTCGACCACGAGCACGTCCTCGACGGGTCGCGCTGTGCGGCCGGGGACGTCGTCGTCGGTCTTCCCTCCAACGGCATCCACACGAACGGCTTCTCCCTCGTGCGCGCGCTGGTCGGCGACGACGACTTCGATGCCGACCTCTTGCTGGCGCCGCACCGTCTCTACGTCGACGACGTCCGCGCGTTACGTGAGCGCGCCGACCTGAAGGCGCTCGCCCACGTGACCGGCGGCGGCATCCTCGGCAACCTGAGGCGAGTCGTGCCCGAAGGCGTCGAGCCGCGAATCGATTGGGACTCATGGCAGCGTCCGCGCGTCTTTGCGTGGCTCGCCGACCAGGGCGTCGAGGAGAACGAGCTCAGACGCGTGTTCAATCTCGGCATCGGCATGTGCGCGGTCGTCCCCTCAGCACCGAGCGACGCGCTCGTGATCGGGGAGCTCAGGTGATCGGAGTCCTCGTCTCCGGTGAGGGAACGAACCTCCAGGCGTTGATCGATGCCGGCCTGCCGATCGCGTGCGTCGCATCGAACAAGCCGGGCGTCCGCGCGCTCGAGCGCGCCGAGATTGCGGGGATCCCGATCCGAGTGTTCGAGCTGACGAGCTACGCCGACCGCGAACATCGAGACCGCGAGCTCGCAGATTGGCTCACGTTACGCGGAGTCGACCTCGTGGTGCTCGCCGGCTACATGCATCTCCTGACGAACACCTTCCTCGAACGCTTTCCGGATCGGATCGTCAACATCCATCCGTCGTTGCTGCCCGACTTTCCCGGTTCGCATCCGATCGACGACGCACTTGCCGCCGGGGTGGAAACGACCGGCGTGACCGTGCATTACGTGGACGAGGGCATCGACTCCGGCGCCGTGATCCGCCAGGAGTCCGTGCCGGTCGAGCCACGCGATTCGCTGATGGAGCGCATCCACGCGGTCGAGCACCGCCTGCTCCCCGAGGTCGTGAGGGACCTATGCGCGCGCTGATCTCCTGCTACGACAAGCGCGGCCTGCAGGAGTTCGCACGCGGTCTTGCAGAGCTCGGTTTCGAGCTCGTCGCTAGCGGCGGGACCGCCGACTTCCTCGAGCGGGAGGTCGGCGTCGACGTGGAGCGGGTCGAGGAGCTGACCGGCGTCGCGGAGATGCTCGGCGGCCGGGTGAAGACGCTGCACCCGCGGATCCACGCGGCGATCCTCGCGCGGCGGGACCGCGACGATGACCTCGCGGCGCTCGAGGAGCACCACATCGAGCCCTTCGACCTCGTGTGCGTGAACCTCTATCCGTTCACGGACGTCGCCGGCCGGTACGGCGTGCGCGAGGAGGACGCTGTGGAGATGATCGACGTCGGCGGCCCGTCCATGCTGCGCGGCGCTGCGAAGAACTTCGCACACTGTGCACCGGTCTGCCGGCCGGAACAGTACGACTCTGTGCTCGCAGAGCTGCGCGAGCGGGGCGAGCTCTCGCTGCCGACGCGCCGAGCGCTCGCGGCCGACGCCTTCGCGACCACGGCCGCGTACGAGACGGCGATCGCGCGCTGGTTCGGCGACGTTGAGGCGCTGCCGGACCGGCTGACGCTCTCGTTCACGAAGGTTGCGGATCTGCGCTACGGCGAGAACCCGCATCAGCGCGCCGCGTACTACTTCGAGGACGGCGCACGCGTGCACCTGCTCTCGCGCGTCGAGCAACTCCACGGCAAGGAGCTGTCGCTGATCAATCTCCTCGACCTCTCGGCGGCGCGGCTTGCTTTGCGTGAGTTCGCGCTGCCTGCGTGCGTGATCCTGAAGCACGCGAATCCCTGCGGCGTCGCCGTCGCCGCGACGATCGAGGAGGCCTACGAACGCGCGCTCGCGTGCGATCCTGTGTCCGCGTTCGGGATGGTGTGCGCGGTGAACCGCCCCGTCGCGCCGGGACTCGGCGACGCGCTGGCGGAGCGCTTCATCGACGTCCTCTTCGCCCCCGACTACGACGAAGCCGCCCTCGAGGCGTTGAGGCGGAAGCAGGCGATTCGGATCCTGCGCGACCGCGAGCGCCGCGGCCTCCCAAGGACGGAGCGCGACTACAAGCGCGTTCTCGGCGGACTGCTCGTCCAGGATCGCGACGCGGACATCGACGATCGTGAGGGAATGGAGGTCGTCGCCGGTGACCCGGACGAAAAGACGTGGGGCGACCTCATCTTCGCCTGGCGGGTCTGCAAACACGTCGGCTCGAATGCGATCGTGATCGCGAAGGATCTGGCGACGATCGGAATCGGCGGCGGTCAGACGTCACGCGTCGACTCGGTCAGGATCGCGCTCGACAAAGCGCGCGAGCACGGCCACGAGGTAAGCGCCGCAGTTCTTGCATCGGATGCGTTCTTTCCGTTTCCCGACGGCCCGCAACTCGCGCTCGAAGCGGGCGTGAAGGCGATCATCCAACCGGGCGGATCGAAGCGCGACGAAGAAGTGACGGAAGCGGTGAACGCGGCCGGCGCGACGATGGTTCTAACCGGCCGCCGCCATTTCCGTCACTAGCCGCCCCTAACCGCCGCGATTACCATTTCTGTCCGTGGGACGTCCTCGCGACCCATTCGACCTGGTCATCGGATTACGCGGTGACGTCACGGAACTGCGAGCGACTGTTGGACATCTATCGACAGGCATGGTCGAGGTAAAGCAGGACATCCGCCGCCTTGACGGCCGCGTCTTTCAGGTGGTTCTCATCCAACTCGCGACGTTTGCGGCGACGCTAGGCTCACTCGTCACGGCAATCGTCTCGATCGCGATTCGCTAGTCACAGCTGATCCGGCGGTGCGAACTGGTAGCGCCTCGTCGTCGGCGACGTAGAGATTGCTCGGTCTCGACTTCGCGGAGTCGGTCTGGTCGTCCAGCCGCGCGAAGTTGACGCGCGGGGGCAACCGAACCGCCCGGAACCGCGACGAGCACCGAATCGGCGTGACACGTCACCGCCGCCCGTCCCGACGCGAGTGACGTCGTGTCCCGCCCTTTCCCACGAGTCGGCGAGTCCTCCGCCGAGGTTGCCCCTCCCTACCACCGCGATCTTCAGCTCGTACCTCCCGGATTAAGCTTCGCCCGATGTCACGGCAGTATCCCTCCGTCCTCGAGCTCGTCGGCGACACGCCGATCGTTCGGCTCGACGCGATCGGACGCGGCGTCACCCCGCAGCTGCTCGCGAAGCTCGAGTACCTGAATCCCGGTGGCTCCGTGAAGGACCGCATCGGGCTCGCGATGATCGAGCAGGCCGAGCGGGAGGGAAAGCTCAAGCCGGGCGGCACGATCGTCGAGCCGACCTCCGGCAACACGGGCGTCGGCCTCGCGATCGCCGCGGCGAAGAAGGGCTACCGCTGCATCTTCGTCATGCCCGACAAGATGAGCCAGGAGAAGATCTCGATGCTGCGCGCGTACGGCGCGGAGGTCGTCATCTGTCCAACCGCCGTTCCGCCGGATTCACCCGAGTCGTACTACTCCGTGTCCGACCGGCTCGCGGAGGAAATCCCGGGCGGCTTCAAGCCGGACCAGTACTCGAACATGGCCAACCCCGAGGCGCACTACGAGGTCACGGGCCCGGAGATCTGGGACCAGACCGGCGGCGAGATCGAGGCGATCGTCATCTCGGTCGGCACCGGCGGCACCATCTCGGGCGTCGGGCGGTACTTCAAGGAGCGCAAGCCCGATGTCTTGATCATCGGCGCGGATCCGGAAGGCTCCGTGTACACGGCGAAGAGCGAGAAGGACGTGCATCCGTACCTCGTCGAGGGCATCGGCAAAGACACGTGGCCGAAGACGATGGATCCTTCCGTCGTCGACGAGTGGGTCCGCGTTTCCGACCGCGACTCCTTCCTCACTGCGCGCCGGCTTGCACGCGAAGAAGGACTCCTCGTCGGCGGTTCGGGAGGAACCACCGTGTGGGCGGCGCTCGAGATCGCGCGTCGCTTCGGCCCCGAGGCGGCGATCCTGACGATGATCCCGGACTCGGGCCGCTCCTACATGTCGAAGTTCTACGACGACAACTGGATGCTCGAGCACGGATTCGTCGAGCGGCGCGCGCCGCGGCCAACGGTCGCCGACCTCCTCCGTTCGAAGCGAATCGAAGAGACGAAGGTTCCGGCGCTGATCACGATCGCCGCCCACCAAAAGGTCGGCGAGGCAATCGACGTGATGCAGCGTTACTCGATCTCGCAGCTTCCGGTCGTGCGCGACGGTGAGGTCGGCTCCCTCGCGGACGTAATCGGCTCGTTGCAGGACCGCGACCTGCTCGACCGGGTCTTCAAGAACCCCGACGCGCTGCACGAAGACGTTCTCGCGGCGATGCAACCCCCGCTCGCGGCAGTCGAGGCCGACCAGACGCTCGACGAGGTCTTCTCCACGCTCACCGGCCGGACGAACGCCGTCGTCGTTGCCGATTCCGGCAGGCCGGTGGGCGTCTTGACTCGCTCCGACCTGCTCGAGTTCCTCGCGCATCAGCGCGGAAATTCCGAACGGCGCTAGCGGCCGTTCTTCGAAGCAGACTCCGCGAGCGCACGCTCGAGCGTGACCGCTTCCGCAGCGCGTTCGAGCAACGCGGCGACCGCTTCGAGCCGCTCCGGCTCGGACCGGAGCTCGAGCAACTCCTGCTTACGCCCCGGGCCGAAATCGACACGTGCGGCGAGCTCGAACGAGAGCAGGCCGGAATCCAGGTCCGGCTCGTCGACCGCCTGCTCGACGATCCGGCCCAGAGCTCGGTAGAGCTCGAGCGCCTTTGCTCGGCTCTTTCTGCGCGACAGGATTTCCTCGTCGGCGAACGGCTCCGCGAGCGCGGTGAGGAACGAACGGCCGCTCGTCTCCTCCACGATGCGGAACCGCTCGCCGCCCTCGACGACGATGTTGAGCCGTCCGTCGGAGAAGCGCTCGAGCACGTCCAGCACAGCCGCGCGAGTCCCGATCTTGCGCATTCCATCCTCGTCGAAGAACACGAGCCCGAACTCGCGCTCCTCGCCGATGCATTCGCCGATCAGCTCCTGGTAGCGCGGCTCGAAGATGTGCAGCGGGATGCGCTCGGTCGGTAGCAGGACGATCCCGAGTGGGAAGAGGCCGAGCTCCTCGACCATCGCCATCGGCGGATCGTAGTGCCGTGGCTACGATGGCGGCGGTGCCCACCGAAACGCTGAAGGAGCTGCTCGAGCGCGCGTTCCCCGATGCGACGGAGCTGCGCGTCGACGACCGCACAGGGAGCGGAGATCACTTTCAGGTGACGGTCACGACGCCGCGTTTCAACGGTATGCCGCTCATCGACCAGCATCGGCTCGTCAACGAGGCGCTCGACGCTCCCCTACGGGAGGGAACAATCCACGAGCTGAGGATCAAGACGAAAGGAACGGGATGAACGACGGACTCCGCGAGAAGATCCAGCAGGTGATCGAGAACGAACCGGTTGCGCTGTTCATGAAGGGGACCCCGCAGTTCGTGATGTGCGGAAACTCAGATCGTGCATTGCGCGCGCTACGCGGCGCGGGCGCACCGGTGACGGCCGTCGACGTCCTTCCCGACCCCGCGATCCGTCAGGAGCTGTCCGCGCTTTCCGGCTGGCCGACGATCCCGCAGGTGTTCGTCAAGGGCGAGCTGATCGGAGGCGCCGACATCGTCGAGGAGCTCGCCTCGACCGGAGAGCTGGACGAGAAGCTCGAGGCGGCGCTCGGCGCCGGCTACAAGAGTTCGCGTTCCGAACAGGTCGCGCAGTTGTAGAGCGGTCGCGCGAGGCCTATTCTCTGGCGGTGGGCTCGCCCAGTCCCGAGGACGGATCTTCGGCGCCTGCGATCGCTCTGCGAAAGCTGCAATCGGTCACAGACGCGGCTCTTGGCCACCTGCCGTTGGACGAGTTGCTCGACGAGCTTCTCCTTCGCATTCGCGACGTGCTCGACGCGGACACCTGTGCCGTCTTGATGCTCGAGGACACCGGGATGGAGCTGGTCGCACGCGCGGCGAAAGGCCTCGAGGAGGAGGTCGAACGGGGCGTCCGGATTCCCGTCGGCGAGGGGTTCGCCGGCCGGATCGCAGCCGAGCGCCGGCCGGTCGTCATCGCGGACATCAACCACGCGATCGTCGTCAACCCGATCTTGCGCGAGAAAGGCATCAAGTCGATGCTCGGCGCGCCGTTGATCGTCGAGCAAAGGATCATCGGCGTCGTCCACGTCGGAACGCTCACCCCGCGCGAGTTCTCGCGCGACGACGTCGACCTCCTGCAGATCGTCGCCGATCGCGTTGCGCTCGCGATCGACCGCGCGACAGTGTACGAAGAGCTGCTCCGGCTGACGCAGCTTCAGCAGGACTTCGTCGCCTTGGCGGCGCACGAGCTGCGCACGCCCGCGACGACGATCTACGGCCTCGCGGCAACTCTGCAAGAGCGCGGCGACAACCTCACCGAGCAGACGCTGCACGAGCTTCGCGAAACGCTCTTCTTGCAGTCCGAGCGGATGGTCCGCTTGGTCGAGCAGCTGCTCGATCTCTCGCGCATCGACGCGAAGCGCGTAAGGATCAAACGTGAGCGGATCCAGCTGCGACGGCAACTCGAGGAGCTCGTCACATCGGTCGCCGGCGACCGTACCCAGGACGTCTTCGTCGAGGCGCCGGCCGAGCTGGAGGTGAACGTCGATCCGAACGCGGTCGACCGGGTGGTCGGCAATCTCGTGACGAATGCACTGCGCTACGGCGCGCCACCGGTCACGGTCAGTGCGGAACACAAGGATCAACACATCCGGATCCGGGTCGAAGACTCCGGTGCGGGTGTCGCACGCGAGTTCGTCCCATTCCTGTTCGAACGTTTTCGCCGGAGCGAGCAGGGGCGGCAGCGGCCGGGCGGGGTCGGCCTCGGACTGGCGATCGCCCGCTCGTACGCGCATGCCCACGGCGGCGAGCTGCTGTACGCGCAACGCCATCCCACGGGCTCCAGCTTCGAGCTCGTCCTGCCGGCCGAGCCGAACGACGAGACCCACGCGCATTTCTGGCGGCGGCGCTAGCGGCGAACGCCGACCCAGCGAAAACCGATCGGCTGGATCGCACCGGCGTCGAGGAGCGCCTGCTCGAGCTGCTCGGTCGCCGGCCCGGCGAGCCAGCGGTAGAGGTACGGGCGGTCCTCGTAGAGGCGTTCCTCGAAGCGCACGCGAAGCTCTCGGAGCAAGACGCCAGACGGGTGGAGGTCGTCGTGCTCGGCCCGCCATTGCACCAGATCCGGCGGTCCGATCGTTTCGCGGCCGGCTGCGGTCAACGCGCGGTGTTGCGCCTCGTACCAATCGCACGTCGGTTCGTCCATCCGCTCCCACGCAAACTCGTCGAGGAGGACGAGCGGTGACATCCGCGCCACCTTGTCGAGCGCCGGCTCGAGTGGATGCACGTGATGGAAAACGCGTTCCGCGACGACGGCATCGAACGGCTGCTCGTCGAATTGCTCGAGCGCGACCGCGCGAAAGCGTTCGCCCACGGGCGCGTCCGGATCGATGCCGAGCACGTCGTACCCCGCTTCTGCGAGTGCAGGCGTGACGCCACCGCGCCGACCGCACCCGACCTCGAGCACGCGCGCCGGGGCCGCCGGTAGCTGCGAAAGTGCGAACGTGGCGAAGTCCAACGAGGTCAGCCTCGCACAGGCGCGGCGGATCGCCGTGCGTTCACAGCTGCTCGACGGCTCGGCGACTGACGTCCTCGAAACGGTTCGCCGGCTCGGTTCCCTGCAGATCGACCCGATCTCGGCGGTCGCGCCGCCGCAGTATCTCGTCCTCTGGAGCCGGATCGAGGGGTTCGACCGCGCCGAGCTGGACCGGCTCCTGTGGGAAGAGCGGAAGCTGCTCGAGTGGCGTGCCTTCATCTATCCAATTGAGGATCTGGCGCTGCTCCGCGCCCGGATGCGCCGCCCGGTGAACTCGAGGGCGCAGCACTTCCTGAGGGAGAACACAGCCTTTAGCCGTTACGTGCTCCGCGAGCTCGAACGTCGCGGGCCGCTGCTCTCACGAGAGATCGAGACGCACGCGAGCCGGATCGGCAAGGCGCGCCACGAATGGTGGGGAGCGCGGCAGATGGGTTTGATGCTCGAGATCCTCGCCGCTCGGGGGCGTGTCGCCGTCGTCGGCCGCCGGCAAGGCCAGCGTCTGTGGGACCTCGCCGAGCGTTGGTACCCGCAGACGGAGACGATCCCGTGGCGCGAGGCGGAGCGACTGATCGAAGAGAAGCGGTTCCGCGCGCTGGGAGTCAAGCTCGAACGCGGAAAGCTCGTGGCACATCCGGCTGCGCAGGACGGACCAATCCCCGCCCGGACGACGTTCCTCTCTCCTTTCGACCGACTGGTTCACAATCGAGAGCGCGCCGAGACGCTGTGGGGTTTCTCTTACCGGCTCGAGATCTACGTGCCGAAGCCGAAGCGGGAATACGGCTACTACGTGCTGCCGATCCTCCGCGGCGATCGGCTCGTCGGCCGCATCGAGCCGGTGTTCGACCGGACGAGTCGCGTGTTGCGTGTGAACGGCGTCTGGTGGGAGCCGGGTGTGAAGCCGGCGTCGCTGAATCGGCCCCTCCGGAGCCTTGCGAGCTTCCTCGGTGCCGACCGAATCGACGCTCCGACAAGGGTCTGACCCTTCGGTACGGCCGAACCGGACGCGGCCCCCGTAACGAGAGTGTGACGATCAGTCCACATCGGGCCGGACGTCTCGCTGCCGGTTGCGATGATCTCGCGGTCGTCCAAGCCGACGACCGCGATCTGGGCGAAACGGACACGGCTCGCCGCGGACCCATTCGGCTGCGCCCACACGGCGAAAGAAAGACCCGTCCGTACAATCACGAGCATCGACTTCGAGACGCGCGCAATCCACGAAGGCCAGGAACCGGATCCGTCCACCGGCGCGGTAACCGTCCCGATCTACCAGACCTCGACGTACGCGCAGGAAGCCGTCGGCGCGCACAAAGGCTACGAATACGCGCGCGTCGCGAATCCCACGCGAACGGCGCTGCAGCTCTGCCTCGCCGGCCTGGAGTCCGCGGAACACGGCGTTGCGTTCTCGTCGGGGCTCGGCGCGGTGACGACGATCATGCACCTCGTCAACCCGGGCGACCGCGTCGTGCTCATTGCCGATGTGTACGGCGGCGTCTACCGGATGACGTCGCAGGTGTATCAGCCGAAGGGCTACGTCTTCGAGTACCTGCCGGCCGAGGAGTTCGCCAACCTCGGCGCGCATCTCGACGAGCGCACTCGGCTCGTCTGGATCGAGACGCCCTCGAACCCAATGCTCAATGTCGTGGACATCCGCGCAGCCGCGGATGCCGCACACGCGGCCGGCGCAATCCTCGCCGTCGACAACACCTTTGCCACGCCGTACCTGCAGCGTCCGCTCGAGCTCGGCGCGGACATCGTCGTCCACTCGACGACGAAGTACCTCAGCGGCCACTCAGACGTGATCGGGGGCTTCGCGGCGACCAACGACCCGACGATCGCCGAACGCCTCTACTTCCTCCAGAAGTCGCTCGGCGCGGTACCCGGGCCCTTCGATTGCTGGCTCGTCCTCCGCGGAATCAAGACGCTCGCGGTGCGCATGCGAGAGCACTGCAAGAACGCGCACGCGGTCGCCGGCTGGCTCGAGCTCCACCCGCGGGTGGAGAGGGTGCTCTACCCAGGCCTGCCGACCCATCCGGGGCATCCGATCGCCGCACGCCAGATGCGCGACTTCGGCGGAATGGTCTCGTTCCTCGCCGAGTCCGAGGAGGAAGCAGTCGCGCTCGTCGGCCGCACGACCGTCTTCACCCTCGCGGAGTCGCTGGGCGGCGTAGAGAGCCTGATCGAGCATCCTGCGCGCATGACGCACGCATCGACGGCGGATGCGCCGTTCGCGGCACCGCGCAACCTCGTACGCCTCTCGGTGGGTATCGAGTCCGCGGAAGATCTGATTGCGGATCTCGAGGGCGCGCTCGTGCGCTCCGCGGCCTCGACCGCCTAAGCGCCCTCGACGACCAGGATCCGCGCGGTCGAGGCAGCGCGGCGAATCGCTGCCAGCTCTTGGTAATCGTCGGAGTTGAACCACTCCAGCGCCGCGTCGAGGCCGGGAAACTCGATCACAACGATCCGTCCGGGATTCCAACCTCCCTCGAGCACTTGTGTCGTACCGCCGCGAACGACCCACCGACCCCCGTGGCGCGCGATCGACGCAGGCGTGTGCGCGGTGTACTCCTTGTACGCGTCGGGATCCGAGATCTGAACGTCGGCAATGACGTAGGCGGCCACGGCTCGAGTATCGCGCGTACGATCGAACCGTGACGACCGAGCCGATCGATCTCTACCACCTAGGCGCCCCGCGCGTGATCGGTTCGTACCTCCTCGAGACCGAGGATGGCCCGGCGCTGCAGGACTGCGGACCGTCCACGTGCGTCGCTGCGCTCAAGCGAGGTCTGCAGGAGCGCGGGCTCGCGCTCACCGACGTCCGCCACCTTCTCCTCTCGCACATCCATCTCGACCACGCGGGCGCAGCCGGAGTGCTCGTCCGCGAGCACCCCGCGTTACAGGTGCACGTGTCGGAGATCGGCGCGCCGCATCTCGTCGACCCGTCGCGACTCGAGTCGAGCGCGCGTCGGCTCTACGGCGACACGTTCGACACCCTCTGGGGCGAGCTCGCGCCTGTTCCCGAGCACAACATTCACATCGTCGGTGAGCGCGTGCTCGGGTTCGAATGCTTCCCGTCGCCGGGCCATGCGTCACATCACGTCGTCTATGTGGACGCGGACGGAACGATCTACTGCGGGGACGCCGCCGGCGTACGCATCCAGCCGCATGAATACGTGCTGCCGCCGACACCGCCGCCGGAGTTCGATCTCGACGCGTGGTTGAAGACAATCGACGAGCTCGAAAGGCGCGATCCCCAGGAGCTCGCGGTGATCCACTTCGGCGTAGCGCACGATCCGCGAGAACATCTCGAGCAACTGCGTCGACGACTCGGGGAATGGACGTCGATCGTCGCCGGAGGGGTGTCGCAAGAAGAGTTCGAAGCAGCTGCTGCACACGACAGCAGTGAGGAGTACGACCGCGCGATGCCGCTCTGGCAGTCCTACGCGGGTCTGAAGCGGTGGGCGGAGAAGCGCCAAGCAGCGTAAGAGCACAGATCGACCTGCTTGTCGCAGGCCTCCGCGATGTGTTGCATCAAGGGCTACGCGCGGCCTACCTGCACGGATCCCTGGTACTCGGCTGCTTCAACCCACGACGCAGCGACATCGACGTTCTGGTGGTCGTCGACGAGACGCTCACGCAGACAGACAAGCTGCGACTTGTCGAGCTCCTCCTAAACGTGTCGAAGACTCCCCATGAGATCGAGCTCGATCTCGTCACGACAGACCAGCTCGCGCACTGGCGCCATCCGTCCCCGTACGAATTCCACTACAGCGAGTCGAATCGCGACCGCTTCGAGGCCGATCCGGCGCGGCGACTCGAGGAGCTCTCGCGACCGAATGCAGATCTCGCGGCACACGTCACCGCAGCGCGCACAGCCGGCGTCGCGGTCGTCGGACCGGCACCGCAAGACCTCATGCCTGAAGTTCCGTTCGAAGATCTTCGGGATTCGTTGCTCCGCGATCTCGAGTGGGCACGCGACGTCGAGTCAGAGACGTACGGGATCCTGAGCCCTTGCCGAATCTGGGCGACACTGGAAAGGCGCGATCTCCACTCAAAGGTGACCGGCGCGCGATGGGCGCTCGAACGACTTCCCGCCGAGCTGAAGCCATCGGTCGAGGCCGCACTCGCGGCCTATCTCGACAACGCGCCAATTCGCGTCGACGAGTCCACCCGACGGCGCTTGTTCGACTACGTCGTGGATAAGGTCCGTTGATGCCACGAGTTCCGGTCCCCGAGGACGTCGACGCGTTCCTCGCCCAGCCGCGTGCCGCAGTGGTCGCCACGGTGCGGCCGGACGGCTCGCCGCACACCGCCGCAACTTGGTACGACTGGGAAGACGGACGCGTTCTGCTCAACATGGACGCGAGCCGCGTCCGCCTCGGCCACATGCGCCGCGATCCACGCGTCGCGCTCACCGCCATCGATCTCGACGAGTGGTACCGCCAGGTCACGCTGATGGGGCGCGTCGTGTCGATCGAGGATGATCCCGACCTCTCCGACATCGACCGCCTCGCCCGGCGTTACACGGGACCGGAATATCGCAACCGCGACCGCCGAAGCGTCACCGCCTGGGTCGAGCCACAGCGCTGGTACGGCTGGAGCGGCGGCCGGTCGTGGACGAGCTAGAGCGGATCGAACGCGCCGCGTTTCGGTCGATGTGGCAGCAGGCGCCCGGAGCTGTCGCGCGTGAGCTCGGAATCGCGTCCGCAGAGATCGACGGCGCGACGTGCGTTGCATTCGGGGCGCCTACGACGATGCTCAACCGCGCTTGGCGCGGGAGTCGATCGGCCCTTGGGCGACCAGGATGTGCAGGCGATCATGGACTTCTTCGCCGGACGCGCGCAGCGCTTCGCCATTCCCGTGGCTCCGACGGCGCAACCCGAATCGCTTGAAGAGATGCTCGGCGCACGCGGTTTCGACCCAGCTGGTTATGCGTGGATGAAGTTCCGCCGCGGAACAGATCGGCCGACGAACGTCGCTACTTATCTGCGCATCGAGGAGATCGGCTCCGAGCAGGCAGGCGACTTCGGCATGGTCGCAGCGGAGGCGTTCGAACTCCCATCGACGTCAGAGCGGGCTTCGAGGAGGCGTACCTGCGGCCGAACTACGAAAAAGGGTCAGACCCCGAGAAGGGGTCTGACCCTTAGCGCGTTGCGTTAGCTGCGGATCGCGTTACTCGAACCCGAGACGTACCCGGGTCGTGCCTGACCGAACGGCATGAACACACGCAGCCGCAAGCCGTGGCGCACGTGCAGGCGGAACACCGCTCCCGACATCACCGTCGGTGAGGCGCCGCTCGTCACGCGCGTGAACCGCACGCGTGCGATCGTCGCCCACACGCCGCTGCGGCTGCGGAACCGCTGCAGCAGCACGTAGTGGTGAAGGAAGCTGCGCGCCGCGAAGGCCGTCGCGACTGCGTGTGTACGACCCAGACGTGCGAGTCGCAGACGCGGCCGAACGTCGATCGAGAGCGGATCACTCGTGCTCTTCCCGGTCGACGCGACGTAGACGGTGTGGACGACCGGATGGACGGTCGCGCTGAACGATCCGTTCGCGGCCGTCGTCGTCGTCAGCACCGACTTCGCCGCCTTCATGCCTGCGCTAGCCGGATTCGCGGTGATCGCTACCTTCTCGCCGGCCGTCCCGTTCGAGACGGCACCGCTCAAAAGCAGCGAGCCGCTGTAGGTGACCACGTCGACGTTGCTCTCGAGCGTGATCGACTCGCCGACCGGAGGCGCGGTCACGACCACGGTTCCTTTCAACGCCGGCTGCAGCCCGTCGTGGTAGCCGAACGTACCCGCTGTCGAGAACGTGTGCGAGTACCGGGCACCAGCCGCGAGCACAGGCGACGCGAAGGAAGCGTCGTCAGCAGTGACTTGCTTGTTGGCGTTGGTCTTGTTCACCCATGTGACGGTCTGACCAGTCCGGATGGACATCGTCAGAGGCACGAAGCCGTTCGACGTGATCCAGACCGTGCGCACGGGGATCACCGCCACGCTGCCCCTCAGCGAGGGATGCAGCCCATCGTGATACGCGAAGGAGCCGCCCGCCTTGAATGTGTGCGAGTAGCTCTGCTTCGACGCGAGGACGGGCGAGCTAAAGGACCCGTCGTTGGCGACGACCTGGTGCCTGGCGGTGTCGCCGTTCGACCAGGTCAGCGCGTCGCCCGCCGGAATCGTGATGGCGTTTGGATGGAAACCGGTGCTCGTGATCGAGACTTCCGTCGTTGCCGCCAAACCTGACGGCAACGCGATCAGTCCGAGCGCGAGCAGCGATAGCAGGAAAATACGTCGCATGGTTAGACCCCCTTTTGACGTACGTCTTCTCTCTTCCCGTCAGTCGTAACGAGAAAGGCGGGGGACCGTAAAGATCCTGTGAAAGTCAGAACGAGCGGCGCTGCTCGGTGATTGTGCGATATGCAGCGATATAGTCGCTCACCATCCGGTCGGCGGAGAACTCCTGCTCGACGTAGCGGCGAATGTCGTATGGATCGAGCTTGTCGGCCTCCTCGAGCGCAACCGGGATGATGCGGTAGTCGTCGACGATGATCCCGCTGTGCCCGTGGTCGATCACCTCGGGGACGGCGCCCCACCGGGTCGCGATCACCGGCGTCCCACAGGCCATCGACTCGATCATCACGAGCCCGAACGGCTCTTCCCACTCGATCGGGAAGAGCGTCGCACGCGCGTTTTGGAGCAGCTCCACCTTCTCACCGTGGGAGACCTCGCCGAGGTATTCGATCCCGTCGACGAGGTGCGGCTCGACGAACTCGTGGAAGTACGTGAGCTCCTTCGGATCCTGCTTCTTCCCTGCGATCTTCAGCGGCAGCCCCATCTCCATCGCCACGGCGATTGCTCGGTGCGCGCCTTTGTCGGGGCTGAGACGGCCGAGGAAGAGCAAATAGTTGCCGCGGGTCGGCTTGAACGGATAGACGGAGAAGTCGAGCGCGTTATGACAGTTTGCGACCCAGTTGAGATGCGGCCGCGGCTTACGCTGATTCATGGAGATGGAGATCATCCCGACCTGCGGCGCGACCTCGTTGATCAGCTCGTAGACCTCGCCGGGATCGCCGTCGAGCGGGCCGTGGACGGTGTGCACGACGGGCGTGTCGACGCTACCGCCGAGCACGGCGCCGAGCATTCCGCTGTGGTCGTTGATGACGTCGAACTCGTCGGCCCGCGCGTAACACGCGAGCGCGTGTTGGAGCTCGGGCATCGTGCGTCCGATCTGTGCGCTCGGTGCGTCGTGGAAGACGTAGGCGAGCTTCGCCTTCGTGCGCGAGTCGCCGGAAGCGAAGAGCGTCACCTCATGCCCTGCGTCGACGAGCCCGTCCGCGAGCAGCGCGACCACCCACTCGATGCCGCCGTAGCCGGTCGGCGGAACTGCGAACCAGGCCGGTGCGAGGATGGCGATTCTCATAGCGGCTCGGCCGATCTCATTGCGTCGGTCGAGCCACTAGGCTTTCTCGACCCACACCTTGCCGTCCTCGAGCCTCACGTCCCACGCGCCCTCGAACGCGCGCACGCCGCTCAGGCGGACGTTTCCCGCCCACGACGGCAGCGCGTCCGGTGCCCGCGTCAGGAGCGCGTGCCGCTCGCGGTTGGGCTGCAGCCCGAGCAAGACCTGCAGCAGGAGGACGGGCGTCCCCGCCGCCCACGCCTGCGGACGCGCGGCCGTCGGATATGCGACCGGGAACGGCGTCTCCGAACGTCCCATCCCTGCGAACACCTCCGGCAGCTGATACCCGAAGCGCGCAGAAGCAGTGATCATCCGCTGGATGATCCGTTGCGCCTCGGGCCAGCGCCCGTAGCGCGCGAGCCCGAGCGCGACGATCGAATTGTCGTGCGGCCAGACGGTTCCGTTGTGGTACGAGAGCGGGTTGTAACCCGCGTCACCCGTCGACATCGTGCGCACGCCCCAGCCGGACCACAGGCCGTCGCCCATCAGCGCGTCGACGATCTGCTCGACGCGGTGCTCGGGGACGATGCCGCTCCACAGCAGATGACCGATGTTCGAGCAGAGCGAATCGACCGGCGTCTTGTCGCGGTCGAGCGCGAGGGCGTAGAACCCTCCGCGATCGTCAACCCAGAACGCTTCGTCGAAGCGGCGCCGTAGCTCCTCCGCTTCCCGCTCCAACCTCCCTGCGAGCTCGCGGTCGCGCCAGACCTCGCGTGCGAGCTCCGCGGCGCGGAGCTTGGCGTCGTAGACGTACCCCTGGATCTCACACGGCGCGATCGGCGGCTCCGCGAGGGAGCCGTCGTGGAAGCGCTGCGAATCCTCGGAGTCCTTCCAGGACTGGTTTACCGCGCCCTTGGCCGCACGCCGCTTGTAGTCCACGAACCCGTCCCCATCGTGGTCGCCCCACTTGTCGATCCACTCCAGGGCCCGCAATGCCGGCTCTTTGAAGTTGCGCACGAGCGCGACGTCATCCGTCCACCGGAACACCTCCGAGAGCAGAATCAGGTAGAGCGGTGTCGCGTCTACCGTCCCGTAGTAGCGCTCGAAGAAGGTGCGCGCGGCCTTGCCGTGACGGACTTCGTGGACGATCTTGCCGGGCTCGGCGTCGATCGACCCATCGTCCTTCGTCGCCTGCAGTTCCGCCAGCACCTCCAGGGCCGTGCGCGCGAGCTCGGGCCCGAACAGCAATGTCTGCAGGCACGTGATGATCGTGTCGCGGCCGAACACCGTCATGAACCACGGGACGCCGGCGCCCGGGAGCTTGCCGATCCCCGAGCCGGCGCCGTTCGAGCGCATTCGGAGCGACGCGAGGTCGGCGACCGCCTGTCTGAATGACCGCTCGAGATCGTCCCATGACGCACGGAGCTGCGGAATGCGGAGCTGCCACGCGGCGAGCGAGTCGC
The DNA here is from genome assembly GCA_046730515.1 of Actinomycetota bacterium. Lineage (GTDB taxonomy): Bacteria > Actinomycetota > Thermoleophilia > Gaiellales > Gaiellaceae > 3-1-20CM-4-69-9. The sequence goes on along the minus strand of JBKPJA010000245.1, from coordinate 3,653 downwards.
GCACGCGACCGACCTCCTCGCCGAACCGTCGCTCCGCGAAGTGCGGTGTCAGTAACTCGCCGTCGGGAACCGGAAACACGTCGACGTGCAACTCCCAGCGCTCGCGCGGCTCCAGGCTGATCCGGTACTGAACCGCTGAGTCGGCGACGTCGCCGCCCCGTGACAGCACGATCTGCGTCTTGAGCGGCAGGTCGCCGTCGTCCTCGATCAGGAACTGAGTCCCCTCGGCGTCGAAGTGCGCGGCCTTGCGCGCGGGCAGCGGCGCCGCATGCAGCGGATCGCCGAGCGCGAAGTCGTGGTCCTTGACGGCCAGGATGTCTGCGAAATCGGTGCCGACCTCGAGCTCGAGCGTGAACTCGAGCCGCCGCATTCCCTGGTTCTCGACGACGATGCGGTCCTGCATTCCCTCGCCGACGAAGCGTTCCCGCCTGATCGACAGCTCGTCCGGATTGAGACCGGCGACGAGCGGGTTGCGCATGAAGAACGCTGCCGAGAAGTACTCGATCCGGTCTGACGAGAGGAGCAGCGGCGCCTCGCCGTTCAGGGTGAGCCGGAAGTGGGAGAGGAAGCGTGTGTCGTCGGCGAAGAGACCCTCGACGTCCATGCCCATGTCGCCGACGAGGTTGCAGATGCAGAAGGTCGAGCCTTCGAGGATGCGGAGCTCGCCGCTCAAGTCTCGGTGCGAAGAATCCGGCCGCCCGAGGATTGCGCCAGCGCTTTGACGACGAGCTCGTCCACGTTCACGTGCGGCGGACGCGTGACGGCGAAGACGATGCACTCCGCGATGTCCTCCGGGGTCATCGCCTCGACGCCTTCGTACACCTTGCGCGCCGCCTCTTCGTCGCCGCGGAAGCGCACACGCGAGAAGTTAGTGTGCACAAGCCCCGGATCGACGGTCGTGACGTGGATCGGACGGCCAAGCAGATCCTCCCGCAGCGCGTACGTGAAGCCTCGCACCGCGAACTTCGAGGTGACGTAGAGCGATCCGCTCGGATACGCCTGCCGCCCGGCAACCGAGCCGATGTTGACGATGTACCCGCCGTCGCGCAGGTGCGGGAGACAGAGACGGGTCATCCGGATCAGCCCGTTCACGTTCGTCTCGAGCACGGTTCGCTCGTCCTCCTCGGTGCTCCCGTCGAACGGGTCGCGGCCGAGCGCGAGCCCCGCCGCGTTGACGAGGATGTCGAGCCCGTCGGCCGCAGCCCTCGCGACGAAGTGCTCGCAGCTCTCCGGATCGGTGACGTCGAGGAGGTGGCCCTCGATCGGCGGAGCGATCTCGTCGGCTCGTCGCGCTCCCCCGATCACGCGGGCGCCCTCGCGCGCGAGCGCCTGCGCGGTCGCCGCACCGATGCCGCTCGATGCACCGGTGACGACCGCCGTCTTGCCGTCGAGTCTCGGCACGCGCCGGACTCTAACGACGCCTACCCTGTCCGGTCAGAACGGTCCGGCCACGAGTCGAGAGGAGAAACGACATGACTGGGAAGAGCGACTTCACCCCGGATGAGTGGAAGCTCGTGCGCGAGGGACCTCCGAGCGCCGGGTCGATCGTCCTCACCGCACAGCGAGGCGGAACCTTCCGGGAGACGTTCGCGATGGCGAAGGCCTACACGGAGGCGCGCAAGCAGCACGGCGAGAGCGAGCTGCTCGACGCAATCGTCTCCGAGAAGCCCGAGGTGGATCACACGCGCTACCCCTCTCCCGACGACCTGAAGCAGCACGGCTTGCAACACCTGCGCGACGCGATCGGGCTGCTCGAGACCAAGGCGACGCCGGCCGAGGTCGATGAGTACAAGCGGTTCGTCCTCAACCTTGCGGACAAAGTCGCCAACGCACACCGAGAGGATGGAGTGAGCGTCAGCCCAGCCGAGCAAGCCGCGATCGACGAGATCGCCGCAACGCTCGGAACGACGGCTCCCTAGAAGCCGGCCTCAACGGGGGACGAGCGGCAAACGGCGGCGCGGAAGGGCTCCGGGCGGCGAGTGCTCGACCTGGAGCGTGGAGTGCGCGAGCCCGAAGCGTTGCGTCAGCAGTTGCTCGAGGCGCGCGCGGGCGGCATGACAGTCCGCGCCGTGACCGACGAGCACGTGCGCGGAGACCGCCGGGAAACCGCTCGTCACCGTCCACACGTGCAAGTCGTGAACGGAAACGACGTCCGGTTCGGCGGCGAGCGCACGCTCGACCGCCTCAGGGTCGATGTCGCCCGAGGTCTCCATAAAGATCGCCGTCGACTCACGAAGGAGCCGCTGCGCCGACCAGACCATCAGCGCCGCGACCGCGAGGCTCGCGAGCGGGTCGAACCGGTTCCAACCCGTGATCAGCACGAGCGCACCTGCGACCGCGGCTGCCCCGAACGCGGCCACGTCCGTGACCACGTGCAAGAACGCGCCGCGAACGTTCAGGCTCTCGCGGCTCGCTCGCGCGAGGAACGCCCCGGCAAGGAGACTCGCTGCGGCTCCACCGAGCGCAACCGCGAGGACGATCCCGCCGTGCACCTCGTGCGGCGAGATCAGTCGTCGGACGGCGGAGTAGACGACCCACACGGCGACCAGCGCAAGCGCGATCCCGTTCGTTTGCGCTGCGAGGATCTCGAGACGCGAGTACCCAAAGGTCCAGCGGCCGCTCGCCGGTCGCGCGGCCATCCGCGCTGCGACGAGGCCGAACACCAGCGCCCCTGCGTCGGTGACCATGTGTCCCGCATCGGCGAGCAGCGCGAGCGAGTGAGCGACGACGCCGGCCGCGAGCTCGGCGGCCATGACGGCAACGACGATCGCCAGCGCAGCGCCCAGCGCGCGACGATCCGCGTCGAGTCGATGGTGGTGGGCGCCGTGCACGGAGCGGGCTAGTCCTCGCCTTCCCAGTAGTCGAGCTCCGGGCCGGGGCGCGCGAGGAGGATGCGTTCGCCTTTGACGCTGCGCGCGCCGATCTTCCCGGTGTCGAGGTACTCGACGACGTCGGGCGCGATCAGCGTCGAGAGCATGAAGACGCGAATCGGCGCCTCCGTCTCGTTGCGGATCTGATGCGCGCCTTCTTTGCCGCGCGCAAAGCACACGACGTCGCCCTCGTTGAGCCTCTGCTCTCCCTCGGGGGTCCGAAGCGTCGGCTTACCGCGAAGGACGATCACCCATTCCTCGTTCGCGTGATGCGTGTGGTACGGCCAGAGCCGATCGCCGGGCTCGAGCTCGTACATGCTGCCGCCGATCAGCTCGGCGCCGATGTGGTGGCCGACCCAAGCGTCCTTACTGCGCCAGCCAGAGCGTTCCTCGGTGCGGTCCCATTCGTCTGCATTGAGGTTGAAGACCTTCATCGGACCGATGCTATCCAGGCGGGCCGTCGTAGAATCCGCAGCGTCGATGGATGAGGTTCGGCGTGCAAAGCGGAACGCGGTGATTGCAGGCGTCGTAATCGGCGCGCTTGCAGTCCTCTTTGCGCTCAAGGTGAGTGGTCTGCTGATAGCGCTCGGCATTTTCGCGCTCGTCGCCGGAATCATCCTGAGCCTCACGATCATCGGAATCGTCATCGGGCTCCCGCTCATCGTCGTCGGCGTTCTCGGGATCATCGGAGGAATCATCGGCAGCATCGGAGGAGTTCCATTCGCCCTCCTGCTGGGCGCCGGCTGCGGTTGGGCGGTCTATCGCTACCGAATGCGCACACTT
>JBKPJA010000244.1:0-33229 GCA_046730515.1 Actinomycetota bacterium | reverse complement strand
GTCTCCGCGTCGAGCAGCATGTACTCCTCCTCGACGCCGAGCGTGTATGGATCGCTTGCCCCGAACGCGTGGTCGAGCACGCTCCCGCCGACGACGCGCGCGCCCTTGCCGGTGATCGAGGCTGGATAGATCTGCTTCATCTTCCGGACAGCACTGCCTCCGCTTCGATCTCGACGAGCCAGCGCGGATCCATGAGTCCTGTGACGACTCCGGTGTTCGCGGGCCGTGCGTTGCCGAATGCTTCGCGGTGTGCGCGGCCGACCTCGTCCAACAGCTCCGGGCTCGTGATGTACATCCGTGTGCGAACGACGTCGTCGAGTGTCGCTCCTGCCTCGTCGAGCGCGGCCGCGATGATCTCGATGCAGCGCCTCGCCTGCGAGTATGCGTCCACTGGCGGATCTGCGTCGCCGGGCATGATCGGCGCGGTACCCGAGACCCACACGTGCTCGCCCGCAACGACCGCGCGCGTGTAACCGAAGCGCTCCTCATATGCGGAGCCCGACGAGATTCGTCGCCGTTCCATCCGACTAGCATCGCGGCGTGGAGGCGCTGCTGCAAGTACGGGATTGGCCGGCGACGAACGTCGCAGTCGGCGTCGTCGTGCGGGGCCGCACCGTGGACACGCTCGGCGATAGGAGCCGAGAGTTCCGCTGGGCATCGGTGACGAAGCTCGTGACCGCGCTCGCCGCGCTTGTCGCCGCCGAGGAGGGCACGATCGACCTCGACGAGCCTGCCGGCCCCGAGGGATCGACGGTCCGCCACCTGCTCGCACACGCGTCCGGGCTGCCCTTCGAGCCCGGCGGGCCGACCGCACATGTCGGCCGGCGCAGGATCTATTCCAATGTCGGGTTCGAGACGCTCGCCGACCACATCGCTGCGCGTGCAGAGATGCCCTTCGTCGAGTACCTCACCGAGGCTGTCATTCGCCCACTCGGAATGCGCGCCGAGCTGCGCGGCTCGCCCGCGGCGGACCTCTACGGTTCACTCGACGACCTGCTGCTGCTTGCCGACGAGCTGCAGGCTCCGCAACTGGTGGCACGGGAAACGCTGGCGGAGGCCACGACCGTGCAGTTCCCGGGGCTCGCCGGCGTCCTGCCCGACTACGGACGGTGGGATCCGAACGACTGGGGGCTCGGCTTCGAGTTGCGCGATGCGAAATCGCCGCACTGGACGGGCACGCTGAACTCGCCTCGTACCTTCGGCCACTTCGGCGGCAGCGGCACCTTCCTCTGGGTCGATCCAGAGGCCGAGCTCGCACTCGGCTGCCTCACGGATCTCGAGTTCGGCGAGTGGGCCAAGGAAGCGTGGCCGCGCCTGTCCGATGCAGTCTTAACGGAAGCGCAACGCTCGAACGTGTAGACATCGCGGATGCGCCGGCCCGTCCTCCTCCTTGCACTTGCGTTCGCCGTGGCCGGCTGCTCCTCGTCCGCGCGCCACGCGGCCCAGTCCGCAACACATGCGACAACGACGATCACGCGTGCGGTACGCACGGACACACCGACTGAACCTGCACAGCGAGTTTTCCACCTGCCGCCGATTCGCCGCGGGCCGCTTCCCGGCTACCTACTGATCGCCGATCGCGACAACAACCGCGCTCTGATCGTCAGTCCGACGAAGCAGGTCGTCTGGCAGGCCACGAGCCTGCGCGGACCGGACGATGCGTTCTTCACACCGGGCTTCGACTCGATCATCACGAACGAGGAGTTCAACGACACGTTGACGGAGCTCTCCATTCCGCGGAAGCGGAAGATCTGGCGGTACGGTCACGACGCGGTGCCCGGTTCGAGCGCCGGCTACCTCGATGCGCCCGACGACGCGTACCGGCTTGCGAATGGGACGACGACCGTCGCGGACATCCGCAACTGCCGCATCGTGCTCCTCTCGCACTCGAAACGGGTCTTGCGCATCCTCGGCGGGAGCTGCGCACATGATCCGCCGCGCGGCTTTTCGAGCCCGAACGGCGACACGCCGCTGCTGGACGGCGGGCTGCTCGTCACCGAGATCGGCGGCTGGATCGACCGGCTCGATGCGAAGGGAAACCTCGTCTGGTCGATTCGCTCGCCCGTCTCATATCCGTCCGATGCGCAGCTCTTGCCGAACGGCCGCACCCTCGTCTCCGGGTTCACGATCCCCGGGAAGATCGTCGAGCTCACGCGTTCCGGTCAGGTGACGTGGTCGTTCGGCGCGGCAAGCGGACCGAACGAGCTTGCGAAACCTTCGCTCGCCGTGCTGCTGCCGAACGGAATGATCGCCGCCAACGACGACTGGAACCACCGCGTGATCGTCATCGACCCGCGCACGAAGCGAATCGTCTGGCAGTACGGACACACCGGTGTCCCCAGCGCGAGCCCGGGATACCTGAACAAGCCGGACGGCCTCGACCTGCTCCCGTCGGCGATCGAGACCGCCACCGCGCACAAGTCGCAGGCGCTGCGAACGCAGAAGAGACAAGCGCTGATCGCCGTGACCAGGATCGGTTCTCTGCCGCGCCCCGCCTCGCGGCTCGCCGTCCTCGCGTTGCCCGACGGACGTCTCGTTGCGCTGGGCGGGCTTGTCGGGAACACATCGTCGAGCGAGGTGCTGATCGGACGCCCGCAACATCTCGTCGACGCGGGACGGCTGCCGACGCCGACGCACGACGACGCCGCTGCGCTCGTGGGCCGCGCCGTCTACCTGTACGGCGGCGGACAGGCGGTCTCCTCGCCCGCCGTCGTCCGCGTCGATCCCCGCACCGGTCGGGCAAAGCCGGCCGGCGGGCTGAGCGAGCCGCTATCCGACCTCGGTGCCGTGGTCGTCGGGGGCCGGGCGTACCTCGTCGGCGGTTATACCGGCGCGCGCTACGCGACGGCGGTTCTGCGCATGAACGGTGCGCGGATGTCGGTGGTCGCGCGTCTGCCGCGCGGCCTCCGCTACGCAGGGGTCGCGGCGATCGGAAACACGATCTACGTCGCCGGCGGACTGACGCAGTCCGGCGAGACAGCCGCGATCGAGGCCGTCGACCTTTCAACCGGGAACGTCAGACGAATCCGTGCCTTGCCGCAGCCTCTCGCGCACGCGCCGCTCGTTGCGTCAGGTGGAGCGCTGTACCTGATCGGCGGAAGAACTGCGGCCGGCAATGCGTCCGCGAAGATCCTTCGAATCGATCCCGCCACCGGTGCGACGAGTACGGCCGCGCAACTGCCGCAGCCGCTCGCAGATGCCGCGGCGGTGGTAGTCGGCTCGCGCGTGATCGTTCTCGGCGGCGCGGCTTCGGCGCCGACGGGCGCGGTCTACTCCTTCACGCCCTAGTCCGCACACGCCGCGGACGGGGCGCGCGTGCAGGCCGTTCGGTTCGCGCCCAGCCCGGCAGCGCCAGTGCCAGCGCGATGCTCAATCCGATCGCGTTCGGTTCGTACTCGTTGCGCAGATGATCCAGCCGGCGGCGCATCGTCTCCTCATCGATCGTTTCCTCGCGCCAAGGATGCGATTCCAAAGCCGCCCAGACGTCGTGGAAGACGTCGTCGCTGAGCCGATCTGCCTCGACAGCGGGAACGCGGAACGTGTGCGCGAGGTCGGAGAGCGCGTGGCGACCGATCACGTACGTCTGCTCGGCGACCGCAGGCACGCCCTCCGGCAGCGCCGCGATGATCGCCGCCGACGTGTCGACGATCGTCGTCAGCGCAGCAAGCCAGTTCTGGTTCACGTGCTGCGAGCGGTAGTACGCGAGCAACGGATAGGAGAGGTGTGTTTCCATCATCTCGGCGACCCACCCTTCGGCCTCGCCGAGATAGTCCCGCAGCTGCTCCCACCGTTCGCGTTCGGAGATCCGGCGAAGCAGGTGCAGCGCGCTCGGCGGCGTGCCGGCGCGGGACGCCAGCTGCGAGACTGCGACCTCGCGTCGCGAGAACGCGAAGTAGATCGACGGCAAGTAACCGATGACGACGAAGAGGACGCCGACGCCGGTCGCCGCCTCGGCGATCGACAGCGCCTTGGCGGCTCGACCGACCGCGACGAGGTTCACGGCTGCGCTCAGGAATGCGCCCGCGCTGAAGTAGAAATCATCGCCGAACGTGAAGCTCCCCGCACCGAGCTCGGAACCGAATGCCCACTGCAACAGTGCGAAGCCGATCATGATCCCGACGACCCAGACGACGAGCTCGATCAGCAATGCAAGCGGGCCGAAGAAGCCCAGCACGGTGTCTTCTGCCGCAGGCGAGAGCCGCGCTGCCGTCGCGCGCCACGGTCGCCACAGGGCCTGATAGATCCCGCGCGCAATCCGCGGATCCCGCTTCACGCGCCGCGGCAGCATGAACGCGACGAAGAACTCGCCGAGCATCGCCAGGATCAAGACAATGCCGCCGAGACCGGCGAGGACGTGCATCAATCCTCCGCGAACAAGGGGCCTGGGGCACCAGTTGCGGTGCCGCCACAAAGGGCATGCGGGCTTTGCCCGCGTGCCCGACTAAACCCCGTCATAGGTCAGCGACCATAACGACTAATCGGAAAACAATGGCCGGACATATTCGTCGAACGTCGCCTGGTCGCAGCTGGCGACGGTCGCTGGTGTCAGCGCACGCACGGTCGCGGTACGCGGCACTTTCATCGCGAGCGCCACCTCGCCGAAGTAATCGCCGGGACGGAGGACGCTCTGGGGTCCGCGCGAGACCTGACTCACCGCCAGCAGGCCGGAGAGCACCACGTAGAACCGCGCGCCCTCGTCACCTTCCTTGACCACCGCAGCGCCTGCGGGTACGTCTTCGCGGCGCATCTGGTGCGCAAGGCGGGCGAGCGTCTCACCAGGCAGCGTCGCGAGGAGTCCCACTCGAGACAGCTCGTGCTGCGTCGCTCCCGCAGCTCGCGGACTCATATCGTGTTAGCCATGAGCATCGTCGACGGCTGGCGGTTCTGTCCCATCTGCGGCGAGGCTATCGCGCGAGCGGCCGAGAGCGTCGAATGCGGTTCGTGCGGCTTCGTGTTCTATCCGCACTCGGCCGTGACCGCGAGCGTGCTGCCGGAGGACGGTGATCGCGTTCTCCTCGCCCGCCGCGCGGTTGAGCCCTTTCTCGGCAGCTGGGACGTCATCGGCGGCTTCATTCACGAGGGCGAGCACCCTCTGGACGGCCTGCGCCGGGAGGTCTGCGAGGAGACCGGCCTCGGTGTCGAGGTCGAGAGGCTGCTCGGGATCTGGATGGGCGACTACGCGGGCCGCTCCACGCTCAACGTCTTCTGGACCGGGCGCCTCGAACCGGGTGACCCGCAGGCCACCGACGACGTGGCCGAGCTGCGCTGGTTCGCCCGCGACGAGCTCCCGCACGCGGCGGAGCTCGCGTTCGACGGTCTGATCGCAACCGTGCTAGACGCGTGGCGGAACCAGCACGCGTAGCGCGTGCGGTTCGATCCGAAAGTCCACCGGTGCCGGGTACGACCTCACCTAGCCGATCGTCTGGTCCCAGCAAGTGGGTCTCGATTCCGCACTCGCGCGCGGCGTTCAAAAGCTCGCGGCGAAGTCCCGCGGGCCGCCCGACCGCGGGTTGACGACGAGGAATGTCTGCCCCGGCGCACGAGCATATGGGTCTCTCGGGCCGGAAAGTTGAGCCGTATGGCCCATGGTGTCGTCCGAGTCGCGCGCCGATCATTAGAGGATGAGCGAGCGCGGTTTGCACCGGATCGAGGACGACCTCAGCGAGACCTGGCTCGAGGACTGGGCCGGGGCGGGGGTCGCCGAGATCGAGAGCTACCTCGCGAAGTACGCGGCGTTCCTCGCCTTCCTGGATACGCAGGAAGCCTAGACACCGCAGCGTTTCAGCGCGAGCGGCTGGGGAACGAATCTCCCGCCGCGATGAAGCTGGAAGACCTCTGGAAGGGACTGCCGGGACATCCGATCCATCCCCCGCTCACGGACGTGACGATCGGGTCCTACACGTTTGCGCTGATCGCCGCGTTCATCCAGGTGGTCGGCATCACGACACACAACGGCGCGTACGCATGGTGGATCGCCCTCGTCGTCGCAGCGATCAGCTCAGGCGCGACCGTCCTCACCGGCTTCCTGGATTGGCTGACGATCGAGTGGGGCTCGTCGCTCTGGCGGACGGCGACCTGGCACGCGGTCTCGATGGCGACCGCGACCGTCTTCTTCGTGATCGCGATCCTCGTCGGACACAAGCACTACTCGCATGGCCTCGTCGGCACCGGTCCGTTCATCCTCACCGCGATCGGCTGGGCCTTCCTCACGATCGGCGGCTGGCTCGGCGGCACTGTCACGTTCGTCCACGGAATGCGCGTGCTCAGCCTGGTGCAGGAGCCGGCGGCGCGGGCGGCCGCTCCCGTCGCCTATCCGGAAAAAGAAGAAGCCGAGGGCGCCTAGCCCTCGGCCGCCAAACCTAGCGCCCGCTCGAGCGAGCCCTTCGGCTGCGCCCCGATCGCCGCCGCCGCGGGCTCACCGCCCTTGAAGAGGATCATCGTCGGGATCGACTGGACGCCGTACCGAAGCGCCAGCTCCTGCTCCTCGTCGATGTTCACCTTCACGAGCTTCAGGTCGCCCTCGCGCTCCGCCGCGATCTTGTCGAGGATCGGCGAGACCGCGTGGCACGGGCCGCACCACTCCGCCCAGAAGTCCACGAGCACGGGGGTGTCGCTCTGGAGCACCTCCGTCTCGAAGTCGGACGTCTTCACTGCAGTTGCCATTGATTCCTTTCGTTGGTCAAGGGGTCGTACCCCAGTTAGAACGGATCGGAACCCGCAGTTGTTCCCTCCATAGAATCGAGGCATGTTCGCACGGTTGCCGGACAAGCCCGATCACCCCGCCCTCGAGCGGGAGATCCTTGCCTGGTGGGACTCCGAGCGGGTCTTCGAGCGGCTCCGTGAGCAGAACCGCGGCGCCCCGAAGTGGAGCTTCATCGACGGCCCGATCACGGCCAACAACCCGATGGGCGTCCACCACGCGTGGGGCCGCACGCTGAAGGACGTCTTCCAGCGCTACAAGGCCATGCGCGGCTTCGACCAGCGCTACCAGAACGGCTTCGACTCGCAGGGGCTGTGGGTCGAGGTCGAGGTCGAGCGCTCGCTCGGCTTCGGCTCGAAGCGGGAGATCGAGGACTACGGGCTCGCCGAGTTCGCGCAGCGCTGCAAGGAGCGGGTCGCGCAGTACGGCGCGGTGATGACCGAGCAGTCGCGGCGGCTCGGGATGTGGATGGACTGGGCGAACACGTACTACACGTTCTCCGACACGAACATCGAGTACATCTGGCGCTTCTTGAAGGAGTGCCAGGCGCGCGGCTGGCTCTACATGGGGCACCGCTCGACGCAGTGGTGTCCGCGCTGCGGGACGTCGCTGTCGCAGCACGAGCAGGCCGGCGACGACAAATACGTCGAGCTCGCCCACCCGTCGCTCTACGTCCGCTTCCCGCTCGTCGGCCGCAAGGGCGAGGCGCTTGCGGTCTGGACGACGACGCCCTGGACGCTGCCTGCGAACGTCGCCGCGGCGGTCAAGCCGGACGCCGAGTACGGGCTGTTCGACGGCGCCTGGTGGTTGCGCGACCTGAAGCCCGAAGCGAAGCCGGACCGCGTCGTGCGCGGTGAAGAGCTCGTCGGTCTCGAATACGAGGGCCCGTTTGATCACCTCCCGGCGCAGCAGGGGATCGTCCACCGCGTGATTGCCTGGGACGACGTCGCAACCGACGAGGGGACGGGAATCGTCCATATCGCCCCCGGTGCGGGCACCGAGGACTTCGAGCTTTCGCGCGTGCATGACCTCCCTGTGCTCGTGCCGATCGACGAGGCGGGCCGGTTGACCTCCGACTACGACGAGTTCGCGGGGCTGACGACCGACGAGGTCGCGGCGCCGGTGACGCAGTCGTTGCAGGAACGTGGGCTGCTGATCGCGTACGACGCGATCACACACCGCTATCCCATCTGCTGGCGCTGCTCGACGCCGCTCGTCTTCCGCGTCGTCGACGACTGGTTCATCTCGTGCGACGAGATCCGGCAACCGCTGCTCGACGCGAACAACGGCGTCGAGTGGACGCCCGACTTCTACAAGAAGCGGATGGACGACTGGTTGCGCAACATGGGCGACTGGAACATCTCGCGCAAGCGCTACTTCGGCCTGCCGTTGCCGTTCTATCCGTGCGACTGCGGGACGCTGAACGTGATCGGATCGCTAGCCGAGCTGCGCGAGCGCGCGACGAGCGGGCTCGAACAGCTCCAGGAGCTCCATCGCCCGTGGATCGACGAAGTCGTCATCTCCTGCGAGACCTGCGGGAAGGACGTACGGCGCATTCCGGAAGTCGGCGACGCGTGGCTCGACGCCGGCATCGTCCCCTTCTCGACGCTCGGCTGGCAGAACTCCGGGTGGATCGAGCACGGCTATGCGACCGGCGCGTCGTACGACCTCTCGACCGCGGACCTTCCGGATCACGCCTATTGGGAGAAGTGGTTCCCCGCTGACTGGGTCTCGGAGATGCGTGAGCAGATCAGGCTGTGGTTCTACTCGATCTCGTTCATGGCGATGACGCTCGTCGACCGCCTGCCGTACGAGCGTGTGCTGACGTACGAACGATTGCGCGACGAGAGCGGTCGGGAGATGCACAAGTCGTGGGGGAACGCGATCGACGCGCAGGAGGCCCTCGACAACATCGGTGCGGACCCGATCCGCCTGCTCTACTGCGGTCACACGCCGAGCAAGGACCTCAACTTCGGCTACGGCCCCGCCAACGAGGTCAAGCGGCGGCTGCTCACATACTGGAACTGCGTCAAGTTCTTCGTCGACTACGCGAACATCGCGAAGTTCTCGCCGAGCGAGGACGCGACGAATCTGCAAACACTCGACCGGTGGCTGCTCGCACGCACCGAGCGACTCGTTGCCGAGATGACCGACGCATACGAGCGTTTCCGGACGCCCGATCTCGTTCGCTCGTTCGAGTCCTTCGTCGACGACCTCTCGAACTGGTACATCCGCCGTTCGCGGCGGCGCTTCTGGAAGGACGATCCGGCTGCGCTGCAAACTCTTTGGCATGCGCTGACGTGCTCTGCACAGGTCGTCGCGCCGGTGATGCCGTTTGTCGCCGACTACGTGTGGCGCGTTTTGCGCGCGGACGACGCTCCGGAGTCGGTGTTCCTTGCCGGTTGGCCGGAGGCGCGCGAGCCTGATCGCGAATTGCTCGACCACATCATGGAGGTTCGCGAAATTGTCGAGCTTGGTCGGCAGGCGCGCGGCGAAGCGGGCGTGAAGCTGCGCCAACCGCTTCCCCGGGCCCAGGTGTTCGGCGCTTTGTACGCAGAGCAATACGCTGACCAGATCAAAGACGAGTTGCGCGTCAGAGAAGTCGAGTTCGGCGCCGCTCCCGTAACGCGGATCAGGTACAAGCCCAACTTGCGAGTCCTTGGCCCGCGACTCGGTAGTGATCTGGGACCCGTCCAGGAGGCACTTGCTCGTGATGAGTTCGAGCTGCGGGACGGAAGAGTGCACGTTGCTGGACATGACCTTTCGCCGACGGACGATCTGCTGCGGGAGGTCGCAGCGCAGCCCGGACTCGTCCGTGGTGAACGTCTAGCGGTTCAAATCGATCCAGAGCTCGACGATGACCTCGTTCTCGAAGGCCGCGTCCTCGACTTGATCCACCAGGTGAACACGATGCGCAAAGAAGCGGGGCTCGAGCTAACCGACCGAATCACGTTGACCTTGCCGGAAGACCACGCCGATCTCCTCCAGCACGAGCAGTGGATCAAGGACGAGGTGCTCGCAACGGAGATCCGAGTGGACGGCGTGCACGAACCGGTGATTGCCAAGGTCTAATCTTCTGCGCGCTGCGTGATCCGGATCCAGCGCTCGAGCAACGGGTCGACAATCAGCAGCGCTCCGTTTTGCCGTTCGACCTCGCCGTACTCGATCAGCTTGTCGCGGCCGTACTCCGCGCCGCCTTTCGAAAGCCCGAAGCGGGCGAGCGTCCGCTGATTGAAGAGCGTGTCGTCGCTGACCGCCAAGGCGGCGAGGACGCGCGCCTCGTTCGTGTTCAGACGCTCCCACGTCCGCTCGAAACCTTCGCCGAGCTCGCGGTCGACGGCCTCCAGCACCGAGGTCCACGTCTCGAGGTCGGCGGTGCCGCCGCTCGGCGTCGCCTCCCACAAGTGATGCGCAAGCAACATCGCGCGCTGCGGATGGCCGCGAGCCAGCCTGAGCAACTCGTCCAGCGCAACGCCGCAGTGACGACCGGTCTCCTCGAAGCGCTTTTCGATGTAGTCGCCGAGCGGTGCGTCCTCGAGCGGCGACAGCGCAATCGGTCGTGCCTGGCCGAAGAGCGGCCGTTCGCGATCCGCGAAGAGGGCCAGCATGAGACCCGGATGGGAGCCCGCGAAGACATACGCCGCCTCGTTCGTCTGATGCTGGATGTGGCTACGGATCAGCCCTTCGACCTCGCCGCCGATTCGGAGGACGTCCTGAACTCGTCGAACGCGACGAGAGTCCGCGTCCCATTCTTCTTGTAGATGTCGAGCGGCAGGTCGAGCATTCGTCCGAGGACGCGTCGAGCGTCCTCGTCGATCTGCGGCGCGATCTCGGCGCGGACGCCCACCGCTCCGGCCGCCGCGCGCGGACGGAGAGTCCTGATCACGCTTGCCGCCGTTCGCTGGATGGGCCCTTGGAGCTGCTGGCGGTACGCCGCCTCGACCCGCTCGCTGACTCCTGCGAGCGAGACGACGCGATCGAGATCGACGTAGACGGTCGCCAGACCGCGCTTCCCGGCGTCCGCGAGCAGCTTCCGCAGCAGCGTCGTCTTGCCGAACCGCCGCGGCCCCGATAGGCGCACCGTCTGGCCGGCGTCGGCAAGCCCGAGCATCAGCCCGTGCTCCGGCTCGCGATCGATGATCTCCTCGGGCGGCAGCGGCCGGTCGTAGAGAAACGGGTTCGGAGGCCAGGACGAGATGGAGATAGTCTAATTTTTCAAGACTGTTCAGTCAAAGAGCTTAAGACTAAATAGTCTGATCCTCTCCGACCGAGCCATAGACGTAGTCGCGCGTCCAAGGATCCAGGGCGTCGTCGCGCGTCGTCACCCGGAAGCCGTGATCGACGAGGAAATCTCGAACCAGCGCCTTGGTGCGCAGCTGGTCGGGGCCGCCGACGTCCGCAAGGAAATCGTGGCAGCCGATGCAGACGTGTCGTGTGGCCCCGACGATCCCTTCGAGGCCCTTGATCGCCCGCCGCTCGGCGCCTTCGATGTTCATCTTGAGCAGGTCGATCCTCATGACCCCGAGCTCACGGGCGATCGTGTCGACACGACGCGATCGGACTGTGATTCCCCCTTTCTCGACGAGGACGTTTTGCATGTGGTGATGCCCATCGGAGATCTCGACTTCGCCGTCGGTGTCTGCAGCCGCGACCTGCAGCGTCGTCACATTCCTCAACCCGTTGACTTCGCACAGACGGGCGAGTCGTTCGAACGTGCCCGGATGGGCCTCGAGCGAGACGACGCGTCCCGACGGTCCGACCAGACGCGAGAAGACGAGCGTCTCGGCGCCGATCCCAGCACCTACGTCGAAGACGACGTCTCCCACGCCCGGCGTGTATTCGTGCAGGAAGATGTCGCGCGCCTCCGCCGTGAAGACGGCGGGAGGAGCTGCCCGACCTAACACCCCGTGTGGAATCTTCGCGCCGCGGTAGTGATGAATCCACACGCCGTCGCGCCAGTAGACGAGACATGGTGAGCGGTACGCGGCGCTGACGCAGACCGAGGCGGGAAGGACGAGCAGCCAGCGTCGGCCTGGACGGTCCAAGCGGCGAACAACGCCGGACCAGAGCCGTCCGATCATTCGTGCAGAGCGGCCTGCAGGCGGTGCAGCCCTGCCTCGAGCACCTCGTCGCTGACGGCAAGCGAGATCCGGGCATGGCCGCCGCCGCGCTCGCCGAAGCCCTCGCCTGGCGCAACGGCGACGCGGTGTTCGAGGAGGAGCGTCTCGGCGGTGAGACCTTCCGGCAACCGGAACCAAACGAAGAAGGTCCCCTCGCTCTGCGCGTCGACGTTCCGCAGCTCCGCCAACACGCGATCTCGCCGCCGCTCGTACGTCACGCGCCGTTCCTCCACCGACTCCTGCGGTCCGGTCAGCGCCGCGACCCCGGCTTCCTGAACGGGACGAAAGATTCCAGCGAAGACGTGGTCCTGCAGTTCTTCGATGCGGTACACGAGCTCCGCGTTGCCGAGCACGAAGCCGAGGCGCCAGCCGGCCATCCCGTACGACTTCGACATCGAGAACAGCTCGACGCCGACTTCGCGCGCGCCGTCGGTCGCGAGGAAGCTCTGTGGACGACGTCCGCCGAACACGAGGTCGCCGTACGCGAAGTCGTGCAACACCCAGGCGTCGTTGCTCTGCGCCCAACGAATGGCCTCCGCGAAGACCCCTTCGGGCGCACAGAGCGCAGTGGGATTGGACGGAAAGTTCAGATACAGCGCCTCGCCGCGCGCGTTGTCGAAATCAGTGAACGACTCGCGCCGAGCACCGGCAAGCGCGACGGCAGATGGGTAATCGGCGTAACCCGGATCGGGGAGGAGAATCGTCTCGCCGCGCTCCACCGCAACGATCGCGAACTCCATCAACGCCGTCTTCGAGCCCGGGACGATCGCAACCTCGCGCGCGGGGTCGAGGTCGACGCCGTACACGTCGTGGTAGCGCGCTGCGATCGCTTCCTTGAGCTCCGGCAGTCCGGCGAACGGCGCATATCCGTGCACGTCGGGGCGGGCGGCGGCCTGCTGCAGCGCCTCGATCACGTGCGGCGGCGGTCCGACTTCTGGATTTCCGCGTCCGAGATCGACGAGCGGCTCGCCCTCCGCGGCGGCCGCCGACGCGACCCGCGCGAGTAGAGCCATGAAGTACTGCTCCGGGAGCCGCTGCATCCGGGCGGGGGGTTGGCGCATCGGTCGAGCCTAGTGCAGACTCCCACTGTGGACACCTGCCGTGCTTGCGGCGGTCGTTTGGAGGAGCGCTTTCGGTTCTGTCCGTGGTGCGGGACGACTCTGCGCCGCAAGTTCGTGGAGTTCTTCTCGGGATACGCCCGTGACGAAGGCAAGGCGCTCCGCGTCTCTCGCTACCTCACCGACGAGCCCCAGGTGCGCTTCAGCGTCTGGGACCAGTCCGGCCGCGCCGAGGCTGCCGTCTCGGTGAACGAGTGTGAGGCGGCACGACTTGCCCGTTTCCTGCGCCCGCCCGCCCGGCGGAAGTCGCTGCGCGACTACGCGGCCGAGCTCTCGGCGCGGCGCAGCTCGACGGGCAGTCGGAACACGACGTCCTCGTAGACCGACGCGTAGGGCTGGATGTCCTCGACCCCGCGCGCGCGAAACCAGTCGCACACGCGTGTCACGAGTCGCTCAGGTGCTGAAGCGCCTGATGTAACCCCGATTGTCTCGACGTTCTCGAGCCAGGCGGGGTCGATCTCCGACTCGTCGTCGACGAGATACGCCTCCACCCCCGCAGCGCGCGCGACCTCGACCAGCCGGTTCGAGTTCGACGAGTTGCGGGACCCGATGACGAGCAGGAGGTCCACCTCGTCGAGCAGCTCCTTCACCGCCCACTGGCGGTTGGAGGTTGCGTAACAGATGTCCTCGCGCTGAGGGGCGCGGATCGACGGGAAACGGCGGCGCAGGACGTCGATGATCTCCGCGGTCTCGTCCACCGAGAGAGTGGTCTGAGTGATGTACGCGAGCGGGCCCGTGCCGAGGTCGACACGCTCCGCGTCTTCCACCGACTCGACGAGCGTGATCGCGTCGGGCGCCTCGCCGGTCGTGCCGATGACCTCTTCGTGTCCGGCGTGGCCGATCAGGACGATGCGGTAGCCCTCCGCGGCGTAGCGCCTTGCCTGTACGTGGACCTTGGTCACGAGCGGGCAGGTCGCGTCGATCGTATTTAGCCGCCGAGCAGCCGCCCGCTCGAACACCCTCGGCTCGACGCCGTGCGCCGAGAGGACGAGGGTGGCCTTCTCCGGTACGTCGCGCTCGTCGTCGACGAAGACCGCGCCGCGCTGCTCGAGCTCACGGACGACGTGCGCGTTGTGGACGATCTGCTTGCGAACGTAGACGGGGGGGCCGTAGAGCTCGAGCGCTCTTTCGACCGTCTCGACGGCGCGTTCCACCCCGGCGCAGTAACCCCGAGGTGAAGCCAGGAGAACTCGCTTCACCACACTGGAGCCAAGGTAGCAGCGGCCGCTTCGCGAGCACCGCAAGAACTGTCCAAAAGAAGGAAAAGGCCTGTCGCTCGGGGGGGTCGGTGGCGACAGGCCTTCTCCAGTGCTCACCGCGGACTGCAAGGCCAGGAACGCGCCGCGGTTCGCATCGCCCAGTGGCATTGACGCTAGCGAGTCGGTTGCCCCTTTCCAATAGGCCGTTCGGCCCATCTTTGGAAGCCGCAGGAGCGCGGTTCCGTTTCCTGAAAACCGAGCATCCAGCGCCTTTCGGCCGGCTCGACCACATGCAGGGCGGCTCGTACAATCTGATCGCCCAGTGACTCAGACAGGCCAAGCTCTGTGGCACCGGCTGGTCGCGGCGACCCGGCGCCTCGGCGGCGGTGCCGATCTTTCCCAGCTCCAGGAGGAGCTCGCCTGCGAGCGTCGCCGAAACGAGCAGTTGGCTGCGCTCCTGCGTGCGCGGCAGCAGCTCACTCGGGATTTGTCGCGCGACTCCTTCGAGGCGACGCTGGACGCCGTCGCGCAGGCCGCCGTCGATGTGCTCGGCGGCACATTTGCCGCCGTGCTGCTACCGAACGGCCGGGCGTTCTGCGAGGTTCCGCCGGCGCTTGCGGACGTACTCCAGAGTGGGTTTCCCGAGAGCGCACGCTGCCTGCGCGAGGCAGCGGCGGACAACCGTGTGCTCGCCTCGAGCGACGTCACGGCAGACGAGCGATTCGATCCGGGATGGCAGGCCCTCGCCGGTAGCTCCGGATATCGGGCGCTCCTCGCCGTCCCGCTCACCGGTGCACGTACCGTCGAGAACAGTCTCTTGCTCGTCTTCTACGCGGCGGGCCGTACGTTTGCCGACGACGACCTCGAGCTGGCCGGTCAGCTCGCCGAGGCGGCGCGCGACGCGCTTCAACGCAGCGAGCTGTTCGAAGCCGAGCGGACGGCGCGCACGCTCTCCCAGCAGCTTGCGCACACCGGCCGCGTGCTCGCCACCGAGCTCGATCCCTCCGCAGTCCTGGAGGAGGTCGTACGACAAGCTCCGGTTCTCCTCGTTGCGGATGCGTGCGCGATCCGCACGGTCGAGGAAGAAGACCTCGTCGTCAGCGCCGCCTGGGGTGACGGCGCGGAGGATGCGATCGGCGCACGTGGCTCTTCGAGCGCGTGGCTCTCCGGTGACGTCTTCCAGTCGGGCGCGCCGGTCGCGATCGACGACGCGTCGAAGGACGAGCGTCTGCTCGCCGCCGATCCGATTCTCGCCTCCGGCTACACCGCGTTTCTGGGCGTGCCGCTCGCGGGACCAGAAGGAGCGATGCACGGGGTGCTTGCCGTCTATGCGCGAAACCCGCGCACCTGGCGCTCTGAAGAGATCGAAGCGCTGCTCGCGCTCGGAGCGAACACCTCGGCTGCGCTTTCGAATGCCGAACTCTACTCGCGCGTGTCCCTCGAGAAGGAACGGAGCGTGGCGATCCTCGCCAACATCGCCGACGGCATCGTCGCGGTCGACCGTGACGGGGAGGTCGTGTTGTGGAATGCGGCGGCGGAGGAGATCACGGGTGTCCCGGCCGAGGAGGCGCTCGGCCGAACGCCCACTCAGGTCCTGCAGCGGACGCTCGAATCCGACGAGGAGGAGGGCGGGAGCGGTCCGCGTTTGGTCTCGATCACACGCGGCAGCGACGAGGTGTGGCTCTCGTTGTCGGAGACGGTCATGCGAGATCCGCTCGGCGCGGTCGCCGGCCGCATTTTTGCCTTTCGCGACATCTCAGCGGATCGAACGGTCGAGCAGGTGAAGTCGGATTTCGTCGCGGCTGTCTCGCACCAGCTGCGGACGCCGCTCACGTCGATCTACGGTTTTGCGGAGACGATGTTGCGGGAGGACGTCCTCTTCGGCGAAGACGAGCGGCGCACGTTCCTCGGCTACATCGCATCCGAGTCGGAGCGCCTGACCGGGATCGTCGACGAGTTGCTCAACGTCGCGCGTCTCGACGCGGGTGACCTCCAGGTCGAGCCGGAGCCGATCGACGTTGGGTCCGTGGTCTCCGAGGTCGTAGAGACAGCAGAGGAGACGGGCGCGGTCAACGGCCACCGCTTCGTCGTCGATCTGCCGGCGGAGCCGCTGTCGGCGGAAGCTGATCGCGACAAGCTCCGCCAGGTGTTCAGCATCTTGGTCGAGAACGCCCTGAAATACTCTCCGAACGGCGGCACTGTCACCGTCGGCGCGCGGCGAGGGGACGGAACGGTCGAGGTCCGCGTCGTCGACGAGGGAACCGGTATCCCTCCGGCTGAGCAGGAGCGGATCTTCCGGAAGTTCTATCGAGCCGAGTCGACCGTCAGAGACGGTGGCGGCGGCACGGGGCTCGGCCTCTTCATCGCCAAGGAGCTCGTGACTGCGATGGGGGGCAGGATCTGGGTCGAGTCCGCTGAGGGAGAAGGTTCGAAGTTTGCGTTCGAGTTACCGGCCGCGCGCGCATGACGAAGGTTTTGGTCATCGACGACGAGCCGCCGATCAGGCTGCTCTGCCGCGTCAATCTCGAAGCGGAAGGCATGCAGGTGATCGAAGCCGAGAATGGTCCGGCCGGTTTGCAGAAGGCGCGAGAGGAGGATCCGGACGTCGTCCTCCTCGACGTGATGATGCCCGGGCTCGACGGGTGGCACGTTGCGCAGGACCTGCTCGAGAGCGAGCAGACCGCGGAGATCCCGATCATCTTCCTGACGGCGCGCGCCGAGTTTCGCGACCGGGCCAAGGGACTCGATATCGGCGGCGTCGACTACGTGACGAAGCCGTTCAATCCACTCGAGCTTGCACCCCTCGTCCGCCAGTTGCTCGATCGCATCGAACGCGGCGAACGAGACGAGCTCCGCGCGGAGAAGCTCGGCGAGCTCCGGTCACTCATGGAATCCGAGTAGCCGAAAGTGCGCGCGCCTCCCGATGCGCGCGCACTAGCGGTCCCGACGGCCCTTTGCTAGGTGCCCGCGAAGTCGGCGGTGACGACCATTGCGCCCGCGCTGCCCTCGAACGTCCCGACGGCTGCGCCGACCCCGACGCGGCGGAAGCCGAGGCGAAGCAGGTTTGCACGGTGCTCCGGGCTGGCGAGCCACGCGTTTACGACCCAGGTGGCGCTAGCCGGCCCCCACGCGAGGTTCTCCCCGAAGACCGGGCCGGCCGCGCCCGAGGCTCGGAGACGCGAGAAGAACGAGCCGTGGGCGAAGTACTGCCGAGAGAGCATGTCGGCCGAGTGGCCGCGGGCCGCGCGCTCCAGCCGGTAGTCGACTCGCAGCGCCGGGAGCCCGCGACTCGTGCGGGCCGCGTTCATGGCGTGCAGGAGCGACGATTCCGAGCCCGTCAGGCAGCGAGCCGAGGCGGTCGCCGCCGTGCCGAGCAGGAGCAGAAATGCAACGAAAGCAACAAGAAAACGTGTTTTCATCAGCAGTCGCGGGATTTTGAAGCAGGGATCGGCGCGGTCGTATCACTCGAACGGGGGAGATCCGGGTAAAACCCGCTCTTAGCGGGCCGTCTGCGCGAGGACGATCCCGCCCAGCGTCAGTGCGGCACCGACCAGCTGGGGCGCGTCGAGGGACTCCCCGAGCCAGGCCCAGGCGATGAGGATCGCGACGACGGGCTCGAGCATGGCGACGATCGCCGTCCGCGTTGCGCCGATCCGGGGTAGCGCGGCGACGACGAGCAGAAAGGGGACGAGCGCGCCGAGCACGACCATCCACGAGACGAGCAGCCAGAGCGGGGCATGCAGCGAGGCGAGATGTCCGAGCAGCGACGTGCTGCCGTGCAAGTCGTGAGTGGGAAACGACCACCAGGGCTCGACGATGGCCCAGAAGATCGCCGCGAACAGCATTCCCCAGGCGAGCAGCGAGACCGGGTCGCGGCGTCGCGACGCGCGCTCGGCGACCAGGAGATAGAAGGCGTAGCTCAGGCAGCCGACACATGCGACCGCGATGCCGAGACCGTCCAATCGACCGCGCCAGAGCTGCACGATCAGCACGAGCCCTGAGAGGCTGAACGCAAGCGCGAGCCAGATGCGACGACCGACGCGGTCATGGAACACGAGCCACGCCCACAACGCGACGACTAGCGGCGCGACGTACTGGATCAGCAGCACCTCGCCGATCGGCAATCGGTTGATAGCGAAGAAGTACGCCCATTGGACGAGGGCGAGCCCGCCGATCCCGAGCGCGGCAAGCAACAAGAGTTGCCGGCGGGTGACTCTTAGCGTCTGCGGACGCAACAGCAGCGCGAACAGCGCGAAGCCGATGAACGCCCCCGCCGAGCGAATCTCCGTCAGCCGCTGCGCTGTGAAGCCGCTGTGCTCCAACACCTTTACGACCGGCGCGTTGATCGCAAACAGCGTCGACGCGACGGCGACCATCGCGTAACCGATCGCTCTTGAACGGTCGGTCGCCGCCACGCCTACACTTTGGAGCACGCGGGACGTGGCGCAGTCTGGTAGCGCGCCTGGTTTGGGACCAGGAGGTCGGCGGTTCGAATCCGCCCGTCCCGACTGAGAAACGAAGAGCTCAGGGATCTGCTCTTGAATTCTCGCTGGGCTCCCTCTAGCCTCGCGCCCAACCCCGACGAGGAGGACGAATGAGGGACTGGTACATCGAAGGTCTGTACATGAAGAACTGCAACTGCGATCCGGGTTGCCCCTGCGACTTCAACCAGCGGCCGACACAGGGCTATTGCGAGGGCATGATCGCCATGCACATCACGAACGGACACTTCGGGGACGTCGACCTCTCAGGGGTCACCTTCGCCGGCACAGTCCGCTGGCCCGGGCCGATCCACGAGGGGAACGGCGAGTTGCAGCCGATGGTCGACGAGCGCGCGACGGAGGAGCAGCGGAATGCCCTCTTCGAAGCGATGAGCGGCAAGCACGGCGACTCCTTCTTCGAGGTGGTTTCGTTCGTCTGTCCGACCGTTCACGAGCCGGTCATCGCTCCGATCGACTTCGGTGTCGACCTGTCGACGCGCAGCGCACACGTCAAGGTCGGCGACGTGCTCGAGGCCGAGGTGGAGACGCTGCGCGGGATCGAGCCGCCTGACCCGTACCAGATCCTCGTCCGCATTCCGAACGGGATGGAGTACACAGGACCGAACGAGGAGGCCGAAACGGCCCTCGCGACCTACATCCGGTCTACCGGTGCGAACAAGTTCGAGACGAAGAACGGCCATAGCACGCTCGCCTTCGTGCGGCACGGCAGCGACTTCCGCACCGGGAAGCACGAGCCCGTCGTCGTCGATAAGGCGTTCGCCTAGCGGATCATCTGATTGCCGTGCATCGTGCCGGGTTGCGTGAGGCCCGGCACGCTGCCGGGGGCGAACGCAATCCACATCCCGAACGCGACGAACGCGACGGCGAAGACGCGCGCGAGCCGGTCGCCATACGGCAGCACTTTCTGCGCGAAGATCAGTGCCGCGACCACTCCCATCCAGAACAGGCTCATCACGCCCAGTGCGAACAAGATGAGCATCAAGCCCCAGCAGCAGCCGACGCAGTAGGCGCCGTGCTCTGCGCCCATTCGCACCGCGCCGGTCGTCCCTTCGCGCCAGCCGCCGAGGACGAAGTGCATCGGCGAGCGGCAGTGGCGTAGGCAGACCGACTTCAGCGGCGTCAGCTCGTACAGACCGGCGAGTGCGACGAGCGCCCCGGCGACGTACGGCCCCTCTCGGTTCCAGCCGAGCAAGCCGAGGTCGAGCGCACGGATCCCGCGATAGAGCGCATAGGCAGCGACACCGTAGAGCGTCCAGACGACGAAGTACGACGCTGCGAAGATCCACGTAGGGACGGCGCTCCGGCCGCGGCGCGCCCGCTCGGCAGAGACGCGGTCGAAGAGCAACAGCATCGGCGCCGCAGACGGCAGCATCATCGCCGCCATCATCGTCACCCAGATTCCGACGAACCAACCGGCGCCGCCGAGGTTCGTGCCGGGACCCATGTCCATTCCAGACATGCGCTCGACCGTCACGATCCACGCGACGAGCGCCGCGCCGAGAAGCAGGGCGCCGTTGCGCGTCAGTGCCGTCATTCCCGCGCGGTCCTATCCCCGGCGAGCACGCCCAGGTTCGAGACGATGAACGGAACGACGAAGTTCAAACAGATCTTCCAACTGTCCGCGCTCGTGAGGTTGCCGTGGATGATCGCTCCGCCCTCGTTGATCATGGACAGGACAGAGCCTACGACGACTGCGATGGTGAGTGTCCGTCTGAGGTTCGCCGGCTTCCGGCAGGTCTCGACCGCGGCGGCGATGTCCACGGGCCGGAAGATAGAGGCGAACCCGCGGATTGCCAAGCGCCCGCGATCGCCTCGCTGCGCAGGAAGCGAAGGAGGTAAAAGGCGAAGACGGCGAAGAACACGATCGCCTGCTCCGCCGCCATCGTCAGGCCGGCGAGCTGCTGGTCCGTCAGCCGATTCAGCCCCCAGAGGCGGCGCGGCGCGTGCGCATAGAACCCGTAGAGCGGACGCGAGATCAGCGCGAGCAGGAGTCCGAGCGGCGAGGCGAGTACGAAGGCGGCGAAGAGATAGAGCGCCTTGACCCCGTCCGGCCGGCGGCCCTGGACGACCGGCCACCAGAGCAGCACTCCCGCGAGGAAGTACGTCGCATGCTCGAGATGGAGCAGCGAATGCTGATGTGAGAGCGCTGTGTCGTAGATGCGAGGGACGTGCCAGATGAAGTACGTTGCCAGCCAGATCGGCAACGCGACGAGCGGATGCGTCAGCGCTCGTACAGCGCCGAGCTCTTCGAGTCGCCGAGCGAGCGACGGCGCGATTCCGACAACCGCGAGCCCCGGCGCCCATTCCGCGATGACGACGTTCTGCAAGAGATGCGCGGACAGCAGGTAACGAACCGCAATCGTGTGCAACGGCGTGGCGAACGCCGCGAGGAGCAGGACTTGCGAGCAGGCAAAAGCGAATCGACGGCTTTTCGATGCCGGCCACCGTCGTTGGGTAACTGCGTAGCCCGCGACCAGGATCGGGACCGCAATCGTTTCGACATCGATCGGCCACGAGTAGGGATTCATGGCGCTACGCTATGTGTACCGCGAGCGCCCGTGGTGTAGTGGTAGCACCGGAGCCTTCCAAGCTCCTGGCACCGGTTCGAACCCGGTCGGGCGCTCCTGATCGGCGGCTCATATGCGCGGGCTAGCGCCGGAAGCCGAAACGCGCTTCTTGCAGCTCGCCTTCCTCGAGGGTGCGACGAATTCGCATGATCTCGACTCGAATTTCTTCGAGCTTGTCGAGCACCTGCTGCTGCGGGGTGCCCTGCCAAAAAGGGTCAGACCCCGATGGGTTCTGACCCTTGTTAGAAAGACGCGGTGCAAGAGAGCGAGGAGCAGCGGCGCAACCGTGAGCTGATCGAGCTCCTCAATGAGCTCCGCGTCGCGCTCCCGGGCGTGCAGGTGCTCTTCGCCTTCCTGCTCGCCGTCCCGTTCCAGAGCCGATTCCCCGAGCTGCCTCATCGCGACCGAGCGGTGTTCTACGCCGCCTTGCTTTCCACCGCGATCTCCAGCGCCTTGCTGATCGCGCCGAGCTCGTATCACCGGCTGCGGTGGCGCGACCACGACAAGGAGAAGTTGCTGGAGATTTCCAACCGGTTCACGATCGCCGGCCTCTCGGCGCTCGCCGTCTCGATCACGTGCGTCGTCTTCGTGATCTCCGACTTCCTCTACGGATTGCCTGCGGCCCTGCCGGCGACAATTGTCGTTGCGCTCGCGATCGCGGTGCTGTGGTACGGACTGCCGTTCAGGCGGACGCTGCAGGATCGTCGATCACGACCCGTTCCATAACGGCGTCCTCGCGCGGCTTGTCGCGCGAATCGCGTGGGAGCTCCGAGATCTCGTCCACGATGTCCATCCCGTCGGTGACCCGACCGAACACCGTGTGCTTGCCATCGAGCCAGGGACACGCATCCGCGGTGACGATGAAGAACTGGGAGCCGTTCGTGTTCGGTCCTGCGTTCGCCATCGCGAGCGCGCCGCGCGCGACCTTGTGCTCGTTGATCTCGTCCTCGAACGAGTAGCCCGGACCGCCGGATCCCGTTCCGGTCGGATCGCCGCCCTGGATCATGAAATCCGGGATGACGCGATGGAAGGCCACTCCGTCGTAGAAGCCGTCGCGGGCGAGATTGACGAAGTTCTCGACGGTCTTCGGCGCAGCGTCGGGATAGAGCTCGATGGCAATCGAACCGTGATTGGTGTGGACGGTCGCGTTCACAGGATCGTGTCGGCCAGTGGTTCGATCGCCGCCGCCGTCGGTTCGATCTCGCCCGCTTCGAGGCGGCGCGCGATCTCGCGGGCGAGATGCTCTGCCGCGCTCTCCTGGTCGGGGTCGAGCACCGTGTTGACGGCCGCGAGCACCCGGTCGCCGGCGTGAAGCTCCACGTCGACGGTCTCGAGTTGCGCACGGGGAATGTACGGATCCTCGGGCACGCCTACGTGGACAGTCACGACGCGGCCGTCAGGCAGAGTGGCCGTCTTCTCGATCGTGCGCCCGCGTAGGCTCATCTGCGGAAACGTATCGTCCGGCGCGCCCGGAATGCTCCCCTTGTGCAGGCGGAGCGCGAACGCGTCGTCGACTTCCGGCCGCGGACCGTTCTCGTGGTGCTCGCCATCGTCCTCGCCGTCGCGGCGACGCTCGAGGTGCTCTGGATTGCGCGGCACGTCGTCTCGTGGATCGTGGTCGCGCTCTTTCTGGCGCTGGCGCTGAACCCGGCGGTCGACCGCTTGGAACGGCGGCTCCCCGGGCGGCGCGGGCTCGCGACCTCGATCGTCTGCCTGCTCGGGGTGGCCGTGATCGTCGGTATCAGCGCGCTCTTCATTCCGACGCTCATCCACCAGGTATCAGGGTTTGCGAAAAAGGTTCCCGACTACCTCCACGACCTGACGCACGGCCGCGGACGTCTCGGCTTCCTGCAGACGAAGTACCACCTGGTCGAGAAGGCGCGCCATGCGCTCCAGCACGGCGGCGCCAAACGGTTATTCGGCCTCACCGGCACTGCTGTCTCGATCACGAAGAGCATCATCTCCGCAGTCGTGGCGACGGTGACGGTCGCGTTCATGACCTTCTTCATGCTGCTCGAAGGCCCCGCATGGACAGATCGGCTCTACGGATTGCTGCGTCCCGAGTCCCAGCCGCGTTGGCGCGCCGTGGGACATGACGTCTACCGCACGGTCGGCGGCTACGTGACCGGCAACCTCCTGATCAGCGTCATCGCAGGCGGGAGCACCACCATCGTGCTCTTGATCATGGGTGTTCCCTTCTCTATCGCGCTCGGACTGATCGTCGGGATCCTCGATCTGATTCCGTTGGCGGGCGCGACGGTGGCGGGAATCATCGTCGGCGCGGTCGCATTCCTGCATTCGATCGTTGCCGGAGTCGTCGTGGTCGTCTTCTTCATCGTCTATCAGCAGATCGAGAACCACCTGCTGCAACCCGTGGTCTACGGGCGAACCGTTCAGCTCTCGCCGCTCGCAGTGCTCATCTCGGTGCTCATCGGCGCAGAGCTCGCCGGAGTGCTGGGCGCGCTTGCAGCGATTCCGGTGGCGGGCGCTCTCCAAGTGCTGCTGCGGGACATCCTCGAGCATCGCCGCGCACGCGGGGCGGCACCGGCCGAGCCCGAGCCCGGATAGGACCTCCGGCCCCGCAAATCCTCCGTTCGGCCCATGGATCTCGCGGCTTCGGGGGCCGATCCTTGAACCATGCGCCGCGCCGCCGGGATCCTCGTTGTCCTTGCCGCGCTGATCGCGTCTCCTGGGGGCGCAGTCGCCCAGCGCCAGACTTCGATGCGGCAGTTGCAGAGCGGCGTCCTCGTCGAGCTCAACGCGATCCGCCTTCAGCACGGCCTCGTGCCGTTGCGCTCTGCGTCGTCGTTGGTGGCCGCGGCGCGCCAACACTCCGTCGAGATGGCGGCCCGCGGCTACTTCAGCCACACCTCGGTCAACGGGACGACGTTCGACAAGCGGATCGCGCGCTTCTACCCCATGGGCAAATACGGTTTTTGGTCGGTCGGTGAGAACCTGCTCTGGTCGTCACCGGCCGTCGATCCCGCGGGCGCGCTGCGGATGTGGATGAACAGCCCGGAGCACAAGGCGAACATCCTCAACGCCAAGTGGCGCCAGATCGGAGTCTCGGCGGTGCATGTCGAATCCGCACCGGGCGTCTACGGCGGCGCGCCGGTCACGATCATCACCACCGACTTCGGCGTCAGACGCTAACGGCTTAGCGCGCTACGCTTTCCGCCGCGAGCGCCTGTAGCTCAGCGGAAGAGCATCGGACTTCTAATCCGACGGTCGGGGGTTCGAATCCTCCCAGGCGCACTCATTCCGTACTGAAAGGCCGGCCGCGACGCCGTATCCGAGCCGCGCCGCGAGACGGTTTAGAGCCGAATCGCTTCGCACTGCGCGAGAGATTTCCCTTCCTCCGCCTTCCCGCCGCCGACGCCGTAGACATCGGCGCTCGAGTTGGTCGGAGGGCTGAACAACGTCACGTCCGGAAATGTGAACATCAAAGGGCCCTAGCGGGCGCATCTCTCCTAGACTCGCCGCATGACGAATCTTCACCGCGCGGCGCTCGAGCAGACTCCTGACGGATTGCATGCAGCGCGGCTGGGCGAGGCGGCCGGTTGCGAGCACCTCGGGATGAGCTTGTACGAGCTCGTGCCGGGAGACGAGATGGTCTTCCACTATCACGTTCAGCGTGAAGAGCTGCTCGTCGTCCTGTCCGGGGAGCTGAACCTGCGAACGGCGACCGGCGTGGAAGCGATTCCCGAAGGTGAGGTCGTTGCATTCCCACGGGGCGAGACGGGCGCGCACGGTTATCGCAACGACGGCTCCGAACCGGTTCGCGTGCTCTTGATCAGCGAGATGACGGCGCCGAATATCAGCGTCTACCCGGACACGAACCAAGTCGGCATCTTCGACGCAGGGCAACGCGCGGAGCGGCGCTTCGGTGCGCTCTTCAACGTGAGCGATGCCGTCTCCGCTTACGGAGGCAAAGCGCAGATCGTTCCGCCCGCATCCGGACCGCGGGACACCGAAGACCGTTAGCGCGTTTTCGCGTCGCGATCTGGGAAGGGCTCGTCGAAAGCGAACGAGGAGGTGTGTTCGCGGAAGGGAAGCACGAGGCGCAGAAGCAATCCGTGAGGCCGGGGGTCGCCGCCTCGTAGCGCGGCTATCCTGAGACCTCCACGGTGGCGGTAGCTCAGTCGGTAGAGCCCCTGGTTGTGGTCCAGGTGGTCGTGGGTTCGAGTCCCATCCGCCACCCTCCAGCGTGACTGTCCGCTACTCGATGCCGCTGCTCGCCGGCTTGGTCGCGGTTGTCTGCTCCGGTTGTGGATCCGCCAACGCGCTCCCGCCGCTGCCGCTGCAGCGGCTGCTCTCAGCGGACGCGAAGACTAAGACGGCGACGCTGAGCTTGATCGCCGCCTACAACGATGCATACGGCGGCTTCAACTTCGACGGGTACGGCAAGGGCCAGGTACTTGTTGAGATCCCGAAAGGCTGGCGCGTGGAGATCAACTGTACGAACAACGCCGCTGACGTGCGGCATTCGTGTGCGGTCGTACACGGCGTGTCGGCAACCTCGCCCGCGTTTCCGGGCTGGGCTTCGGAGCATCCGACCCTCGGCCTGGCGCCGCATAGTTCGACATCGTTCTCGTTCGTCGCGACTCGAACGGGCAGCTTTCGGATCGCATGTTTGGTCCCGAACCACGAAACCGCGGGCATGTGGGACGTCCTCGACGTTACGCGTATTGGGTTGCCTCGCGCCGTCCTGCTGCGCCGCTAGTGGCCCCGGGAGGAGTCGAACCTCCGCGCGCAGCTTCGAAGGCTGCCGCTCTATCCGCTGAGCTACGGGGCCCGGTCGCAGGGTAGCGCCCAGGCTGACAGGTTAGGTTTGCGCGGACGTCATGAACGTGCTGGCCATCGATCAAGGCACTTCGTCGACGAAGGCGCTCGTCGTCGGCGACAGCGGCGCGGTCATCGGTGAGGCGAACGCGCTCGTTCATCCCCAGGCCGGAGCGCAAGGCGCGGTCGAACAGGATCCCAATGAGCTGCTCCAATCGATCATCGATGCGGGCCGAGCCGCGATCGCGGCTGCGAACACAAGGGTCGAAGCAATTGGGATCGCCAACCAGGGCGAGACCGTTCTCCGTTGGGATCGCGAAACGGGGGAGACCTTCGGCGCCGCGCTCAGCTGGCAGGACCGGCGCGCGGCCGGCATCACGCGCGAGCTCGCCCCGCAAGGCGATCGGCTCACGAGGCTCACCGGACTTCCGCTCGACCCGTACTTCGCCGCGCCCAAGATGACCTGGTTGCGCCGCCGCGACGGCGACGGGGGAGTGATCACGACCGTCGACGCGTGGCTGAACCGGCAGCTCGCCGGAGCGTTCGTCACCGACGCCGCAACGGCGTCCCGCACGCTGCTGCTCGATCTCGAGCGCACGGAGTGGTCCGACGAAGCGTGTTCCTTATTCGAGCTCGACCCTTCGAGCCAGCCGCAGATCGTGGAGTGCGCGGCCGCGGTCGGCGAGACGGACGTATTCGGAGACACGCTGCCCGTGACGGGGCTGGCAGTCGATCAACAAGCGGCACTCTTCGCCGAATCCTGCTTCGGCGCGGGTGAAGCGAAGTGCACGTACGGAACGGGCGCCTTCATCCTTGCAACGGCGGGCGAAGAGGTCGTGCACTCGCAGTCGCGACTTGCCGCGTGCGTCGCGTGGCGCCTCGACGGGACGACGACGTATTGCCTCGACGGTCAGGTTTACACCGCGGGGTCGGTCGTCTCCTGGCTGCAGGAGCTCGATCTGATCTCGGAAGCCGCGGATCTCGATCGCGTCGCGGATGGGAACGACGAAGTCCTGTTCGTTCCGTCGCTCGCAGGGCTTGGCGCGCCGTTCTGGTCGCCCGACGCGCGGGGCGGTTGGCTCGGGCTCAGCCTGGCGACGCGTCGCGACGATCTCGTGCGCGCTGTCATCTGGGGGATCGCGGCGCAGGTTGCATCCCTTGCGCGCGCGATGGGAAACGACATCGGCAAGCCGCTCGATCGGCTTCGTGTCGACGGCGGGTTGACGCGCTCTTCGGTCCTCATGCAGGCGCAGGCCGATCTCCTGCAAGCGCCGGTCGAGCTCTATCCCTCGCCGGACGCCACCGCGCTTGGCGTCGGAGCGCTGGCGCGGCTCGGTAGCGGCGCGGCGTCGACGCCGGCGGAAGCAGTGGGCGACGGGAAGGCGGTCGCCGTCTTCGAGCCGAAGATGGAAGCGTCGGAAGCGGCCGAACGCCTCGCGCGCTGGGAGGCCGGCGCGCTCGCGCTGGCCGAGCTGGCGCACTCGGACGGGTGAGCTCGGAACCGCTCGACCGCGACGTCGTCATCATCGGTGCGGGCGTCGTCGGCGCTGCAATCGCACGTGAGCTCTCTCGTTTCGACTTGCGCTGCACGCTCGTGGAGGCAGGCCCCGACGTCGGCGCTGGGACGAGCAAGGCGAACACTGCGCTGCTACACACCGGCTTCGACGCCAAGCCGGGCACGCTCGAGGCGAGGCTCGTCCGCCGCGGTCACGAGCTGCTCACCGGCTACGCCGCCGACGTCGGGATCCCGCTCGCCCGAACGGGCGCGCTCCTGGTCGCGTGGAGCGAAGGGCAGCGCGCAGCATTCCCCGGAATCGTCGATCGCGCACTGGAGAACGGTTACACCGCGATCCGCGAGCTCAACAACGAGCAGCTGTACGAGCTCGAGCCGAGCCTCGCGCGGGGTGCACACGGAGCACTCGAGGTTCCGGACGAGGGCATCGTCTGTCCCTTCACGACGCCGCTCGCTTATGCGACCGAAGCCGTGCTCGCAGGTTGCGACCTGCGTCTGAACGCAGAGGTGACAGGCGTCGAGCGTCTCGCAAACGGCTTCGTCGTCGAGGCAAGCAAGGTGCGGTTGACGACACGCTTCCTCGTCAACGCCGCAGGATTGCACAGCGACGAGATCGATCGTCGAATCGGACACGCCGGTTTCACCGTGACGCCGCGGCGAGGAGAGCTGATCGTGTTCGACAAGCTCGCGCGTCCCTTGCTGCAGCACATCATCCTTGCGGTGCCGACCGGCACGACGAAGGGCGTTCTGCTAGCGCCGACCGTGTTCGGGAACATCCTGCTCGGGCCGACCGCCGAAGACATTCGCGACAAGAGCGACACGTCGTCCACGTCAACGGGCCTGGAGTTCCTTCGGTCGGAAGCGGAGCGAATGCTGCCGCAGCTCCTCCGTCACGAGGTGACCGCCGTCTACGTCGGTCTGCGAGCGGCGACCGAGCACGCCGACTACCAGCTCACCGTGCACGCTGCGGAGGGATATGCATGTGTTGCCGGGATCCGCTCGACTGGACTGACCGCGTCGCTCGCGATCGCCGAGCACGTGCGCGAGCTGCTCGGGGACGCCGGTCTGCCCCTCGCGGAGAAGTCGGCGCTTCCGCGCGTTCGCATGCCCAACATTGGAGAGCTCGCCCCGCGACCGTATGAGCAACGAGAGCGAATCGACGACAACGCCGACTACGGACGCGTCGTCTGCTTCTGCGAGCGCGTGACACACGGCGAGATTCTCGACGCGCTCGCGAGCCCCATTCCTCCGACCGACCTCGACGGCTTGCGTCGGCGGACGCGCGTGTTGATGGGCCGCTGTCAGGGTTTCTACTGCGGCGCGAAAGTGCGCGCGCTGCTTGCCGGATGATCGTCATCGTCGGCGCAGGACCCGCTGGTCTTGCGTGTTCGCTGGACTTACGACGCCGCGACATCGACAGCGTGGTCGTCCTCGAACGTGAGCAAGCCGCCGGCGGGATACCGCGCCACTCCGGCCACCAAGGCTTCGGCGTGCGCGATCTCCGACGCGTCATGAGCGGGCCGCGGTACGCACGCCATTACGTGGAGAGCGCGCGTCGCGCAGGCGTCGACGTTCTCGAGGAGACGATGGTCACCGGCTGGTCCGGGCACCGCGGGCTGGAGATCACGAGCCCGCGGGGACGTGACCTGTTACGCCCGGATGCCGTCGTGCTTGCAACCGGCTGCCGCGAACGTCCGCGCGCCGCGCGACTCGTTCCCGGCTCGCGTCCGCTCGACGGAGTGATGACGACCGGTCTACTGCAGCAGCGCGTCTTTCTCCACGGAGAACGGATCGGCGGCAGAGCGTTGATCGTCGGCGCAGAGCACGTGAGCTTCTCCGCAGTCCTGACGCTCGCGCATGCGAAGGCACAGGTGATCGGCATGACGACCGAGCTCCCACATCACCAGTCGTTCGCGCTTGTGCGCGCAAGCGCGGCGCTGCGATACCGCACTCCGGTGTGGACGCGAACCGCCGTGCGCGGAATTCACGGCGGCGAGCGCGTCGAGGAAGTCGAGCTCCTCGACCTCGACAGCGGCAGAAGCCGACGCGTCGCGTGCGAGATTGTCGTGTTCACCGCGGACTGGATCCCGGATCACGAGCTCGCCGTGCTTGCTGGGCTCGAGCTCGATCCCGCGACGTGCGGACCGCGCGTCGACACGGGTCTTCACACGAGTCGCGAGGGAGTGTTCGCGGGCGGCAACGTCTTGCACGGCGCAGAGCCCGCAGACATTGCCGCGCTCAGCGGGCGGCACGTGGCCGCATCTGTGGCGTGTTGGCTAGCCGAGGGCACGTGGCCGCGGCGTCCGTTGCCAATCGTCTGCAAGCCGCCGTTGCAGTGGATTTCGCCGAGCGCAGTCAGCTCCGTTCCGCCGCCGCGACATCGCTTCCTGGTGCGATCGACGGAGTTCATGCGCGCACCGACGCTCGAGCTCCGTCAAGACGGACGTGTCCTTTGGCGTGGGCGCCTGCGACGCGTTATGCCCGGCCGATCCGCGTCCGTGCCCTGGGAGTGGATCCGCTCGGTCGATCCGGAGGGCGGGGCCGTTGAACTCGGCCTCTGACTGATTTACGCTCGCCGCAACCAACAGCCGGGGTCGCTGGAAAGGAGCGGAGTGCGGATGGCAGGTACTGAGCAGGAGATCCAGCACGACATCCGGGAACTCGCCGAGATGGGCTACAGGCAGGAGCTTTCGCGTGCGTGGAGCGGCTTCACGAACTTCGCGATCTCCTTCACGATCATCTCGGTCCTCGCTGGATGCTTCACCAACTTCTCCTTTGCGTGGGGCGGCGGCGGGCCCGCTGCGATTGCCTGGGGCTGGCCGATTCTCTGCGGCTTCGTCCTCCTCGTCGCGGTTTCGATGTCGGAGCTCACCTCGGCGTTCCCAACGGCAGGTGGTCCGTACTGGTGGTCGGCGAAGCTCGGCGGCGCGGGTTGGAGCTGGTTCACGGGCTGGTTCAACATGGTCGGGCTCGTCGGCATCGTCGCCGGCGTGGGCTACGGCGCGGCGATCTTCCTGAACGCCGTCCTGAGCCTTTACGGCGTGACGATCGGCGGGATCAACTTCGCGACAAGCGACGCGTCCGCAGTGCTGCACCATACCTTCGTGCTCTTCCTCTGCATCCTCGTGCTCTACACGGTGGTCAACATTTTCGCCGACCGCTTGCTTGGCTTTTTCAACAACATCTCGGTGTGGTGGCACGTCCTCGGCGTTCTTCTGATCATCGGAATCCTCGCCTTCGTGCCGGACCATCACCAGAACGCCAAGTTCGTGTTCACCCACACGCTCAACAACACGGGCTTCCATGGCGGCTCGGTCCACGGTGCCTTCTTCTTCCTCTACATCCTTCCGGTCGGCTTCATCCTCACGATGTACACGCAGACCGGTTACGACGCATCGGCGCACACGGCCGAGGAGACGCGCGGAGCGGCCGTCGCGGCTGCGAAGGGCGTCTGGCGTTCCGTCTTCTATTCGGCGATCGCGGGCTGGGCCGTCCTGCTCGCATTCCTCTTCGCCGCCCATGACGTCCCCGGGATCAACAAGGCGGGCGGAAGCTCGATCTCTGTTTTCGAGACGGCGATGGCGAATCACATCTGGGGCGCGAAGCTGGTGCTGATCATCGCGACGGTCGGTCAGCTCTTCTGCGGCGCCGCCGGGCTCACCAGCGCATCGCGCACGTGGTACGCGTTCTCACGTGACCGTGGGATGCCCGGCTGGTGGCTCTTCCGGCGTCTGAATGCGCAGCGCGTTCCGCTCTACGCGGTGATCGCCGTCTCGGTTGCCTCACTGATCATCACGATCCCGGCTTACTGGGGGAACAAGGTCGGCGTCCCGTGGGCGTACTTTGCGATCACAGCGATTTGCACGGTCGGCCTGTACATCGCCTACATCATCCCCGTCTACCTGCGCCTGAGGAAGGGTGCCGACTTCCAGCCGGGCCCGTGGAATCTCGGACGGCACTACAAGTGGATCAATATCGGAGCCATCGCGTTCGTGGTCCTCGTCGTCTACTCGCTCGACATACCGATCGTTCCGGGCGGTGTGCCGTGGCACAGCGGCTTCGACTGGACGTCCGTGAACTATTCCCCGCTCGTCCTGATCGTCGGCGTCCTCGTCGCGATCTGGTGGGTCGTCGACGCCAAGAACAGGTACACGGGTCCGGTGCGGACGATCGACGAGGCGCCGATGATTCCGGAGGCGCCGGACGCAGGCCCGGCTCCCGCGCCGGGGTCGTAGGAGCGCGATGACCGAGATCATCGGACCGCAGACCGGACGCGCCGTGCGCGGCATGCTCACGGTCGACGAGCTCCGCGACGAGGTCCAGCGCGGCACGATCGACACGGTCCTCACGTGCTTCACGGACATGCAGGGTCGGCTGATGGGCAAGCGCGTCGACGGCGAGTACTTCCTCGAGGACACGGTTGGGCACGGCATCGAAGGCTGCAACTACCTACTCGCGCTCGACATGGAGAT
Organism: Actinomycetota bacterium; assembly: GCA_046730515.1. Lineage (GTDB taxonomy): Bacteria > Actinomycetota > Thermoleophilia > Gaiellales > Gaiellaceae > 3-1-20CM-4-69-9. The sequence goes on along the minus strand of JBKPJA010000244.1, from coordinate 1,256 downwards.
GGACCCGGTGCCCGGGTACTCGATGGCGAACTGGGAGCAGGGCTACGGCGACTTCCATCTCGTGCCCGACATGGACACGCTCCGCCGCATTCCGTGGCTCGACCGCACGGCGCTCGTCCTCTGCGACGTCGAGTGGGAGAACGGGGAGCCTGTGGTCGAGTCCCCGCGCCAGGTCTTGAAGCGGCAGATCCAGCGTGGGGCCGAGCGCGGCTACTTACCGATGTTCGGCTCGGAGCTCGAGTTCTACTTGTTGAAGGACAGCTACCCAGAGGCGCACGAGAAGCACTTCCGCGATCTCGTGCCGACGATTCCGTACATCCTCGACTACCACATCCTCGCCACGACGTTCGACGAGAACGTGATCGGCGATCTTCGCCGCGGGATGCGCGACGCCGGCATTCCTGTCGAGTTCTCGAAGGGCGAGGCGTGGTACGGGCAGCACGAGATCAACTTCCGCTACGCAGACGTGCTCACTACGGCGGACCGTCACGTGATCTACAAGAACGGCGCCAAGGAGATCGCACAGAAGCACGGACAGGCGATCACGTTCATGGCGAAGCCCGACCACACGTGGATCGGCAACTCGTGTCACATCCACTCGAGCCTCTGGGCTCCCGACGGATCGCGGAGCCTCTTCCCGACCGACGACGGCCACGGGCCGAGCCCGGTGTTCAACAGCTATCTCGCCGGGTTGATCGCGGGCGGTCGCGAGCTCTCGATCTTCGTCGCCCCGAACATCAACTCCTACAAGCGGTACGCGTCCGAGAGCTGGGCGCCGACGACGCTTGCCTGGAGTCGGGACAACCGGACGTGCGGCTTCCGTATCGTCGGCCACGGGAACGGCTTTCGCATCGAGTCCCGCATCCCAGGCGCAGATGCGAACCCGTATCTCGCTTTCGCGGCGATGCTCGCGGCGGGTCTGCACGGGCTCGAGAACGAGCTCGAGCCGCCGGCGATGTTCGAAGGGAACGCGTACGCGGACGAGAGCCTGCCGCGCGTTCCCTCGACGCTTCGGGACGCGATCGACGCACTCGAGGGCTCGAAGCTCGCACGGGAGGCGTTCGGGGACGAGGTCGTCGACCACTACCTGAACTACGCGCGCACGGAGCAGCGGCTGTTCGACCAAACTGTGACCTGCTATGAGCGGGAGCGCCTCTTCGAACGAGCCTAGACCTCTCGTCGGCATCACGACGTACGTCACTCCGGCCCGGTGGAGCTACTGGGACCGGGAGGCTGCGCTCATCCCCGCCGACTAC
>JBKPJA010000243.1:0-17040 GCA_046730515.1 Actinomycetota bacterium | reverse complement strand
GGGCCGGACGGCAGGGCGGCCGGCTTCCTCCACTTCGCGATCTGCCGGCGCCTCTCAGCGCTTTCGCTCTCGTCGATGCCGCGCCTGCGCTCGACTCCAAACGGGTTCAACGAGTGGCTCGTGTGCGAGACGGTCGCGTGGGCCCGCGAGAACGGTTTCGCGCGCGTCTCGCTCAACTTCGCTCCCTTCGCGGCATTGCTTGCGCCGGAGGCGGATCTCTCGACCCTGCAGAAGTTCGAGCGGAGCGCGCTGCTGCGACTCAAGGGGCGCTTCCAGCTGGACAATCTGCTCATGTTCAACCGTAAGTTCTTCCCGACCTGGCAGCGGCGGTTCGTCGTCTACGAGCGCAAGCTCGACCTGCCGCGCGTCGGCATCGCCGCGCTCGCCGCGGAGGCGTACCTGCCTTTCAGCGGCCGCGCGCGCGGATGACGGCGTCGATCGGCGCGGGACTGCTGCTCGCGCTCGGCTCGGCCGCCGCCCTCAACTGGAGCTACTTCGTCCAGCACAGCGCCGCCACTGCGCTGCCGCCGCTCTCGCTGCGCCGGCCGCTTCGGTCGCTTGCGTTGCTCTTCGGGGACGTGCGCTGGGTGATCGGCTTCTTCACCGGGATCGGCGGCTGGGTCTTGTACGTCGCCGCGCTCGCGCTCGCGCCGCTCTCGATCGTGCAGGCGGCTTCGGCGGGCGGGATCGCTTTGCTTGCCGCGCTCGTCGGGCGGCTGAGCCGGCGCGAGCAAGTGGGCGTCGGCGTCGCGGTCGTCGGACTCGTGCTGCTCGGTGTGTCGCTGATCGGGACGCACTCGCCGACGAGCCACGGGGAGTGGAAGTCCGTGGCGATCTGGATGGCGGTCTCGGTCGGTGTCGCGCTCGTCGCTGCCGGTCCCGCCTCTGCGGCGCTCGCCGGCGGCGCGGGTCTCGGCATCGCGGCCGGGGTTCTCTATGCGTCGGGGGACGTCGGCACCAAGGCCGCGCTCGCCGGCGGAGGCCGGTTCGCATTCGTGCCCGTTTTGCTCGCCTGCCACGGCCTCGCGTTTGTCTACCTGCAGCTCGGCTTCCAACGCGGCGGCGCACTCGCGACGGCGGGCATGGCGACGCTGTGGACGAACGCTCTGCCGATCGCAGCGGGATCGATCCTCTTCTCCGAGGCGCTCCCCGGCGGCTTCCGCGGCGCTGCGCGGGTGGCGGCTTTCGTGTGTGTCGTCATGGGAGCGGTTGCGCTCGCCCGGCCGGAGACACCTGCCGGTCCCGCACTCGAGCCGACCGTTTGACTGACCAGTCAATCAGCTACGATCGAAGTAGTGGCCACGATCGAGCGTGACGTTGCGGCCGGCGTCTCCTTCGGCCTGACGGACGAGCAGCGGGCGCTCCGCGAGCTCGCCCACGACTTCGCCGAGAAAGAGATCCGGCCGAAGGAACGCGAGTACGACGAGCACTCCACGCATCCGGGGGACGTGATCGCGCGCGCGCACGAGGTCGGCCTGATGAACGTCCACATCCCGGAGGCCTACGGCGGGCTCGAGCTGCCGGCCTTCGAAGGGATGCTCATCGGCGAGGAGCTCTGCTGGGGCTGCTCGGGAGTCGGCACCGCGATCGTCGCCAACGGTCTCGGACACGGGCCGGTGATCCTCGCCGGCACCGAGGACCAGAAGCAGCGTTGGCTACCGCCGCTCGTCGAGCGGCCCCTGCTGACGTCGTTCGCGCTCTCCGAGCCGAACGCGGGCTCGGACGTGTCGGGAATTCAGACCACGGCCGTGCGCGACGGCGACGAGTACATCCTCAACGGATCGAAGATGTTCATCACGAACGCGGGCCACGCCGCGTGGTTCACCGTGTTCGCGTCGACCGACAAGTCGAAGGGACACCGCGGCCTCTCAGCCTTCGTCGTGCCTGCAGACGCCGACGGCGTCACGGTCGACAAGCACCTCGACAAGATGGGACAGCGCTCGACGGACACGTCCGCGCTGTCGTTCCAGGAGGTCCGCGTTCCGGTCGCGGATCGTCTCGGTGAGGAAGGCGAGGGCTTCAAGATCGCCATGCGGACGCTCGACTTCACCCGTCCCGGGACTGCGATCGGCGCGGTGGGCGTCGCGCGCGCGGCCTTCGAGTACGCAGCGCAGTACTCGAAGGAGCGGGTGCAGTTCGGCATGCCGATCGCGATGAACCAAGGCGTCAACTTCCTGATCGCCGACATGGCGACGAAGATCGAAGCGGCGCGCTTGCTCTGCTGGCAGGCAGCGTGGATGATCGATCAGGGAATGCGCGCGACCCTGCAGTCCTCGTACGCCAAGCGTTTCGCGGCGGACATGTGTATGGAGGTCACGACCGACGCCGTGCAGATCTTCGGCGGCTACGGCTACATGAAGGAGTACCCCGTCGAGAAGCTGATGAGGGACGCGAAGCTGTACCAGATCTACGAAGGCACGTCTCAGATCCAGCGCCTCGTGATCGCGCGTGAGCTTCTCATGCCAAGGGACTGACCCCGGAGGGGTCTGTCCCTTTTCAGGAAAGTAGGGTCCCACTCAATGGCTCTTGAGATCGACTTATCGGGGCGAGTAGCGCTCGTCACCGGAGGATCGAGAGGGCTTGGCCGCGCCGATGCGTTGACGCTGGCACGCGCCGGAGCGGACGTCGTTATCGCGGACATTCAGATCGAATCGGACGCGGGCGACGAGGCCGAACGCTACGGGCCGCTCGCACAGGCCGCCCGCGCGCAGGGGTTGGTCTACAGCGAGGAGACGGCCAAGGAGATCCAAGGGATGGGTCGCCGGGCAGCCGCAATCAAGTGCGACGTCGCGGATCGCGGGCAAGTGGAACAAACCGTGGAGCAGGTCGTCGGCGACCTCGGCTCTGTCGACATCCTCGTCAACAACGCAGGGACCCTCGACCACCTCGGTCAACTCGGAGACCAACGGCCGGAGCTCTGGGAGCGCGACCTCCGCGTGAACCTGACCGGCGCGTTCAACTGCGCCCAGGCCGTGTGGCCGCACATGCGCGAACGGAGCTGGGGCCGGATCGTCAACATGGCATCGGTCGCAGGGACGCTCGGGGGGTTCGGGCAGGCGAGCTACTCGACGACGAAGGCGGGCCTGCTCGGCCTCACGCGGACGCTGGCCCTCGAGGGCGCGCGCCACGGCATCACCTGCAACGCGATCGTGCCCGGAATCATCGCCACCGAAGCGTTCAACTTTGGCAATCCCGACATGAACGAGCGGATGATCGGGCGCACGGCAATGCGGCGCCCCGGCGAGCCGCAGGAGGTGGCGAACGCGATCGTCTTCCTCTGCTCCGATCTCGCGTCGTACATCACCGGCGTCGCGCTGAACGTCAGCGGCGGCATCGAATTGTTCACCTTTTAGCCGGGCTACACTTGGACGTCTTGTCCGCAAGGCCTCGCACCGCCGTGGTCCGGCGGCGAGCGAGACGCGCGCGCCTCGTGCGCAGGCGTGCGGGGATCGCCGTCGCCCTCATCGTGCTGACCGGCGTGGTCGTCGGCGTTGTGTTCGCCGGCTCGCCAACGAGGCTCGCAAGCGGCGTGCACATCGCAGGAGTGGACGTCGGTGGGCTGAGCGCGGGCGCCGCGAAGCGAGAGCTCGAACGGCACGCGAAGGCGCTCGAAAACGTCCCGGTCGAGTTCCGCGTCGGCGGTCAGAGCTGGCGGTTGACACCGCATCAGCTCGGCGTGCGGGCGGACTGGGGCGCAGCGGTCGCTTCCGTCCGCCGGGAGGGCCAAGGCTTCGGGCCGGTCCGCGGCTTCCGCCGCCTGGGGATCCGCTTCTTCGGCGCCGAGGTCGCGCCGCCGACGCAGGTCTATGACCCGGCTCTGCAGTACGAGCTCGACCGCATTGCGCGGCAGATCGACACGCCCCACCGCGAGGCGTCGATCGTCCTCCACGGGGTGCAACCGCGGATCGTGCCGGGTCGGACAGGTCGAGTCCTCGACCGCGCGGCCGCAGCAACGACGATCGTCCGCGCGCTCGCCTCCCTCTCGCGAAGCTCGGTCGACCTCCCGATCCGCATGGACCCGCCGCACATCAATCCCGTCGACCTGACGGTGATCGCCGCTGAAGTCAAGACGGCACTCGCTGCGCCGGTGCGCCTTACGCTCGGGCCGACGCGCTGGCGGCTCCTGCCGGCGCGCATCGCGCCCCTGCTCGAGCTGCCGGCCGACGGCAGACGAGATCTCCGAGTGGGAGGGCCCGGCGCCGATGCGTGGTTCAGGAAGCTGCAGGCGCGTGTCAACAGGGATCCCGTGGACGCCACGTGGGCAATCGGCTCACGCGGAATCCGCGTCGTCTCGGACAAGCCCGGCTACACGCTCGACGTCTCACGCAGCGCACTCGCCTTGCTACGTGCAACTCTCGTCACCGATCCGCAACTTCGTTCCACCGCCTTGGTGGTGCACCAGACGACAGCCGACCGCACGACCGCGGAGGCGCAGTCGATGCACATCACCGGTCTCGTGGCAGGGTACGAGACCGTCTACGGCGGCGACCCGAATCGCATCCACAACGTGCAACTCGTCTCGCATCTCATCGACGGGCACGTGATCGCGCCGGGCGCGATGTTTTCCTTCAACGAAGCCACAGGTGCGCGCACCGCTGCGAAGGGATTCCTCCAAGCGCCGGTGATTATCAACGGCGAATTGCAGACCGGTCTCGGCGGCGGTGTCTGCCAGGTTTCCACGACCGTCTTCAACGCGGCATACGAGGCCGGACTGCCGATCACCGAGCGCACGAATCACGCGCTGTACATCAGCCACTATCCACAGGGACGTGACGCCACGGTCGACTATCCGGACGTGGACCTCAGGTTCGTCAACGACACCGGTCACTGGCTGCTGCTGCGAACGTGGGTCGGCGCCTCGTCGCTCACTGTTGCGCTGTACGGCACGCCGCTCCATCGCCGGGTCGTCAGCGACGTCCGCCCGCTCGTCGTGGTCTCACGACCACCGGTCAAGAAAGTGCCGGACCCGTCGCTGGCAAACGGCCAACAGGTCGTCCAAGACACCGGCGACCCGGCGCGCAAGACGAGCGTCCGGCGTCGCGTCTACTCCGCGTCCGGAAAACTGCTCTCCGACACCGTCTTCTACTCGTCCTATCGCGCGCAGCCGGAGGTCGTCCTCGTCGGCACGAAGGCCGCGCCGAAGAAGAAGAAGAAGCCGAAGCCGGTCACCACGACCACGTCGACCACGACTACGACGACGACTACGACTCAGCCGTAGCGATCGACTTCGCGAGCGCGGCGGGGATCCGAGTCGGACGAAGCGTCTTCGCGTCGACACACGCGTGCAGTGTCGAACCGGCGGCGATCACGTCACCGTCGCGCGTCACGACGTAATCGAAGCGGAATCGTGCCCCGCGGACCTTGCCGACACGCGCGTGAATGCGCAGCGAGTCGTCGAAGTGCGCCGGCCTCAGGTAACGCACGTGCGACTCCAGCACAAACGATTCGATCCCCTGGTCGCGCAGCGACTGGTATCCGCCTGCGAACTCGGCGAGATACGCGACGCGCGCGACCTCGAACCAGACGAGGTAGTTGGAGTTGTGTGCGACGCCCTGCGCGTCCGTCTCCGCGAAGCGGACCTGCACGTCGGTATGAAAGCGAAAGCCTTCGATAGGCGAGCACTCTACGGGCGTGGAGCTCGCGTAGGCGTTGGCGTGAGAGGATCGGAGAGCAATGGCCGTCGACCTCGCCCGACGTCTCGCAGTTGCCCGAGGCGACGAGCCCGCCGACCTCGTGATCCGCGGCGGGCGTGTGCTGTCGGTCTTCACGCGCGAATGGCTCGAGGCGGACGTGGCGATCGTCGACGGTTATGTGGCCGGTCTCGGCGACTACCAGGGACGCGAGCTACTGGACGCAACCGCGAAATGGGTAGTCCCCGGCTTCATCGACGCGCACATGCACCTCGAGTCGTCGAAGCTGCTCGTGGATGAGTTCGCGCGGCTCGTCCTGCCGTTCGGGACGACCGCCGTCGTCGCCGACCCGCACGAGATTGCGAACGTGCTCGGCACCGACGGCGTGCATTGGCTGATCGACCTCTGCGACGACATCCCGCTCGACGTGTACTTCACGGCGTCGTCGTGCGTGCCCGCGTCGCAGTTCGAGTCGCCTCGACGCGCACTCAATCGCGGGGACCTCGACGCGCTGCTGCGGCGGCGCCGGGTGATCGGGCTCGCGGAGATGATGAACTTTCCGGGCGTCGTCGGCGGCGCCGCCTCGGAGCTCGCGAAGCTCGAGCTCGCACGGCACGTCGACGGGCACGCGCCCGGCGTGCTCGGCCGCGCGTTGAACGCCTACGCTGCGGCGGGCATCGGCTCCGACCACGAGGCCTACACCGCCGAGGAGGGGCGCGAGCGCCTGCGCGCGGGGATGTGGCTGCTGATCCGCGAGGCGACCGCTGCGCGCAACCTGCACGCACTGTTACCGCTACTCGCCGAGTTCGGGCCGAACCGGATCGCGTTCTGCACCGACGACCGCGAGCCCGAGCACATCGCCGCCGACGGCCACCTCAACTCGATGGTGCGCGACGCGGTCGCGTTCGGCATTGCGCCCGAGGACGCGCTCGTCTGCGCATCGCTGAACCCCGCGCTATGGCACGGTCTGCAGCAGCTCGGAGCGATCGCGCCCGGCTATCGCGCCGACGTGCTCGTCCTACCCGACCTGGAGCGGTTCGTCCCCGAGACGGTGCTGAAGAAGGGCCGTCCGGTCGAGGACTTCCCGCGCGCGGTCGTCCCTGACTGGGTACGGCACACCGTGCGGATCGGCGCGTTCGGCCCCGAGATGTTCCGCATCCCGTGGAGCGGCGGCGACGTCCGTGTGATCGGCGTGATCCCGGGGCAGATCGTCACGGACGACCTCGTCGCGACGCCGCCTGTGCGCGCCGGCGAGGCGCTCGCGGACCCGACGCAGGACCTCGCGAAGATCGCGGTCGTCGAGAGGCACCTCGGCACCGGGCGGGTCGGCCTCGGTTTCGTGCGCGGCTTCGGCCTGCTGCGCGGCGCGATCGCATCCACCGTCGCGCACGATGCGCACAACCTCGTCATCGTCGGGATGAACGACGCGTCCATAGCTGCTGCGGTGCGCCGGCTCGCCAACGGCGGCGGGGGCATCGTGGTCGTCGACGGCGCCGAGACGCTCGCCGAGCTACCGCTGCCGGTGGCCGGTCTGCTTTCGGACGCGCCGCTCGAACAGGTGGTCGAGCAGGCTCACGCACTCGAAGCCGCGGCGCATGCGCTCGGCTGCACGCTCGATGCGCCGTTCCAGCACCTCGCGTTCCTCGCCCTCAGCGTGATCCCGGCGCTGAAGCTCACCGACCGGGGTCTCGTCGACGTGAACCGTTTCGAGCTCGTGCCGTTGCAGGCGTGAGGGCAAGATCGCACGATGCATCCGACCCACACACGACATACGACGGGATGCCTCGCCGAGCTGATCCGCAGTCGTCAGCCTTGCATCGTCCTGTCCGGCGCCGGAATCAGCACCGAGAGCGGGATTCCGGACTTCCGCTCGCCGACTGGGATCTGGGCGAAGTACGACCCGATGGAGTACGCGACGCTGACCGCATTCAGGCGCGATCCGGTGAAGGTGTGGGAGTTCTACGCGCGCCGCTTCGAGGTGCTGATGCACGCTGAGCCGAACGCGGGTCACTACGCGCTCGCGGAGCTCGAGCGGCGAGGGTTCGTGCGCGCGGTCGTCACTCAGAACATCGACGGCCTGCACGAGCGGGCGGGGTCGCGCGAGGTGATCGAAGTGCACGGCTCCATCAGGACCGCAAGCTGCCTCGCCTGCGGCGATCGCGTCGTCTTTGCGGAGGTGGTTGCCGCGCTCGCGGATGCACCCGCGCCTCCGTGCCCGTCGTGCGGGGAGATCCTCAAGCCGGACGTCGTCATGTTCGAGGAACTGCTCCCTGCGGCGGCAATCGACCGTGCGTTCGAGCTCGCACGCGAAGCCGGAGTGCTCCTCGTCGTGGGCTCCGCGCTCGAGGTCTATCCCGTCGCGAGCCTGCCGGACGAGACCCTGGCCGCCGGCGGTGTGCTGGCGATCGTGAACCGTGGGCCGACGCCGTTCGACGCCCGGGCCGCGGTTCGTATGGACGGCGGGGCCGGAGAGACGCTATCCGCGCTCGTCGAGGCGTTAGGCCGCTGAGGCGCGCTTGACCGGGGTCTCGCCGAGGAGCCGCCGGCAATCGGCGCAGATCTTCCGCTCGACCTCGTACGGGATGCCGCCTCGCTGACGGATCGCCCGAACGGTGATCGCGGTGTGAGTGTGGGCCCGTTTCGTCTTGGTCGCCATTTCCCTCTCAGGGTATTTCGACGTTCGGTCGCCACTCTTGTTGTCGGCAAACCGTTACAGGATCGTGAGCTTTCGTTTACTCCTTCCGGGGCTGCTCTTGGTCGTCGCCGTCGCGGGCTCCGGCTCGCAGCCGGCCCGGCACGCCGTCGCCGCCAGGCACGCGCGGAGGTGTGCCGCGGGCACCTATGAGTCCGCCGCGTCACCCCGCCTCGCGTACGCCGCCGTTGTGATCCATCACGCCGTTGCGCGACGTCGGCCGGGCGGGCGGGTCATGGCGGCGTTCGGCCGGCTCAACCGGAACAGGCTGCCCATGGTCTTCGGGGTTCGCGGCGCGCTCCTCGGCCGCAGATGCGAACCGACGTGGTACCGCGTCCAGCTTCCCATCCGTCCGAACGGGAGCGTGGGGTGGGTTCGCGCGTCTGCCGTCAGCATCGCGCCGATTCACACGCGGATCGTCGTCGACATCTCGGCGCGGCGGCTGACGCTCTACCGAGACGGCCGGCCCGTGCTCACGTCGCGAGCCGCGGTCGGCGCGTCTGGCACGCCGACGCCCGAAGGGAGCTTCTACGTGAACCAGCGGTTGATCCCGATCGACCCGAACGGCCCGTACGGCCCTGCGGCGGTCGGCGTCTCCGCCTTCTCCAACGTGCTCACGGGCTGGACGCAGGGAGGCCCGATCGGCATTCACGGGACCGACGAACCGTGGTCGATCGGTCACACCGACTCGAACGGCTGTGTCCGCTTGCCGAACCCGGTCGTCCGCCGTCTGTTCAAGCAAGTCTTCGCGGGCACGCCGGTGATAATCCATCCGTGAGACGGCGCTTAGAGTCGTTGGTGGTTGACCTCCAGCGTGTCGACCGGTCGGTTCAGACGGCGCACGGGCGAAGCCCGCGCGCCTGAAAGCGGCGCCGCCAAGCGGCGCCTTGGCGCGGCGGCCGTGCTCGCCGCGGTCATTGGCGGCGGCGTTGCGTTTGCTCACGCGCTGCTCGGCCCTCAGCCCGACACGCAAGCCGTTCGGGACGGTTGCACGCGGAACTCCCGCGACCAACAGCTGCGCCTCGCTCCCGTTTGGGTCTACATCAACGACGCCGATTACCCCGCCTCGGGACCTCCACCGCCGCCGAAGTGGGTAACCGGCGTCGCCGACGCACCCCTGACGACTGCACTCGACGCGCATCCCTCAGGCGGCGACGACCCGTTCTCACACAACGCCTACGACTACAACATCACCGTCTTGCCGGATCCCGCCTACAAGGATCTGCTCGGCGGCAATCCCGCCGAGAAGACCGGGAACTTCGAGTCCGACTCGGAATCCACGGGCAGGATCCACATCGAACGGGAGCTGACTGCGTTGCCGCGTTTCGTCTGGCCGGGCCCGAAGGCGCGTGTCTCGGCGATGGGCTCCTGGGTCTGGGACTGCGGTCACACCGCCGGCGGCGAGCGCACGGAGCTCCATCCGTACCGCGCCCTCTGGACGGAGAGGACACCATCACCGCGCAGTTCGTTCGGCGACTCAGAGGGAGACCTCTACGTATCGACAGTCGCCACGCCCGCAGGGCAGATCGCCGAGTGCGCCCACAAGACGAAGGGAGACCAGCAGGCGTACAGGACGTGCACGCTCACCGAACCGAACTGGCTCGACGTGAGCGGCGACTACGACCTCACGGTTCCCCCGCCGCCGCGTCCACCCGGCGCGACGCGACTCGTCGCCCGCGTGGTCGACGAGGGCTCGACGATTCCCGTTCGCCGTCCTCGCGTCGACGGGCGTGGTGCGCACCTCGTCTTCCATGTCACTGCGACACCGGGGATGCGGCTCGTGCTCGCCGAGGAAGTTTTTGTGGGCTGGCGCCCTGTGGCCGCCGCCTCTCTGCCCGTCCACCTACGCGTGACGTTTACGCGTCTGCTCACGCGCCGCTCGATGGACCCGATCTGCGCCGCTTGTCCCAATCCCGAATCCACGAACACCCAACAGGTCGCTCGGCCGCCGGGGGAGTGGCTCGTCTTCACCGACGTGGACGGGCTTTGGCGGCTGTGGCCGCGTGTCTATCCCGCGCGTGACGGAAGCTCGTTCGCGCCCGGCGTGACGCAGGATCTCTTCGTGCCGCGAGGCCGGGCGTTTTCACTCGTCGTGATCACCCACGAGTGCGACTTCGGAGTCCTGACCTGGAGCAATCCGCTGGCGGCGATGGGCCCGTGTCCGAAGAGCAAGGACTTCGGGGGCCCGCCGGGCGACGACCAGCCCGGCTTCGTCATCACTCGCTTCCCATCTCCCGAAGCTGCGATCGGACGACACGCGGCAAACGGCAGTACCGCGAGCCCGTCGACGTGTCCCACGAAACCGAATCCGCGCGGCTGCTACCAGATCACATACACCGTCACACGCGTGCGCTAGGCTCCGCGCGATGGCAAAACCGCAGAAGACGGTGTACGGCAGACTCGCGGACGCGGGCGAGGAGGCGATTCAGCGTCTCGGCAGCGCACCGGGCGGCGAGCGCATGCTCAGCGCGGTGAACTCGATGCGCGGGCGGATGGATGACATGCAGAGGCAGTTGCGCGCGATGGCATCGATCGAGAAACGGCTCTCGTCGGTCGAGCGGCGAATCGACAAGCTCGAGGGCAAGGGGACGAAGGCGCCCGCGCGGCGCAAGACCACTGCGCGCAAGAGCACGGCACGGAAGAGCACGACCTCCTCGGGTTAAGCGCTAGGGCACGCGGACACGCAGCGCCTGCGGCACGATCTCGAACCGTGCAGGCGTCGTGCCGGCGACCTCGCCGTCGGTCTCGATCGGAAGCGGGACAGGTGCATCGACAGCCACGGTGGCGCTGCGGAGGTGCTCGATCTTCGGGTGCGCGAGGTACGTTCCCTTGTAGAGCTTCGGCGAGGTCGTCGCGAAGTCGAGCTTCGTGATGTCCCCGATCAGGATCACGTCGAAGCGACCGTCGTCGGCCTTGGCTTCGGGCGCGAGCCACATGCCGCCGCCGTGCCACTGGCCGTTCGCGACGATCACGTCGTGCATCCGGCCTTGCCGAGAGATACCGTCCTCCAAGCGAACAGTCACTTCGCTGTTGCGCCAGCCGACGAACTCGCGGACGAGCGCCGCGTAGAACGTCACGCGGCCGCCGAGCGCCTTCGACATCGAGTTCGCGCGCCGCGCGACCGCTCCGCTCATCCCGACACTCGAGACGTTCGCGAACCAGCGTGCACCCTCGCGGAAGCTGACTCGTCCGAGGTCGATTGTCTGCAGATTGCCTTCGCGTGCGACGCGCACGGCGTCCTCGAGCGTCGTGGGAATGCCGTGCGTGCGGACGAAGTCCATCCCCGTACCGCGGGCGATCATCGCGACCGGGAGGTCCCGCCGGCCGTTGACGACCTCATTGAGCGAGCCGTCGCCGCCGACGACGACGAGCTGCTCCGCGTCGGCGTCCTGTGCCGCGTGGGCCAGGTCGCCCGGCTTGCTCGACAGGAAGACCTCACCTTCCAGCCCAAGCCCGCGCGCTCGTCGATAGAGCTCGTCCCACTCGCGCCCGGTCGTGCCGTTGGCCGACGCGGGGTTGACGAGAAAGAGCGAACGCATGGCTTACGCGTCAGTGGCTGAGGCGGGGCGCATGTTGCGCAAGGGCGAGTGTCCGTCCGGCGTCACTGGGGCGCGTAGCGCTTCAGTGGTGCTCGTCCGCGGTGACCGTTGCGAGCGCGACCTTCGTCATCCGGTCGACGGCTGCGCGCAGCTCGTCGTCAGAGATGCGCGTGAAGACGCCTTCCACGACGATGTCGCTGACCGTGAGCAGACAGCCGGCCTGCACGCCGCGGATCGCGCCGACCGTAAAGAGCGCGGAGGCTTCCATCTCCACGGCGAGTACCCCGCGCTTCGACCAGCGCTCGTATTGGCCTTCGTCTGGGTTGTAGAAGAGATCGCTCGAGACGATCGGCCCGACGTGCATCGATTGACCGATCTCCTTCGCCGCGTGCACGGCGCCGTGGATCAGCTCCCAGCTCGCGGTCGGACAGTGAGGCTCGTTCGCGACGAGGTGCGACGCAGTGGAGTCGGCGGGGACAGCGGAGAGCGCGACAATCAGGTCACCGAGCGCGTGATGCGGCTGCAATCCACCGCATGTCCCCACGCGCATCAGCTTCTTGACGCCGAGCTGCACGAGCTCCTCGAAGACGATCGTCGCCCCAGGGCAGCCCATGCCAGTGCCCTGAACGGAGACCGGCTTGCCCTCCCAGGTGCCCGTGTAGCCGAGCAGGCCGCGCTCGGAGTTCCTCTGGACCGCGTCCTCCAGATAGGTCTCCGCGATGTACTTCGCGCGCAGTGGATCTCCCGGCAACAGGCAGGCCTCTGCGTAGTCGCCGGGCTCGGCACGAATGTGAATCGGCATCGCAGGCAACCCTAACCTTGAGGCTGTGCATCGCGCGAACGATCCGATCGACCCGAAGCTCGACCAGATCCTCGAGTTCTGCGAACGCTCGCCGGTCGAGCGGGTCTTTCTCGAAGACGTGGCGCGGCGCGGCCTCGGACGTTTTGCAGCCTTCGACGACGAAAACGGGCTGACGGCCCTCTGTCAAATCGGCGCGAACGTCGTTCCCTCCGGAAGAGACTGCGGTCGCTTCGCAGACCTCGTTGCGCGCGCACGTGCCCGCATGATCATCGGCGACGAGGGCGCGGTCTCCGATCTCTGGCGCGGCCTCGCCGATCGGATGCCCAAGCCGCGCGAGGACCGTCCCGGCCAGCCCGTGTACGTGACCGAGCGCGCGCCGGCGGCGGGCAACACCGGCCTGCGAACGGCGACGCCGGACGACTTCCGTCTGCTTCTGCCGGCGTGTGCGGCGGCGCACGAGGAGGAGCTCGGCATCGACCCGCTGGCACGTGATGCGCAGGGGTTTCGCTGGCGAACGCGCGCGCAGATCGAGGAGGGCCGCTCGTGGGTGTGGACGGAGGACGGCGTGATCCTCTTCAAGGCGGAGGCGTCGGCCTGGACGCCGTCGGCCGTGCAGATCCAACAGGTCTGGGTCGACCCGCCGGTGCGCAACCGAAAGTACGCGCAGCGGGGAATGCGCGATCTGATCCTGCTCCTGCTCGAGCGGGTGCCGACCGTGTGTCTGTTCGTTCGCGCGGAGAATGCGGCCGCGATCCGCGTCTACGAGGCGATCGGCATGCGTCGCGAAGGCGCGTACCGCTCCGTCTTGTTCTGACATGGAGCGGTTAATCCTCGCCCGACATGCGGAGAGCGAGTACAGCGCGAAGGGTCTCCTCAGCGGCGATCCTCGGATTGCGGTCCGGTTGACCGGCACCGGTCGCGAGCAGGCGCGTGAGTTGGGGGCGAAGCTCTCCGGTGACGAGATCGACCTCTGCGTCACGAGCGAGTTCGCGCGCACGATCGAGACCGCCGACATCGCGTTCGCAGGACGGGCGATTCCGCGACTCGTCGTGCCGGAGCTGAACGACCATCCGGCCGGCGACTACGAGGGCCGTCCGATCGTGGACTACCTCGACTGGGCGCACGCCTCCGGCCCGCTCGATCCCGTCCCGGGGACGACGGAGACGCGTGCCGCGGTGCTCGCGCGATTCGTGCGCGGTTATCAGCTCGTCTCCGAGCGCCCAGAGTGGGCGATCGTCGCCGTCCTGCACTCGCTCCCGATCATGTACCTGCTTGAAGCCGCGGCGGGCGCTGATCCTGTCGCCCGGGTCGGGATGCTGCCCTACGCGGGGCCGAGAAGGCTCCGGCGGGAGGAGGTGGAGAACGCAATCACGCGGCTCCAGCGGTGGCTCGAGGATCCCGCTTGGTGAAGCGCCGGGGTGAATCCCCGAACGGGTGATGGAACCGGGCATCCCCCATCGCCGACAACGACAACGTGAGGCCCCGCATCACTGCGGCAGCGGGACTTGTCTCTGCGGTCGTCGTTCTCTCGGTGCTCATGTTGCTTGTGGGCGGAACCGGGAGCGCGCAGATCGCTCACACCTGCTCCGCGACGGACAAGCAGTTCATCGACGCGGCGCAGCTGAACATGGCGTCGCTGAGCTCGGCCTCAGAGGACTACCTGCACGGGGACTCCAAGGCGTCCGAGGTGATCGACACCGATCGCAACGCGCTGGACAACATCCGCAGCACCGGCCCCAGCGATCCCTCGCTCTCGAAGACGCGGGCGATCCTGAGCGCGATGTTTGTCGAGTACGGACGTGCGATTCGCGCGAACCAGCATCACAAGGACCCGGGGACGTACATCTACCGCGCCTATGGCCTCGCAAACTTCGCGCACGACATCCTCGAGCAGGCGCAGCCGGCGCTGAAGCAGCGCGGCTGCGACGTCTCCTCTCTGCTGTAGCGGCACAATGCGGCCGTGGACACGGCCGAGTTGAGAGCACGCGTCGAGGGGTTCATCCGTGAGCATGAGCTGATTCCGTGCGGCGGGGAGGTAGCCGTGCTCGTCTCGTCCGGTGCCGACTCGAGCTGCGCCTGGCACGTCCTCCGCGAGCTCGGCTACGGCGTCTCTGCGCTGCACGTGAACCACGGCCTGCGCGACGCGACCTCGGACGAGGACGCACGCTTCTGCGCCGAGCACTTCGACGCGGAGATCGTCGACGGACGCGGCGGTAAAACCGAGGACGAGCTGCGCGAGATTCGTTACTCCTTCGCGACGGATCGCTTGCGCGCGACCGGCCACACCGCCACCGATCAAGTCGAGACCGTGCTCTACCGTCTCGCTGCGAGCGGCGTTGCCGGCGGCATCAAGCCAAGACGCGAGGACGGCGTCGTGCGACCACTGCTGACGGTGTGGCGGGAGGAGACGGAGGCGTACTGCCGCGCCGAAGGGCTCGAGTTCCGCGTCGACGAGTCGAACCGCAATACGAAGCGCGGGCTGATCCGCGATGAGATCCTGCCGCGTCTCCGCGAGCTGCACCCGGCGGCTGAACGCAATCTGCTTCGACTCGCCGAGGACCGGAGCACGCCGCTGGACGACCTACTCGCCTCCACCGCCGGCTCGAAGCGGCTCGATCTCGGCGGCGGGCTGACCGCGGTGCGCGAGTACGACCGCGTGTGGCTCGAGCGCGCGCCCGTCTCGCTCGAGGGCGAGGTCGAGTGGGGCGGTTGGCGTATCGAGTCCGAGCTGCCAGGCCTTAAGGTAAGAGCCTGGCGAGCCGGCGACCGGCTCGCCGGCCGGAAGAAGAAGATCCAGGACGTGTTCGTCGACGCGAAGATTCCCCGTTCCCAGCGCGAGGCGTGGCCGCTCGTCGTGCGCGGAGACGAGGTCGTCGCCGTGCCAGGCATCGTCGAAGCGGAAGGAGTGCGCGCAGAGCGTGTCGGCAACTGAGCTCGAGCGCGGCGTCGCGGAAGTCCTGATCGATGAGGACTCGCTGCGCGCACGGGTCGTCGAGCTCGGCGAAGAGATCTCCCGCGACTACACAGGTCGTCAGCTGCTGCTGATCGGCGTGCTCAAAGGAGCGGTCTTCTTCATGGCCGACCTGATGCGCCAGCTGACCGTTCCCTGCGAGGTCGACTTCATGGCCATCTCGAGCTACGGCGCCGCCACCGACAGCTCAGGCGTCGTCCGCATCCTCAAGGACCTGGACATCAACATCTCCGGCCGGGACGTCCTGGTCGTCGAGGACATCATCGATTCGGGCCTGACCCTCTCGTATCTGATGCGCAACCTCGAGGCCCGCGAGCCCGGCAGCCTCGAGGTCTGCGCCCTGATGACCAAGCCGGATCGGCGCGAGATCGACGTCCCAGTCCGCTACGTGGGCTTCGAGATCCCGAACCGCTTCGTGATCGGCTACGGGCTGGATTTCGCCGAGCGGTACAGGAATCTGCCCTACGTCGGCGTACTGGATCCAGACCTGGTTTCCGGCCTGGAATAACCCGGAAAGGGTGTTGGAGCTAAATCCGACACTGCTACCCTGCCGAAAGAGGGTTTAGGTGAATCGGTTCTTCCGCAGCGCGCTCTTCCCGCTCGTGATCATCGCGGCGCTCGTCTGGCTGGCGCTGCAGACCCTCGGCGGGCACGGGCCGAAGACGGAGAAGCTCTTCCTCTCGGACGTCATCCACGACGCGAAGACCTGCGGGACCGCGTGCATCGACAAGGTCACGTTCGACCCCAACAAGCACTCGATCAAGGTGCAGTACACCCAGTCGAGCATCCACAACGGGCGCGCGGCCTACGTCCACTACGCCACCGACCAGTCACAGAGCTCCTTCCAGAACCTCCTCGAGGACAAGAACATCAGGTTCGACTCGAAGGGGACGGGCTCGTCGCCGTGGTGGTCGATCCTGACGTCACTGCTCCCGTTCGTGCTGCTGTTCGGCTTCTGGATCTTTCTCATGAACCAGGTGCAGGGCGGCGGTTCGAAGGTGATGTCGTTCGGCAAGTCGCGCGCGAAACGGATGACTCCGGACTCGCCGAAGATCGGCTTCAAGGACGTCGCCGGTGTGGACGAGGCCGTGGAGGAGCTCCAGGAGATCAAGGAGTTCCTCGAGAACCCGAAGAAGTTCCAGGCTTTGGGCGCGCGCATTCCGAAGGGCGTGCTGCTCTACGGGCCGCCCGGTACCGGTAAGACGCTGCTCGCGCGTGCGGTCGCAGGGGAGGCCGGCGTGCCGTTCTTCTCCATCTCGGGCTCGGACTTCGTCGAGATGTTCGTCGGCGTCGGCGCGTCGCGTGTGCGCGATCTCTTCGAGCAGGCGAAGCAGGCATCGCCGTGCATTGTGTTCATGGACGAAATCGATGCTGTCGGCCGCCACCGCGGCGCGGGTCTCGGCGGC
>JBKPJA010000242.1:0-3416 GCA_046730515.1 Actinomycetota bacterium | reverse complement strand
ATTTCCCTCACACGTTGCGCGTCCGTCTCGTTCTCGAGGAACCGGTGGCGGTACTTCGGCGAGGGCCGTCGTCCTGGCTGGTGTCCGCTCGCGGGCGCGTGATCGACTCTGTGGATCCCAAGCGCTACCCGCGATTGCCTCTTGTCTGGCTCGGCGCGACGACGCAGGTCGAGACGGGGAACATCCTCGACGATCAGAGCGGTGGCGCGGCGGCTCGCGCCCTGGCGGTGTTGGCGAGCTCGCCGTTGGAGCGCCGCGTGCTGTGGGCAGGCGTCCGCGACGGATCGCTCACTGCGGGTCTTCGCTCCGGGTTGGAGCTCCGGTTCGGATCGCTCAGCGATCTCCAGCTGAAGCTCGCGATCGCCGGCAGCATTCTGAGCAGCCTCGCACCGAGTGCCGCCGGCGGGCCCGCGTATCTCGACCTCGCCGTCCCCGATCGCCCTGTAGCAGGCACGAACTCTCAACCCGCAGGTTGAGGTCGAGGGTTGTCTGCGTTGACACGAGCCATTCCCCTGCGTACCCTCCTCCGGGAGCCTCGCTCGGCAGCCCCGAAGCTCCACCAAAGGTTGAGATGAGGAAGACCCCGAAACGATGAGCCAGCCCAATTACCTCGCGGCCATCAAAGTCGTCGGCGTCGGCGGCGGTGGCTCGAATGCTGTCAGCCGGATGGTCGACGCGGGCCTCTCCGGCGTGGAGTTCATCGGCGTCAACACCGATGCCCAGGCGCTTGTCTCCGTCGACGCCGATGTGAAGATTCAGGTCGGCGCCGAGGTGACGCGTGGTCTGGGCGCCGGCGCGGACCCCGCGGTCGGTCTCGCCGCTGCGCTCGAGAGTCGCGACGAGCTCAAGGACGCGCTGAAGGGCGCGGACATGATCTTCGTGACCGCGGGCGAAGGCGGCGGAACCGGAACAGGCGCCGCGCCGGTCGTCGCCGAGCTCGGCCAGGAATTGGGCGCCCTTACGGTCGGCGTCGTTACGCGCCCCTTCGCGTTCGAAGGCCGGCAGCGAGCAGAACAAGCCGAGCGCGGGGTCGACGAGCTGAGGGACAAGGTCGACACGCTGATCGTGATCGAGAACGACCGTCTGCTTCAGGTAGTCGAGAGGCGCACGTCGATTGTCGAGGCGTTCCGGATGGCCGACGACATTCTCCGGCAAGGGGTTCAGGGGATCACCGACCTGATCACGATTCCGGGTCTCGTGAACCTCGACTTCGCGGACGTACGCGCGATAATGCGCGACGCTGGCTCCGCGCTGATGGGGATCGGAGCTGCGTCCGGCGAGAACCGCGCCGCCGAGGCGGCCCGGACTGCGGTCTCGTCGCCGCTCCTGGAATCGTCGATCGAGGGCGCGACCGGTGTCCTGCTCAACGTCACGGGCGGTTCCGACATCGGCCTCTTCGAGGTCAACGAGGCCGCAGAGGTCGTGACGAGCGCCGCCGACCAGAACGCGAACGTCATCTTCGGGGCGGTCATCGACGACGGGCTTCGCGAGGAAGTGCGCGTGACCGTCATCGCTACGGGCTTCGGCGGCAGCGGCGCCGCTCGGAGGCGCCGCCGCCGCGAGAGCCTGGAGGCCCCGGTCGTGGGAGAGGCCGGAATGCCGAGCTTTGACGTCGGAGGCGACCTCGAGGTCCCGTCCTTCCTCCGCGACCAGTAGCGGGCACGAGGTTTAGCCGCACCTCGGCCGCGGTAGGAGAGCTTCGCCCTCTTGGGGTTGATCCTCCCCGGTTGACCCCACGACCCGGTCCGTCGCTCCGGCTGGTCTCGTGTGAAATCAGCCGGAGCGGCGTCTTTCTGCGGCCGGTCGTCGTTAGCATCGGCGGCGCATGGCGCAAACGCTGCAGCTGACGCCGCTTCACGATCGCCACGTCGCGCTCGGCGCGCGGATGGTGCCGTTCGCAGGCTGGGAGATGCCGGTGCACTACGCCGGCGTCATCCCCGAGCACCGGGCAGTAAGGAGGGATTCCGGCGTCTTCGACGTCTCGCACATGGGCGAGATCGAGATCGAGGGGCCTCGCGCCGCGGAGCTCTTGCAGGCGATGCTCTCGAACGACCTCGACAAGATCGGCCCGGGCCAGGCGCAGTACACGCTCCTGACGAACGGGTCAGGCGGAATCATCGACGACCTGATCATCTACAAGCTCGATGACTTTCGTTTCCTGTTGATCGTCAACGCTGCCAACCGTGATGTCGACTTTCACTGGCTGCGCGAGCACGAGATCCGCGGTTCGGATGTGCGCGACGTCTCCGACGCCTACGGCCTGCTCGCGGTCCAGGGCCCGCGTGCGATCGAGCGACTCGGGCTGCCGGAGGAACCGCAGTTCACGTTCGCCGAGGGCGAGATCGACGGCATCGTGTGCATGATCAATCGCACCGGGTACACGGGCGAGGCGGGCTGCGAGCTGCTCGCGATGGCGGAGGACGGGGGCGACCTCTGGGATCGCGTGCTCGCACGCGGTGTCACGCCGTGCGGTCTGGGTGCCCGCGACACGCTGCGCCTCGAGGCGTGCTTCCCGCTGCACGGACAGGACATCACTCCGGAGACCGACGCGATCTCGGCAGGGCTCGGATGGTGCTGTGCTTTGCGGAAAGAGTTCACAGGAGTCGAGCCGCTGCGCGACATCAAGGCCCGCGGCCCCGACCGGAAGCTCGTTCCATTCGTGATGGAGGAGACGGCGATCCCCCGCACGGGCATGGCGATCGAGGGCGGAGGAGAAGTCACTTCGGGGACGCACTCGCCGATGTTGGACCGGGGGATCGGCATGGGCTACGTGCCTGTCGCGAGCGCCGACGCTGGAACCGAGCTGACCATCGACGTCCGCGGGCGCAAGAGGCGGGCGCGAGTCGTGAAGAAGCCGATCTACAAACGAGAGGAGAACGGTTAGTGGCCGCGGCCGAGTCGTATCCCGAGGATCTGAAGTACCACCGCGAGCACGACTGGGCGCGCGTCGACGGCGACGAGGCGGTGATCGGGATCACGTGGTTCGCGCAGGACGCGCTCGGCGAGCTCGTCCACTACGAGCCGCCGGACGACGGGTCGAAGGTCACGAAGGACGAGGCGTACGGCGAGGTCGAATCGGTCAAGGCCGTGTCCGATCTGATCGCGCCGCTCTCCGGCGAGGTGATCGAGGTCAACCGGAAGGCCGTGGACGAGCCGGAAACGGTCAACGAGGATCCGTACGGGGACGGCTGGCTGCTTCGCATCAGGCTCAGCGAACCGTCGGAGGCCGACTCGCTGCTCGACGTCGAGGCCTATAAGCAGCTCGTCGCCGAGCAGTGATGCATCCGTACCTCGCCCTGACCGAGAGCGACCGGGAGGAGATGCTCGCGACGATCGGCGTCGAGTCGATCGACGATTTGTTCCGGGACATTCCGGCCGCGCTTCGATTCGGCCGCGAACTCGCCCTCGACCCGCCG
>JBKPJA010000241.1:0-7924 GCA_046730515.1 Actinomycetota bacterium | reverse complement strand
CAGCGCCTATCCCTCGCGCACAAGCGCGGCGCCGCCGGTCACCGATGAGGTGAGCCGCGTGGATGGTGACGCAGTGAAAGCGGTTCCGGCCCCACGTGCTCGTCTGCCGGCGCTCGAAGGTACGCGTGCACGGCACGACCGCGCGCGAACACATCCGTAGAAACCACCGACGCGCGAACCGGCTTCTCACCGATGATGCGGCCGGCGCGATCGTGCAAACACTGCCGTACCGGCAAAGGAGGCGCGATGACGCACGGGGTCGCAGCGCGATCAGGGCGCGAGCAGAACCCGCTCGTTGGGCGCGCCGACGCACTGACCTCGCTCGCGAAGCTGCTCGACGAGCTCGAACGAGGCCCGCCCGCTGCGCTCGAGCTGGTGGGTGAGCCAGGGATCGGCAAAACGCGCCTGCTCTCCGAGCTCGTGTCTCGTGCCGAATCGCGCGGACACTTGGTTCTCTCGGGCTCGGCGTCCGAGCTCGAGCGCGGGCTGCCGTTCTCGGTCTTTGTGCACGCGTTAGATGAGTACGTCGCCGGCCTCGACGCGAACGACGTCGCTGCCCTCGACGACGACGTGCAGGCAGAGCTCGCGCACGTCTTCCCGTCCTTGTCAGCGTTCGGAACCGGACGCGACGTCGCGCCGCAGCACGAGCGTTATCGCAGCCATCGCGCCGTGCGTGCGCTGCTCGAGCATCTGGCGAAGACGAGACCGCTCGTCCTCGTGCTCGACGACTTCCACTGGGCCGATTCGGCGTCGGTCGAGCTGCTCGGCGCACTGCTGCGGCGGCCGCCGGCGGCGGCCGTGCTCATTGCAGTGGCGCTCCGCCCCCACCAGATGCCGCAGCGTCTCTTACCCGAGCTCGAGCGGGCGCATCGTGCGGCGGCGCTGAACCGGGTCGAGCTGCACGCACTAACGCCGGACGAGGCTCGGCAGCTTCTCGGCGAGAAGTTCGACGCGGCCGGTGCAGCCGCCCTCTACCAGGAGTGCGGTGGCAACCCCTTCTACCTCGAGCAGCTCGCTCGGTCGCTCGAGCGCGCACGCGGAACCGCGACTGCTCCCAAGATTCCAGCGTCGGGCCTCGACGTCCCGGCAGCGGTTGCCGCCGCTCTGAGCGAAGAACTCGCGTCGCTGTCGGACACAGGACGTCTGGTCCTCGAAGGGGCCGGAGTAGCGGGCGATCCATTCGAGCCGGAGCTGGCCGCCGCCGCGGCCGCAACGTCTGAGGCTGCGGCGATGGACGCGGTCGATGAGCTCTTGGAGTTCGATCTCATTCGCACCACTGAGGTCCCCAGACGGTTCCGCTTCCGGCATCCGCTCGTTCGGCGGGCCGTCTACGACGCCACCGCTGCCGGCTGGCGGCTTGGCGCTCACGAGCGGTGCGCCGAAGCGCTCGCGGCGCGGGGCGTGACGGCGGCCCGGCGCGCACACCACGTCGAGCGCTCGGCGCGCGAGGGCGACGTGGCCGCGGTCGCCGTCTTGCGTGATGCCGGCGAGTCAGCAGCACGACTCGCGCCCGAGAGCGCTGCCCGCTGGTTCGATGCGGCGCTGCGGTTGCTCCCCTCGACCACGCCGGCGCAGCACCGTGTCGAGCTTTTGCTCGCGCGTGCGGGTGCGTTGGCGGCGGCCGGCCACTTCGCCGACAGCCACGAGGCGCTGCTGGAGGCGGTCGCCATCGTTCCCGAGCAGTCGATCGCCCTCCGCACGACAGTCGCGACGGCGTGCGCCGGCGTCGAACGCTTCCTCGGACAATACGAGCAGGCCCACACGCGTCTGGTAGCCGCTCTTCGTCGCCTGCCGGAGGCCGCCTCCGCCGAGTCTGCCGCGCTGCTGATCGAGCTGACGGTGAACGACTTCTTCCGCTCGAGATACGAGTCCATGCATGAGTGGGCTGCGCGCGCGGTGCGCGCCGCGAAGATCGTCGGAGACGCGAGCCTCATGGCGGCGGCAATCGCCATGCCCGCGCTTGCGGACGCGATGACCGGAGCGAGCGAAACAGCTCGTTCTCGCCGCGCCGAAGTCGCAGCGCTGGTCGACGACCTATCCGACGATGAGCTCTCGCCCCGACCGGACGCGGCGGCTTGGCTCGCTGCGGCTGAGCTCTACCTCGACCTGTATGCCGAAGCCGACGCGCACGCCAGCCGCGCCCTCAGGCTCGCTCGCGCGACGGAGCGAGGGGATCGCTTCTTCGGCCTCTACCAGATCCTGCCCAGAATCTGGTACGTGCGCGGCAAGCTCGCCGAGGCCGCGGAAGTCCTCGACGGCGCAGTCGAGGCGGGACACCTGCTCGGGACCTCGCCGGCGCTCGCCGGCAACCTGTTCAACCGCTCCGCGGTTGCAATTGCAGCCGGCGATCTCGACCTCGCGCTGACGACCGCAGAGGAGGGCGTCGAGCTCACGCGCGACCTCGACGAGGGTTTCGTCACGGCCTGGGCTGCGGTGAGGCTCGCTGCCGTCCTGCTCGAAACCGGAGAACCAGCCCAAGCCGTCGAGCTCCTCCTCGGCCGCGCCGGTGGCGAGGAGTTGAGGCTCATCCCCGGCGGCTGGAGGGTGTATTGCCTCGAGCTGCTCACGCGCTGCTGGCTTGCGCTCGAGGACGGCACCGAAGCCAAGCGCGCAGCAAATCTTGCGGAGGTGACGGCAACGGAGCTGCGGCTTCCGCTAGCAACTGCCTGGGCCGATCGCGCCGCGGCCGCCGTAGCCCTACACTCAGGCGATATCGCCGGCGCTACCCGGCGCGCATTTGCCGCTGCCTCTGCCGCTGACGAAGTCGGCGCTCCGATCGAGAGCGCTCTATCGCGCACGCTCGCAGGCCGCGCGCTCGCCCGAGCCGGCAAAAGCGACCGAGCGGTGGCGGAACTCGGGCGCGCGGTGGCAGCGTTCGACGCGTGCGGCGCGCTACGCTACCGCGAGAGCGCCGAGCAGGAGCTACGCAGACTCGGGCACGGAACATACCGCCGAACGCGCGCAGGCAACACCAACGGCACTGGCGTCGAGACGCTGACGGCACGTGAGCTCCAGGTTGCGCGACTTGTCGTCGGCCGCAAGACCAATCCCCAGATCGCCGCACAGCTCTTCCTCAGCAACAAAACCGTGGAAACACACATGCGCAACATCTTTCGGAAGATGAACGTCGGCTCATGCGTCGACCTTGCGCATGCAGTCGAACGCAGCGAGATCAGGGGCTAGGCGACCTTGGCCGCCTCTGTCAATCCGGCGCGTATCGGGCAGCTGCTCGCGGTCGTCTTGGCCGCGGTCGCGCTGTTCGTGCTCGCCGAGATTGTCGTCGCGGGCTGACCCGCGCGCCGTCAGTCTGCGGCTGCACGCGCGACGACGTCGGCGAGGCGCGCCTTCACTTCGGCCGCGACGGTTGTGAGTTCGTCGTTGTCGACGATCGAGAGCATGCGCTCTGGATCGACGGCGGCGATCTGCGTCTCGCCCGGCTGCTCGTAGACGACGACGTTGCAGGGCAGCAGCACCCCGAGTTGCGGCTCGGCGGTCAGCGCCCGGTGTGCGAGCGGTGGGTTGCAGGCGCCGAGGATGAGGTACGGCTCCCGTTCGACGCCGAGCTTCTCGCGTAGCGTCTGCTGCACGTCGATCTCGCAGAGGACGCCGAAGCCGGCGCTCGCTAACTCGGCCCGGACGCGCTCGACAGCGGCCGCGAACGACCTGCCCGTAGTGCGGCTCAGTGTGTAGCCGGTTGTAAGCATTCGCACTCCTCCTCCAGGTAGCGGTGGCGCGCCTTCGCCGCCTTGGCGCGGTGCGCCTCCGCCTCGGGCGGCTCCTCGAAGTGCTCGTTGAGGTAGAGCACGATCGCGTCCTCGCCCACAATCGGCGTCTCGCCGTCGACGATGAGCGTCGGGATTGTCCCGTTGCCGGTCGCCGCGACCAGCGTCGCTCGCGCCTGGCGTTCGACGGAGACCTGGTGGATCAGGTAGTCGATGCCGAGCTCGGTTAGGTGCTCGCGGACGCGGCGCGAGGCCGGGCACCACTCGGTCTGGTACAGCTCGAGCATCAGGCGCTCACTGCTCCGACGAGCTGGTGGAGCGACGCGACCTGTACTTGCAAGCTGCCGCAGACCGTCTCGCAGAGTGAGAACACTCCTTCGTCGCTGATCCGGTAGTAAGCGAAGTTGCCCTGCTTGCGGCGGGCGACAATCCCGGAGCGCTGCAGGACGCTGAGGTGCTTGGAGACGTTCTGCTGCGTCGTTCCGATCAGCTCAGTGAGCTCGAGCACGGTCGCCTCTCCCTCACGCAGCCGGTCGAGCAGCTTGATCCGGGTCGGCTCGCTGAGCGCGCGGAAGCGGTCGGCGATCAGCTCGACGAGGTCATCAGGAAGTGGATGCGTGTTACTCATCGGCGCTTCTGCCCCATCCTGGTCGCGCGTGGCGCGCCTGTCATCCGCAGGGGCGCTGATCGTGGTGCGGACAACTACTCAGCTGCGTAGTTGTCCGCACCTGGTTCCGCGCCGCCCCCGATGGCGCGCCGGCGCGGCCGGGGCAGGCTGGGGGCAGACGATGACCCTCACCGCGACAGCCCGCTCGATCCCCGGCACGCTCCGCCAAGAGGTCGTGATCGACGATCGGCACCGCCTGATCACCGACCAGCCGGAGCAGCTCGGGGGCGAGGGCAGCGGCCCCTCGCCGCACGAGCTCTTCCCGGCCGCGCTCGCTGCCTGCGTCACCGTGACGCTCGTCCAGTACGGGCGCACGAAGGGGTGGGAACTCGGCGACGTGCGCGTCGCGGTCGACTACGACCACCACTCCACTCCGCGCAAGTTCGACGTCGCGGTCGAGCTCAGCGGCGATCTCACCGACGCCCAGCTCGAGCGACTAGCGCGCGTCGCGCGCGCGTGTCCGCTTCGCCGCTCGATCGAGGCAGGAATCGAGTTCGAGGAAACAATCTCGCGCCGCCCGCGCGAACGCGATCGAGAGCTCGTCCTCCCAGGAGCTGCATCGTGAGCAGGAAGCAGATCGTGATCCTCGGCGGCGGCACCGGCGGCACGATGACCGCCAACCGACTACGCCGCCGCTTCGACCAAGACGAGGCGGACATCCACGTTGTCGACCGCGACGACCGACACGTCTACCAACCGGGTCTGCTCTTCGTCCCGTTCGGGCTGACGCAGGTGGACGAGCTCGTCCGGCCACGCCGCCGCCAGTTGCGAGACGGCGTCCAATTCCATCGCGGAGAGATCGTGTGGGTCGACCCCGACAACAACGAGGTCGTGCTGCTGAACGGGGACGCGCTCGCCTACGACGTGCTCGTCGTTGCCAGCGGCGCGCGCCTGCAGCCCGAGGAGACCGAGGGCCTGACCGGGGAGGGCTGGAACGAGCGCGTGTTCACCTTCTACGAGGCGGCGAGCGCCGAGGCGCTACATGGGGCGCTCGAGCGCTTCGACGGCGGCCGCCTGGTCGTGAACGTCGTCGACATGCCGATCAAGTGCCCGGTCGCGCCGCTCGAGTTCGCCTTCCTGACCGACTGGTACCTGCACGAACGCGGAATCCGCGACAAGGTCGAGCTCGTGTACTCGACGCCGCTCGACAGCGCGTTCACCAAGCGGACCTGCGCTGAGCACCTCTCCTTCCTCCTCGAGGAGAAGGAGATCGAGCTCGTGACCGAGTTCAACGCAGGCGAGGTCGACAGCGTCGCCGGGAAGCTGACTTCCTTCGACGGGCGCGAGCTCGACTTCGATCTGCTCGTGACCGTCCCGCTGCACGGCGGCGCCGCCTACCTCGAGCGCTCACCCGGCCTCGGCGACGCGCTCGGCTTCGTCCCCACCGACGAGCAGACGCTGCAAACGACGGTCAAGCCGAACATCTTCGCGCTCGGCGACTCGACCGACCTGCCCACCTCGAAGGCCGGCTCGGTCACCCACTTCGAAGCCGAGATCCTGAGCGAGAACATCGCCCACTACTTCGCCGACCAGGAACTCGAGCCGCGCTTCGACGGGCACGCCAACTGCTTCATCGAGACCGGCTTCCACAAGGCGCTGCTGATCGACTTCAACTATGAGGTCGAGCCACTCCCCGGCCACTTCCCGACCGCATTCGGCCTGCCCCTGCTGCGCGAATCGCGACTCAACCACCTCGGGAAGCTGCTGTTCCAGTGGGTCTACTGGCACGCGCTGCTGCCCGGCCGCGACATCCCCGGCATCGGGCCGGCGATGCCTACCAGCGGCAAGAAACAAATATCCGTGCCCGCCTGAAAGGAGGAGCCGAGATGACCATGACATTGATCGCCGATGCCCCCGTCGACGTCGACGCCGAGGGCTTCATGACCCACGCCGAACAATGGAACGAAACGATCGCCGAAGCGATCGCGCGCGAGAACGGCATCGCCAAGCTAACCGACCGCCATTGGCTCGTCATCGGGTTCATGCGCGACCGCTACCTCACCACCGGCAACGCGCCATCGATCCGCTCGCTGGGCAAAGAATCCGGCGTCCCGATCAAGGAGCTCTACCAACTCTTCCCCAAGGGCCCGGCCAAGCTCGCCGCCAAGATCGGCGGCATCCCCAAGCCCAAGGGCTGCATCTAGAACGGAGCACACGATGACCGAACTACTCGAACAACGGACGATCGACACATCCGAGCCGCAGGCGATTGAGAAGGTGGCGATCGTCGTCTCCAAAGGCTCGCTCGAAGGCATCTACCCCGCCCTGATCATGGCCAACGGCGCCCGCATGGAAGGGATCGAGGCCGACCTCTTCTTCACCTTCTTCGGGCTCGACGCAATCCGCAAGGACCGCTACGAGACGATCAAGGTCGCGACCGTCGGCAACCCCGGCATGCACCTCCCGACGTGGATCGGCGCGCTCCCCGGCTCCGCCGCGCTCGCGACGCGA
This sequence comes from Actinomycetota bacterium, assembly GCA_046730515.1. Lineage (GTDB taxonomy): Bacteria > Actinomycetota > Thermoleophilia > Gaiellales > Gaiellaceae > 3-1-20CM-4-69-9. The sequence continues at coordinate 1,084 of JBKPJA010000241.1, read as the reverse complement.
ATGATGAAGCGGCAGATGGAAAAGATCGACATCCCGCCGCTCCCGGAGTTCATCGAGCTCGTGCACGACTCCGGCGTCCGCCTGTACGCGTGTAAGGCGAGCGTGGACATGTTCGGGCTGACGATGGAGGACTTCGTCCCGCAGGTCGAGGACATCATCTCCGTCGGCGAGTTCTACGAGCAGGCCGCCGGCGGCCAGATCATCTTCACGTGAGGAGGTGAGACAAAGTGATGAACTGGAACGACGGCTGGGCCTGGTTCTGGATGGTCCCCATGATGCTCCTCTGGATCCTCGTGCTCGGAGCCGTCGTCTACGCAGCGGTTAGGCTCGCGAACCGCGACTCGCACCAGCACTAGCATCTTCTTCGTCACGTGCACACGCAGGACGAAGACAGGAACCCGGAGGCGGTCCGATCTGTCGCGCCGCAGGAAGTGTGGCGGCTCCTCCAGCACGGCGAAGCACAGCTGCTCGACCTTCGGACTCAGATCGAGCGCCGCCGCTACGGCGCCCCGCCGGGCGCGATCTCGGTCTCACTCGCACGGCACGTCCTCAAACCCGAAGGCGAGGGGACGATCTACCTCTGCCAACACGCCGTCCGATCGAAAGCAACCTTGCGAAACGGCGCAGCCGAGGTTGCCGGCGGCTTCGTCGCGTGGCAACGCGGCGGCCTGCCGATCGAGAAAGCAGATTGAAAGGCTGACGTCAGTCGCTCCGTATCTGGCTCGCGGGGTGGCGAAAACCTTCACCGGTCGGTGCGTCCCTTCGAACAACGCTGACAATCTGTCTTCTCCCCGCGCGAGCCTGTACCCATTGACTCCTCTGTCGAGCTCACCCGCAAGCAGGCCGCCGCACTCACAGCACCATCAGAGGTTCATCGCGGTGATCAGTCGGCGCCACCGCCTCCCCGACGTCACAGAAGCGAGATTGTGATGACCCCCTTTCCCTCTCAAACAGAGAAGGGCTCCAGCCGAGAAGACCAGCGACGGGCCTGTTGCCTCAAGTGACTACAAAGGATGGAGCCCTTATGGAGCCCCGTGGTGGCAAACACTGGCAACCGGTGGCAAATCCGAAGAGGCCGAAAACG
>JBKPJA010000240.1:0-6801 GCA_046730515.1 Actinomycetota bacterium | reverse complement strand
GGAGGTCGTGGGACTCGAAGCCGTAATCGGCTATCTGCACACCGGCTTCGAGAAGAACATGGAGCAGAAGACGTGGTGGAAGGCGATCACGTATCCGGAGCGGATCGACTACCTCTCCTTCCAGTACAACGAGCTCGTCTTTGTGCTCGCGATCGAGCAGCTGCTCGCGCTGGAGGTGCCGCCGCGCGCGACGTGGATGCGGATGCTGCTGTGCGAACTGAACCGCATCCACTCGCATCTCGTGTGGCTCGCGACAGCGGCGCTCGAGCTCGGCGCGATCTCGATGTTCTGGTACTGCTTCCGCGAGCGCGACCGCATCCTCGACCTGTTCGAGATGGTGTGCGGAACGCGCATGCATACCCGTTATTTCCAGGCGGGTGGACTCGCCGAGGACATCCCGCCCGGCTTCTTCGACGAATGCGCGAAGTTCGTCGAGGTGATGCCGAAGGCGATTGACGACTACGAGGGGCTCGTCAACCGGCAGAAGATCTGGCTCGAGCGGACGCAGGGGATCGGCCTCCTGTCCGCGGAGGACGCGATCGCACTCGGACAATCCGGTCCGGTGCTGCGCGGCTCGGGCGTCGACTGGGATCTGCGCCGCGCTCAGCCCTATCTCGCGTACGACCAAGTCGACTTCCGCGTTCCCGTCTACCACGAAGGCGACGTGTACGCGCGCTACCGCGTGCGCATGGAGGAGATGCGCGAGTCGGTGCGGATCGTCGACCAGGCGCTGCGACGAATGCCCGACGGGCCGTGGATCGCGGACGACCGCAAGGTCGTCCTTCCGCCGCGGCACGAGCTGCACACGTCCATGGAGTCGCTCATCCACCACTTCAAGATCGTCACGGAGGGCTACCGCGTTCCCGAGGGCGAGGTGTACGTCGCGGTCGAGTCCGCGCGCGGCGAGCTCGGCTGCTACGTCGTCTCCGACGGTGGGCCGCGGCCGTGGCGCGTGAAGTTCCGCGCGCCGTCGTTCGTCGCGCTCGAGGCGACGGCGACGTGCATGTCGAATGCGCTGATCGCCGACCTGATCGCGATCGTCGGATCGCTCGACACGGTCATGGGCGAGGTCGACCGGTGAGCGACTTCTACGCGGAGGTGCAGGAGCTGAAGGGGCGCTATCCCAATTGGCGCTCCGCGACGTTGCCCGCGCTTCGGCTCGCGCAGGAGAAGCACGGCTACCTCTCGATAGAGGCGCTGCAGGAGTGCGCCACCGCGCTCGGCACGACGCCCGCGTACTGCAAGGCGGTCGCGTCCTTCTACGACATGCTGCATCTGAAGCCGGTCGGCCGGCACATGGTCGAGGTCTGCACGAACCTCTCCTGCGCGCTGGTCGGCGCGCAGCAGGTGCTCGAAGCGTTCGAGGAAGAGCTCGGCGTCCATGCGGGCGAGACGAGCGACGACGCCGAGGTGACGCTGCGGGCCGTCGAGTGTCTAGGAGGCTGCGGCTACGCGACCGTTGTCGCGGTCGACCAGCGGTATCGGCAGCACATCAAGCCCGACGACGTCCCGCGGGTCGTGGAGGAGCTCCGTGGGACTGCTTAGCGTTCTGCTCGAAGGCGCGGACGAGCGCGACCTGACGAAGCTCGACGAGTACCGCGCGGTCGGCGGTTACGACGGTCTTCCGAAGGCTCGCGCGATGACACCGGAAGCGTTGATCGCCGAGCTCGAGGCCGCGAACCTGCGCGGCCGCGGCGGCGCGGGCTTTCCGATGGGACGCAAGGCGTCGCTGATCGATCGTGCGAGCCCGAAGCCGAAGTACGTGGTCGTCAACGCGGACGAGTCCGAGCCCGGCGCGTTCAAGGACCGCGAGGTGATGGCGCGGGTGCCGCACAGGCTGGTCGAAGGCTCGTTGATCGCCGCCCATGCGATCGAGTCCAAGGACGTGTTCATCTACATCCGCGGCGAGTACCTGGCCGAGTACGAGATCCTGAAGCGTGCGATCGACGACGCGCGCGCGGCAGGGCTGTTCGGCGAAGTCGAGGTGACCCTGTACCGCGGCGCAGGCGCCTACATCTGCGGCGAGGAAACCGCGCTGCTCGATTCGCTCGAGGGTCGCCGCGGCCAGCCGCGCCCGCGGCCGCCGTTCCCACCCGTTCAGGGCCTCTACAACGCGCCGACGCAGATCAACAACGTCTGCACGATCGCCTCAGTCCCCAAGATCATGGAGGAGGGCGCGGCGGAGTTCGTGAAGACCGGCACGCGAACGTCGCCGGGGACAGCGATCTTCTCCGTGTCGGGAAACGTCGTGCGTCCAGGCAACTACGAGCTCGCGCTCGGGACGCCGATGCGCGAGCTGATCTACGAGCACGCGGGCGGCATCCCGAACGGCCGGGCGCTGAAGGCGGTCATCCCCGGCGGCTCCTCTGTTCCTGCGCTGTCACCCGACCAGATCGACGTCCCGCTGGACTACGACTCCATCGGGGCGCTCGGTTCCTTCTTCGGCGCCGCGTCCCTGATCGTGGTCGACGACCGCTGTTGCATCGTGCAGCTTGCTCTGCGCTCCACGAAGTTCTACACGCACGAGTCGTGCGGCAAGTGCACGCCGTGCCGCGAGGGAACGCGTTGGATGGTGCAGCTGCTCGACAAGATCGAAGCGGGCGACGGGACGCACGAGGACGTCGCGTTGTTGGGCTCGATCGGTCCGCGCATCCTCGGCAAGTCGCTCTGCGCGCTCGGCGACTTTGCCTGGTACCCGGTCGGGAGCTACCTCCAGAAGTGGGGAGACGAGTTCAGTGCGCATATCGAGCAAGGCGGCTGTCCGTTCGGCGGCGAGTCGTCACTCGAAGGCATCGTCGCGCCGATCGACGCTCATACCCACCACCCGACCGTCGAGGTACCGGCGTAATGGAAACGGTCAAGCTGACGATCGACGGCGTCCAGGTCGAGGTGCCGAGAGGTATAGGCCTCGTCGAGGCGGCCCTCGCGGCGGGAATCGAGATCCCCGTCTTCTGCTACGAGCCGCGCCTCGGCGCGCCGATCGGCGCGTGCCGCATGTGCCTCTGCGAGGTGCGACCCGGCCCGCCCAAGCCGCAGGCCGCGTGCACGCTGACCGCGCAGGACGGGATGGACGTCTCGACGGCGCTCACGTCCGCCATGGCGCGCGACGCGCAGAACGCAACGCTCGAGTTCATCCTCGTCAACCATCCGCTCGACTGTCCGGTCTGCGACAAGGGCGGCGAGTGCCCGCTGCAAGACCTGACGTTCCGCTACGGGCCCGGCAATACGCGCATGACGTTCCCGAAGCGAACGTACGAGAAGCCGATCCCGATCTCGCCGCTGATCGCGCTCGACCGCGAGCGCTGCATCCTCTGCCACCGCTGCACGCGCTTCAGCGAGTCGGTTGCAGAGGACGGCCAGCTCGTCGCCGTCAACCGCGGCGCGCAGTCACAGATCGCCACCTTCGAGGACGAGCCGTACCGCGCGCACTTCTCCGGGAACGTGCTCGAGCTCTGCCCGGTGGGCGCGCTCACCTCGACGCAGTACCGCTTCGAAGCGCGACCGTGGGAGATCCAGAACGTGCCGAGCGTCTGCGGGATGTGTCCCGTCGGCTGCAACATCAACGCCACGACACGCGAGGGGAAGGTCAAGCGGATCCTCTCGCGCAACCATCACGAGGTTGACCAGGGCTGGCTCTGCGACAAGGGCCGCTTCGCGTTCACGCACCTTCACTCGGAGGACCGCGTCGTCGACCCGCTGCTCCGGGTGCGGCGACGCGGCTTCGAGGAGGTGTCGTGGGAACGCGCGCTCGACGAAGCGGAACGGCTGCTCAGCGAGGCGTCGGGACGGATCGTCACCGCGCTGTCCGGCTCGGAGACGGTCGAGCAGGCGTACGCGCTCGCGAAGCTGCTGCGACGCGGTCTCGACTCTCACGGCGCGGTCCTTTCCGACGAGAGCTCGGACGCGCTCGACGCTATGCGCCTCCCGCTGTCGGCGATTCGTGACGCGGACGTGATCGCCGTGCTCGGCGACGCGCCGGTGGTCGAGCGCGCGCCGATCGTGGAGCTCTGGATCAAAGAGGCGCGACGGCGCGGCGCACGCGTGCTGTACGAACTCGACGAGGACGCCGTACGCGGCGCGCAAAACGCGATGCTGATCTGGTCGGGACCAGGCGGCCAGGGCGGCGAGCGCGTCGCTGCGCTCGCGCGTCGCCTGGGTGCGGCCGGCGCATTCTTCCTGCCGGAGACCGCGAACGGACGTGGCGTCGCCGACGCGTGGGCGGCGGCCGCGGACGCAGACGAAGCGCACCCGGAACAGATCGGACTGCTGTTCGTCTCGGGCGACGAGGCCGCCTCGAACCCGGATGTGCGCGCGATGGCCGAGCAGGCCGAGCGCGTCATCGTTGTCTCGATGTTCCACGGCCTCGCGGGTGGCTGGGCCGATCTCGTCCTGCCCGGAACGAGCTACCTCGAACGCGACGGCACATTCGTCAACCTCGAGGGGCGGATCCAGCGCCTGCGCCGCGCCGTGATTCCTCCGGTGCCCGACGAGCTCGCGTGGATCGCGAGGCTTGCGGAGCGCTTCGGCGTCGAGGTGTCGCCTTATCCGTCAGAGGTGTTCGACGAAATCTCAGCCGTTGCCTACGGCAGCGTTCCGTTCGGCGAGGTCGGCGAGTTCGCGTCGCTGCATCCGTCCTCGGGTGAAGAACGAGCGACGGCCGAAACAGAGCCCCCGCAACAGGCGGTTACAAGGGGATTGCGGCTCGTTCGCTATCGGTCGCTCTTCTCGGGACCCGCCGTCGAGCGCGTGCCGGAGTTGCAGTTCCTGAGTCCGGAAGCCGAAGTGCAACTCTCCGACGACGACGCGCAGGAACGCGGCATCGGGGACGGCGAGGCCGTCACCGTGAGCTCGAACGGGACGTCCGTCTCGCTGCGCGCACGGCTCACGAAGGAGCTTCGTAGGGGCGTCGTGCGCATCGCCGAGCAGCACGCAGGCGACCTCCAACCCGATGTGGAGATCTCCAAATGACAGAGGTCTGGTGGATCTCCCTGATCAAGGCCCTCGTCATCGTCAACCTCGTCATGCTCGCGTTCGCGTACACGACCTGGCTCGAGCGCAAGCTGCTCGGACGGATGCAGAACCGCTACGGCCCGAACCGCGCCGGCCCGTACGGATTACTGCAGCCGATCGCCGACCTCGTCAAGCTGATCCGCAAGGAGAGCTTCTTCCCCGCGTCGTCGTTCGAGAGGCCGTACATCCTTGCGCCGGTCATCTCGCTGTTCACGGCGCTGGCCGCGTTCAGCGTCATCCCGTTCGGTTCCGGTTGGACGATCGGCGACTACCACGTCAACGGGGAGATCGCGAACGTCTCGATCGCGCTCATCCTCGTCTTCGCGCTCGGCTCGCTCGGCATCTACGGGTTCATCATCGGCGGCTGGGCTTCGGACTCGAAGTACTCGCTGCTCGGCTCGATGCGCACCTGCGCGCAGCTCGTCTCCTACGAGGTGTCGCTTGCCTTGAGCGTGCTCGGCGTCGTACTGATGGGGCAGTCGCTGAACCTCGTCGACATCGTCGACAAGCAGGGCGCGACCTTCTGGTTCTTCGGGCCGCAGTTCGTAGGGCTGCTCTGCTTCGTGTTCGCCGGCATCGCCGAGACGAGCCGCTCCCCGTTCGACCTGCCGGAAGCCGACACCGAGCTCGTCGCCGGCTACCACACCGAGTACGGCGGCATGCGTTGGGGGCTGTTCCAGACCGCGGAGTACGTCAACCTGATCACGCTCTCCGCGCTCGCTGTGACGCTCTTCTTCGGCGGTTGGCACGGTCCGTGGGCGCCGCTCGGCCCGCTGTGGTTCTTCCTCAAGCTCTTCCTCTTCGTGGCGCTGTTCATCTGGATCCGTGCGTCGGTGCCGCGCCTGCGGTACGACCAGCTGATGAGCTTCGGCTGGAAGGTGTTGCTCCCGCTCGCGACGCTCAACGCCGTGATCACCGCGCTCCTGGTGGTCTGGGTTAAGTGACCTGGTGAGCCCGCAGCCGGTCGACAGCGTCAGGGGCTTTGCGGTGACGTTCAAGCAGCTCTTCCGCAAGCCGATCACGCAGCAGTATCCGGAGTACAAGCGGCCGGTCTATCCACGCTTCCGCGGACGCCACCGTCTGCACCGTTTCGAAAACGGGCTGGAAAAGTGCGTCGGGTGCTCGCTGTGCGCCGCCGCCTGTCCCGCAGATTGCATTCGCGTCGTCGCCGCCGAGAACACCCCGGAGAACCGCGTCTCCGCCGGCGAGCGCTACGCACGCATCTACGAGATCAACATGTCGCGCTGCATCTTCTGCGGCTACTGCGAGCTCGCGTGTCCGTTCGACGCGATCACGCTCGGCAACGAGTACGAGATCTCCGAGTACTCGCGGGACGACCTGATCTACACGAAGGACATGCTGCTCGCCGAGCCTGTGAAACAGATCCCGGTCGCAGATCGCGATCTCTACGACACGCCGATCCCCTACTACGAGGAGCACGCGTAGTGCTCTTGGCGTCGGCGGGCAACGTCCTCGTCTGGATCGTCTGGATCGGCGCCGCGTTCGCGTGCCTCGGATCGGGAGTCGCTGTCGTCTCCTTTCGCAATCCGTTCTTCTCCGCGCTCGCGCTGATCGGGAACCTCGGTTCCCTCGCCGTGCTGTACCTCCTCTTGTCGTCGGAGTTCGTCGCCGCGGCCCAGGTGCTCGTCTACGCGGGCGCGGTGATGGTGATGTTCCTGTTCGTGATCGCATACGTCGGCCCGCGGCAGGAATCGCCGTGGGCCGGTGGGCCGTCGTGGCAGGCCTTCGGCTCGGTGCTCGCCGCCGGGGCGCTGCTCGTCGAGATCATCG
>JBKPJA010000239.1:0-4923 GCA_046730515.1 Actinomycetota bacterium | reverse complement strand
GACGGGACGTTGAGGATCGGCGTCATGGGCCTGTATCCGAACGACACCTGGTCCGGCCCGCACGTCATCTACAGCCGTTTCAACTGCGTGGGCGGGAGCGTAACCGTCATCTTGAGCAGCGATGCGAGCCTCTTCCGGCGTCGCCAGACTGTGACCGCCCGCTCTGGCGCGCGGTCCTTCTCGGTCACCTTTGCGCCGACGAAGACCGTGTCGCTTCGCGTCCCGCTTCAACCGAACCCGGCCGGATCATGCCGCGTCGTTTTCACCGTTACGCCGACGGCGGTCCCCGCAAAGGCAGAGCCCGGCAGCCCCGATACCCGCCTGCTCGGCGCGCGCTTTCTCTCGTTCCGCTACGCGCATCCGTGAGGATCGCGTACGACGTCACGCCGCTCTCCCATCCGCGGACCGGTGTCGGCAACTACATCCTCGGAGCGTTGCGAGGGATGCTTGCGGCGGCCGACGGCGAGCACGAGCTCGTCGCGTTCGGGCCGATCAGCGTTCGCGGACGCGCGACGTTGGACAACGCGCTCGACGGAGTTCTCGTCGAGCGCCGGACCACGACGGTGCCGTTCGGGCATCTCGTCCGCCGCGCCTGGACAAGGCTCGGGACACCGCCGGCGGAACGCTTCATCGGTGAGTTCGACGTCCTCCACTTCACGGACTGGATGCAGCCGCCGCAGCGTGACGGCCTGCGCGCGACGATGATCCACGACCTCGGGCCGCTGCACTTTCCCGAGCGGGTACATCCCCGCACGTATCGGATGCACACCGCCAATATGCAGGCGGCAAAGACGTGCGACATCGTGTTCACGAACGCGGAGTACACGGCGAGCGACATCGTCGACCGGCTCGGCATTCGGCGCGAGCGAGTGCGTGTCGCGTACCCCGGGGTCGATGCCGAATTTCGTCCGGACGGGGAACGCCATGAACGCGGACGCCCGTACGCGTTCACCACCGCCACGACCGACTGGCGCAAGAACCTCGAAACGGCACGCGCCGCCTGGCCGCCGCTCGCAGACGACCTCGATCTCGTCGCACTCGGCGATCTCGGCTTCGTCCCGCATGAGCGGCTACCGGCCCTCTACCGCGGCGCCTCCGTCTTCCTCTATCCGTCCCGGTTCGAGGGCTTCGGGATTCCCGTGATCGAGGCGATGGCCTGTGGGATCCCGTGCGTGGTGTCGGCGCATCCGTCGCTCGACGAGGCGAGCGGGGACGCCGCCGTGCGCGTCGACCCCGAGAGTGCGGAAGCCATCGCAGACGGCGTTCGCAGGGCGCTCGTGCGTCGCGAGGACCTCGTTGCGCGTGGCCTTGCGCATGCGCGGCGGTTCACGTGGCGCGAAACTGGAAGAATCCACCTGCAGGGTTACGCTGAGGTGTCGTGACGCTGACCGTCGGCATGGACGTTTCGCCGCTAGCGCAGACGCGGGCGGGGACTGCCCGCTACATCAATGCGCTGGTGCGGGAGTTGGGAGAGCGGACGGACGTCTCCGTGCGACCCGTCGCCTTCGGCGGTGCGAGCCGCGCAGCAAGCCTCGTTCGCGACGGGGTCTGGTACCCGTTCCTGCTCGGCGCAAAGAGCAGCTTCGACGTCCTACACTGCCCGACGTTCCGAGCGCCGATCCGCTCGAAGGCGCCGCTCGTCGTCACCGTTCACGATCTTGCGGTGTTTCGCTATCCGCAGGCGTTCAGACGCTGGTCGCGGACGTACGGGCCGGTCGTCGTGCCGCGTGTCCTGCGGGCGGCGCAGCGCGTAATCGCAGTGTCGGAGTTCACGAGACGCGAGCTCGTCGACACCCTCGACGTGCCGGCGGACAAGATCCACGTCATTCCGAACGCGGTCGAGGAGGTCTTCACGCCCGATGGCCCGTCGGCCGACGGCGACTACGTCCTCGCAGTCGGGACGCTAGAGCCGCGCAAGAATCTCGAGCGGATCGCGACGGCTGCGCAGCGTGCAGGGCTCGAGCTGCGTGTCGTCGGCGCGCGGGGGTGGGGCGACGTGGACGTGCCCGCGAACGGAGTGCGCTGGCTCGGCGAGGTGCACGACGACGAGCTCGCGGCGTTGTACCGTGGCGCACGCTGTTTCGCCTACGCCTCGCTCTACGAAGGCTTCGGCATTCCCGTCCTGGAGGCGATGGCGTGCGGAACGCCGGTCGTGACGAGTCGAGGCGGAGGCACGGAGGAGGTAGCGGACGGTGCCGCGGTGCTCGTCGACCCCCTCGATCCCGCGGACATCGCCTCGGGCATCAAACGTGCAGTGCTCAGGCGCGATGAGCTCGTGCGCCGCGGGCTCGAACGCGCCCGTGCGTTCAGCAGCTGGGGCGCGGTTGCCGATGCGACCGTCGAGGTCTACCGCGAGCTGGTGTGAAGCCGCTCGTCGTCATCGACGCCGACACGCTCGGCCGCAGGCGGACCGGCGACGAGACGTACGTCGATCAGCTGCTGCGTGCGCTTCCCACCGTCGCCGACGATCTGCGCTTCGTAGCGATCACCCGCAATCCCGAGCTCGTGCCGAGTGGCGTGGAGCCGCTGCCGCTTCCAGCCCGCAGTCAGGAGCTGCGAATGGCGTGGGCCGTGCCGCGACTGCTGCGGCGCGTACGGCCGGCGCTCGCTCACTTCCTGCATGCGCTGCCGCTCGCGTGTCCCTGTCCCGCCGTTGTCACGGTGCAGGATCTGTCGTGGGAGCGTGATCCACGCGTGATGTCGGCGCGGATGCGCTGGACCTTCAAGCTCGCCGTGCGCCGCGCCGCTCGCCGCGGGCGGCGTGTGCTCGCGATCTCCGAGCGGACGAAGCGCGATCTCGTCGACCTGTACCGGATCCCTGAAGAGAAGATCGTCGTCACCCACCTCGGTGTCGACCCGGCGTTCGTCGCCGGAAACGGGCACGACTCGTATTTGCTCTTCGTCGGGGCGATCGAACCGCGCAAGCAGCCGCTGCTTGCGGCCGACGCCGCGCGTGCACTCGGACGCCCTCTCGTCGTTGCCGGCCCGACGAAGGACGAAGCGCTTGCGGAGGAGCTCGCTCGAAGCGGCGCCGAGCTACGCGGCTATGTCCCGAAGGACGAGCTCGTGCGGCTTTACCAACATGCTGCTTGCCTCGTCCTCCCGTCCCGTTACGAAGGCTTCGGCCTGCCGTTGCTCGAGGCGATGGCGTGCGGCACGCCTGTCGCCGCCGCCGACGACGAGGCGATGCGCGAGGTTGCGGGCGACGCGGCGGTGTTCGGCGACGACCTCGTCGCGGCCGTTCGCCGCGCGCTCGAGGAGCGTGAGCGACTCTCTGCCGCGGGACTCGCGCGCGCACGGTCGTTCAGCTGGGAAGAAACCGCACGCCGAACTGCGCAGGTCTACCGCGAGGCGCTCGGCGTGTGAAGGTCTCCGCGATCGTCGTCTCGACCGGTCCTGACGAGGCACGGCTCCTCGAGCTGTCGCTGCCCGCGCTCGAGCCGCAGGTGGACGAGCTGGTCGTCGTGGCCAACGGCCCCAGCAGCGTCCGCGACGTTCCGAACGGCGTACGCGTGATCGAAACCGTCGGTGGGTGCGGATTCTCGGCGAACATCAACACGGGAATCGCGGCGACCGCCGGGGAGTACGTCGTGGCCTCGAACCCGGACGCGATTCCCGAACCAGATGCGATCGCCGAGTTGGTTGCCTTCGCCGACGCTCATCCCCGCTGCGGCGTCGCGGGCCCGAAGATGGTCAACCCGGACGGCACGTTGCAGGCGTCCCGCCGGAGCTTCCCGACCGTCGGCGGGACGATCGTCCGCCGCACGCCGCTGCGCCTGCTCTTCCGACCGCTCCGCTGGCAGCCGCACCACTACCTGCTCGACGCGCCGACCGACCGGCCGGTGCAGGTCGACACGATGCTCGGCGCGTTCCTGCTGATGCGGCGCACGATGCTCGAGCAGATCGGCGGCTGGGATGCCGGTTTCCAGCTCTACGTCGAGGACATCGATCTCAACTACCGCGCGATGAAGGGTGGCTGGGAACGCTGGTGGGTGCCGACAGCTGTCGTTCACCACGAGTACCAGGCGGTGATCGACAAGCGGTTTTTCAGCCGTCGCAACTGGTGGCACATGAAGGCGATGGCGCGCTTCCTTCGCAAGCACCCGGAACGTCTTCGCGCGCTTCGGTGAGCGACTCGGAGACGAGGTGGTCCGAGCGTGCCTACGCCGACGCGCGCTCCTACCTCGCACACCGCGCCGACGTCGTCGCACATCTGGGGCCAGAGCTCGGTCATGGGTACACGCTCCTCGATCTCGCGTGCGGCGATGCCGCGTTCGCCGACTTCCTTCCCGCGGGCGTTCGCTACCTCGGCGTCGACGGGAGTGAAGCGATGGTCGCGGCCGCACGCGAACGAGGCCATGATGCGGTGAAGGCGGACCTCAACGACTACGTCCCACGAGAGCCGGTTGCGGTGACGACGTGCTTCCGCGCCGTCTACTACGCGCGCGACCGCCGGGCCTTCTTCGCGCACGTCGCGGGTTACACGGAAAAGAAGTTCGTCTTCGACCTCAACCCGCGCCAGTACGAGCTCGACGACGTACTCGCGGACCTCGACGCAGTCGGCTTCGCGCAGGTGACCGTGCAACCGTTCTTCTCGCCGCAACGCGTGGCGTTACCCGCGCTGCTGAGGAAGGCACTGTACGGACTCGAGTCCGCGCCGAGGCTCGCACGTTTACTCCTGCGAGTGCGGTTTACCTACGTGTGTGCCGCGGCTCGATGAACGTGTAGCCGACCTGGGCTCCGAGCTCTCGACGGTCGCTCGAGCGTCCAGGCTCGAGCTTCGCGGGAACGAACTTCGGATCGATCGTGACCTCGACCCGGAAACGCGGCCCGGGTGCCCGAATGACGAAGACCCTCGACTGAGTGCTGTTGACCGTCCAGCGCCGGACGGCGGTGATCGTGCCGAGGTGCGGCTGCTTGTCC
>JBKPJA010000238.1:0-9286 GCA_046730515.1 Actinomycetota bacterium | reverse complement strand
GAGGAGGGGAACGTGAAAAGGGTGGGCATCACCGGCGCTGCCGGTTTCATCGGGTCACATCTCTGCGATCGGCTCGTGGCCGAGGGGTTGCAGGTCGTCGGTGTCGACGATCTCTCTCGCGGAACTCTGTCGAACCTCGGGGGCTTGCTCGAACATCGATGGTTTCGGTTCGAGCGCATCGACTGCACGCGGCGTCGCGAGCTTCGCGTGGCATTTCACGGTTGCGACGCGATTATCCATCTGGCCGCGCAGAAGATTCCGCGTTACGGCGGAGCGCTGATGACACTGGAAGCGAACGTTGCGGGCGTCCAGGCCGCAGCGGGCGTTGCGTTGATGCTCGACGCCGACCTGATCATCGCGTCGACCTCCGATGTGTACGGGAACGGCACGACACCGTTCAACGAGGACGACAACCTCGTCATCGGCCCATCGACGTCGCGCCGCTGGGCCTACGCGGTCTCGAAGCTCTACGACGAGCATGTCGTACTGGCGCTTGCGGAGGAACGCGACCTGCGCGTGTCCATCTTGCGTCTCTTCGGTTCGTACGGGCCCCGGAATCATCCGAGCTGGTGGGGCGGACCGCAGGCCGCGTTCATTGAGACGCTGCTCGACGGGAACACGATGGAGATCCACGGAGACGGCCGTCAGATCCGCACGTTCACGTACATCGACGACACGGTCGAGGGCTTCGTCCGCACGCTGCACACGGCTGAAGCTCGAGGCGAGATCATCAACATCGGAGGGGCAACGCCGACGACGATCTTCGACCTCGCACAGCTCGTGCAGACGATCGTCGGGCTGCCGTTGCCGCTACGGGCCAGTTTCGTCCCCTACGAATCGCTACCGGGCCGCTACCAGGACGTCCGGAAACGGATTCCCGACGTGCAAAAGGCGCGGGAGCTCCTCGGGTTCGCTGCGTCCGTACCGCTGGCTGAAGGCCTGGCTCGGACCGTCGAGTGGCATCGCGCCCGGCGAACACTCGGAGAAGCGCTCCCGGCTTGAGGCGCGTGGTTCTCGTACTCCTCGCCGCCGGGATCGTCGCGGCGATCGTCTCGGTCGTCGGATGAGCGTCCAGGCAGTCGCAGCCGACCGTCGGCGCGTTGTCGCCAGGGAACGCCCCGCCGCGAGCGTTTCGGGCATGTGGCTGCTGGGCGGTGCAATGGTTGCCTCCGGCGCGCTGACGTACGGCTATCTGATTCTCGCCGCCAGGACGCTCGGCGCGGAGGAGTATGGGCAGATCGGCGTTCTCTGGGGCGCCATCTTCATCGTGGCGATCATCCTTTTCCGGCCGCTCGAGCAAACGACCTCGCGCGCGATCGCGAATCGTCTTGCGCGCGAAGACGAGGTGCGAAGCGTCATCCGGTCGGTCGCCGCGATCACGGCCGTGATCCTCGTTGCCAGCGGCGCAATCGGTGCGGTTGCGTGGAGCACCGTGACCGCGCGGCTGTTCCTCGGCGACAACACCATGACCCTCTGCCTCATGCTCGGGATCGCCGCGTACGGGCTTGCCTACCTCACGCGAGGCCTGCTCGGCGGGGTGCGCTGGTTCAAGGGATACGGGTTGGGGCTACTCGCCGATTCCGCGGCAAGGCTGCTCGCGGCGGCGCCGCTCGTCGTCGTGGCGTCCCGCGGGATCGCTGCCGCAGCGATGGTGGTCGCCGGCCTCGCCGGGGCCGTTGTCCCGCTCGTGGTAGGACGCCGCAAGCTGAAGGTGCTTGGGCGCCGAGGCGGCGGGGAGGACTTCAGGGTGGGGTCGGCGCTTGCGTTCGCCGGTCCCGCGACTGTCATTGCTGCCTCTGATCAGCTCCTGATAAACGGTGGGCCGATCGTGGTGATTGCCTCGGGCGGCTCGAGTCGAACGGCAGGAATCGTTTTCGCCGCCACGATGCTCGTGCGCGCGCCGGTTTACGTTTTTCAGGGGCTCGCTGCGTCGCTCCTGCCCAATCTCACACATCTCCACGCGACTAAATCGGGTCGCTTGTTCAGACGCGCCGTTGGACGAACCGCCGTCATTCTCCTGGCCGCGGGCGCAGTCTTGGTCCTTGCCAGTGCGATCGTTGGCTCCGGCCTGATGCGATCGCTGTACGGCGCGGATTTCACCGCGGGCCGAGTCGAGCTTGCGCTACTGGCGGCGAGCGTCGCGTTTTACCTTCCCGCGGGAACGTTCGCGCAGGCACTGCTCGCGCTCGATCGCGGGAGGGCCGCTGCCTTTAGTTGGGCCGCGGCCGCAGTCATCTTCGTTGCAACGTACGCAGTCGTTCCGGGAGAGCCGTTGCTGCGGATCAGCATCGCGCTTGCGCTCGCCCTCCTGATCGACGCTGTTGTGCTGGGGTTGCTCCTCGTTACCCGAACGGCGCGATCGGATCGAAAGGAATGAGATGAGGAAGAGTGGATTCGTCCTCGTGTGCGTCGTCGCAGCGCTGACTGCGGCCGCAGCAGCCCTCGCCGGGGTCGCCTCGCACCGAATTACCCCATCGTCGATCGCCGGCGTGCGGCTCGGCCTGAATCAGGCGGCGTACGAATCGACCCTCGGAAAGTCCGACTACGCGACGCGATACGCCGATGGGCTGACACGCTTGTCATTCCAAAAGGGCAAAGTCCAGGTCTATCTCGCCTCGCCGGGAGGAAGAGGGCTTGCCGTGATGACGGCCGGCGACGAGTACAAGACCGACCGGGGAATCGGCCCTTGTTCAGCAGCGGCGGATCTGAAGCGGATCTATGGGCGGAAGCTCGTTTCGATCCGGCTCGGCCGCGCCCGTCCGGTCGTCGCTTACCGCATCGGGTCGTTGCTCTTCGTGAGCCCAGGGCCGCGGATCGCGCTCGTCGCGTTGACGACGAGCAGTTTCCCGGTGTCGATCGCCGTCAACGCGCCGGCATGCGGAGCCGGGGAAGAAGGCTGAACTTCAAGGTAGGCCCTTCAGGCTAGGACGGGGCCGGCTGCGGCCTGCTGGAGCGAAAGTCGCTGCAAACGGGCGGTAGCTCGAGCGCCGGCCGCGTCGCGTAGGTTTCGGGAGGTTTTAGACGTAAGTATGGAAAAAAGCTGCGTCTATTTACACAAAAGGCTTAATGCGATAGAAAGGGGTTTGCGGCACCCTCGAGTGGTGGAGTTCTATACGAAAGGCGGCCCTTTCGGATGAGGGGAAATGGGGAGAACACTGCGGTATTGCTGGACCGGCATCCGCTTTGGCTGGATGCATTGGAGGGACTCCTCGAAAAGGCAGGAGTCAAAGTGGTAGGAAAGTCGACGTCGCCGGTCGAGGCGCTTTCCTTGGTTGAGGAAACCCGCCCGACCGTGCTCGTCACCGAGTACGACTCGTTGGAGCAATCGACCGACGGCCTGGGCACGCTACAGCAGCTGTCGGCGCACGATGCGAACGTCCACATTGTGGTGCTCGGTACGTACGACGACGCGGCGCACATCGATGCCGCGTTCGCGGCCGGAGCGTCGGTTTACTGCGTCAAGACAGCGCAGCCCGACGACCTAGCGTCGGCCATCCGCCAGGCGTTTCATGGCCCGGTGTATTTCGCCGGGAATCGCTCACGTGCGTCGCAACAGGTGCCGGTTCCGGCGCGCGCGGACGATTCGCCTGGTCTGACTCGACGCGAGGTAGAGATCCTTCAGCTCGTTGCCGAGGGATACTCGAACTCGCAGCTCGCGAAGATGCTCTGGGTCACCGAGCAGACGGTGAAGTTCCACCTGTCGAACATCTATCGCAAGCTCGACGTTGCGAATCGGACCGAAGCAAGCCGCTGGGCTCAGCTGCACGGCCTGCTACCGGACGTCCGCGACGGCTCTGCTGCTGCGGCCTGACGACTGATCGGCCGGGGTCCGCGTAAGAGTGCGGGCCCCCCGGCCTACGTCGTCCTGCTCAATGAAAGCAGCGCGCGTAACCCGCGCTCCGATCCTGGCCACAGTTCCGCAACGACGCTGCGTCCAGCGGTGCGCGTCACGTAGGCCAGCACGATCGCAACAAGGAGTACATCGTCGAGTTGCCCCGCGATCGGAATGAAGTCGGGGATCAGGTCGAACGGTAGCGCGAGGTATGGAATCAGGATCAGAACTGCAAGCCTCGCGCGAAACGGCACGCGTGGATCTCGCAGAAGCCGTTTGAAGAGGACGGCACAATCAGGAACGAATGAGGCAACCTCGCGGGCATCTCGACCGCGGCCGAGCCCGATGAGGATCGCGATCAGGAGCAACCACAGCCCGGCGATCACGCCGAGCGAGACGAGGAGCCAGACCCAGAAGTTCAGACGGCGAGGGCTCGGCGATCGGGCAGCAGCTCGGCGATCTGGATTGCGTTCAACGCTGCGCCCTTGCGCAGGTTGTCGCAGACGAGCAAGAGGACGATGCCGTTCGGCTCCGCGGCGTCTTCTCGGATGCGGCCGACGAGGACATCATCAGTGCCTGATGCCATTCCCGGGGTAGGAAACTCTTCGAGCCGGACTCCAGGCGCCGACGCGAGCAGGCTCTTTGCCTCCGCCGCGCCTAGGTGTTCTTGTGTCTCGATCCAAACTGCCTCCGCGTGGCCGACCATCACCGGGACGCGTAGGCACGTGGGGCTGATCGGCAGCCCAGGCAGCTCGAGGATCTTGCGGGTCTCGGCGCGGAGCTTTGCCTCCTCGTCGAACTCGACGCCGTCGAAGTCCCACTTCATCTCGAGGTCCGCCTCGCCGGACGGTGTCGCGCGCAGTTCCTCCATCCGCTCCATGCCTGCGCCCGAGGCCGACTGGTAAGTGCTCACGCGCAC
This sequence comes from Actinomycetota bacterium, assembly GCA_046730515.1. Classification (GTDB taxonomy): domain Bacteria; phylum Actinomycetota; class Thermoleophilia; order Gaiellales; family Gaiellaceae; genus 3-1-20CM-4-69-9. Next base: position 4,535 of record JBKPJA010000238.1, on the reverse strand, counting down.
GCGCGCGAGACCCGCCGCCTCGTGCAACGGCTTCAACACCATCGTCAGTGGGATCGTGGAGCAGTTCGGGTTGGCCACGATGCCCTTGTGCTCGAGCGCACGCGCGCCGTTCACCTCGGGCACGACGAGCGGCACGCCGTCCTGGAGCCGGTACGCAGACGACTTGTCGACTGCGACCGCTCCTCCACGCGCGGCGTGCGGGACGAGCTCGCGCGATGCGGAGGTGCCGATCGAGAAGAGACAGAGATCGAGCTCGCCGGCCGCGAGAGCTTCCGGCGTCGCCTCTTCGACGGTGATGCCGTTGACGCGCTTCCCTGCCGAACGCGCCGATGCGAATGCGCGTACGTTCGTGTACCCGCGACGGCGCAACAGCTCCAGCGTCACGGTCCCGACCGCGCCGGTCGCGCCGACGACGCCGATGCGCGTGTTCTCATCCACCGAGCTCGAACGCCTCGTGGAGGGCGGCCACTGCGCGATCGACGTCAGCGCTGGCGACGTGACACGCGATCTTGATCGGGGACGTGGAGACGAGCGGCGCTTCGATTCCCGCCTCTTCCAAGATTGCGAACGTCTTCGCGGCGACGCCCGGATGGCTCTTCATCCCCGCGCCGACGAGCGACACCTTGCCGAGGTCGTCGCGCGCGCTCCACGCAACGCCGAGCGAGTCCAGAGCGCGCGTCGCATCAGCCTTGTCCTCGACCGGAGCCGAGAACACGATCTCGGGACCCGTCTGCACGATCGTGTCCACGTTGATACTCGCATCGGCGAGCGCGGCGAACAGCTTCGCGGCGGCGACACCGTCGACGCGGTAGACGGTCTCCTCCCGCTGGTGCACGACTCCTGAAATGAGCGCCTTCTCGAGCATCTTCTCGTCCTCTTCGCGGATCCACGTCCCCGGCGAGTCAGTGAACGTCGATCGGACGTGGAGCTGCACATTGTGGCTGCGCGCGACCTCGATCGAGCGGGTTGCCATCACGCGGGCACCCGAGGACGCCATCTCGAGCATCTCCTCGAAGGAGAGCACGTCGAGCTTCCGCGCGTCGGGCACGAGCCGTGGATCGGCGCTGAAGACTCCGTCGACGTCGGTGTAGATCTCGCAGACGTCGGCTCCGAGCGCAGCTGCGAGCGCGACCGCGGTGGTGTCGGAGCCGCCCCGGCCGAGGGTGGTCACCTCGTGCTCGGAGGAGACGCCCTGGAAGCCGGCGACGAGCACGATCTCGTCGCGGTCGAGCGCCTCGTGGATCCGCCGCGCCCGCACGTCGACGATCTTCGCCTTACCGTGCACCGTGTCGGTGACGATCCCCGCCTGCGATCCTGTCAGCGAGATCGCCTCGTGGCCGAGGTCGTGGATCGCCATCGCGCAGAGCGCGCACGAGATGCGCTCGCCGACGGAGACGAGCATGTCGAGCTCGCGCGGATCCGGTGTGGCGGAGATCTGCTGCGCGAGGTCGAGCAGCTCGTCGGTCGTGGTGCCCATCGCAGAGAGGACGGCGACGACGCGCGTTCCCGCCTCGCGGGCCGCCACGAGCCGCCGCGCCACGTTCTTGAGCTTCTCCGGATCGGCGACCGAGCTGCCGCCGAACTTCATCACGACGGTTCCGAGACGGGCGGCGTCGGCGTCCCGCTCGACGGCGGGGACGGCCTCGTAGTCGGTCGTCGTCACGCGGAAAGTGTAGGCGGGGCGGTGCTTAGAGCAGCGCGGCGGCGCTCGGCGCGAGCAGATCGGCCGTCACACCCGGGTGCATCTCCCGCCAGACGCGGAGGTAGGCGTCGAGCTCCATCCGGAGATACGCGAAGTCCAGCGCCTCATGCGGAGGAACAGCGTCGAGGAGGCGGCTGCCGATGCGGTCGACCGAGCACTCGCAGCGGCGGAGAAAGGCGACGAGATCGTCGACCAGCTCGGGATCGCTGAGGAGGATCTTCATTGTCCGCAGGATTGGGAGGCGGAGTTGCCGCAGCGCCTCATGGTCATTGTTGTCCGGATCTGGGCTTCGGCAACCCCCGAAAGGGGAGACTCTTCGTGTGCGTGCGATGGTGCTCGAAGCCCCGCAGACGCCGCTGCGGCCTGCCGAGGTCCGAGACCCGGAGCCAGGGCCGGGCGACCTCCTCGTCCGGGTCAGCGCCTGCGCCGTTTGCCGCACCGATCTCCACATCGTCGACGGCGAGCTGTCGCGGCCGAAGCTGCCGCTCGTGATCGGCCACCAAATCGTCGGTGAGGTCGTCGGCGAGGACCGCCGGGTCGGCATCCCTTGGCTCGGGTGGACGGACGGCGAGTGCCGTTACTGCCGAGCCGGTCTCGAGAATCTCTGCGACCGCGCAGCGTTTACCGGCTACGACCGCGACGGTGGCTACGCGGAGTACGCGGTCGCCGATGAGCGCTTTTGCTTCGGGGTCCCGGAGAGTTACTCCGATCTCGACGCCGCGCCGCTGCTCTGCGCAGGTCTCATCGGCTACCGCGCGCTCCGGCTGGCCGGCGGCGGCGCCGAGGTGCTCGGCCTGTACGGCTTTGGCTCCTCCGCGCATATCGTCACGCAGGTAGCCCGCTACGAAGGGCGGCGCGTGTTCGCGTTCACGCGCGACGGCGACGCAGCCGGACAAGAGTTCGCCCGTTCGCTCGGTGCGGAGTGGGCGGGCGGATCTTCCGAGCAGCCGCCTGAGGAGCTGGACGCGGCGATCATCTTCGCTCCAGTCGGGGAGCTCGTGCCCGTTGCCTTACGTGCGTTGCGCAAGGGCGGCGCGGTGGTCTGTGCGGGGATTCACATGAGCGACATTCCGTCGTTTCCCTACGAGCTGCTCTGGGGCGAGCGACTCATCCGCTCGGTTGCGAACCTCACTCGCAGCGACGGTGAGGAGCTTCTGGCGGTCGCGCCGAAGGTGCCGATCCGGACGCAGATCGAGGTCTTTCCGCTCGAGCAGGCAAACGACGCGCTCGATGCCCTGCGCGGCGGTCTCATTCGCGGCTCCGCAGTCCTCGACGTAACGGGTAAAAGAAACCTATGAGTCCGCGCCGTCTGATCGCTCCGTTCTTCGCGGTCGCGGGGCTCGTGCTGATCCCCTGGACGATCTGGCTCACGTTCAGCCTGCCGGCGCACCACGAGTCGAGCAACTGGCGGGCGGTCTGGGCGGGCTTCGACCTCGCCGAGGCTGCGGCGCTCGTCGGCGTAGCTATCACAGCGTTGCGCCGGTCGCTCTGGCTCGCGGCTGTGGCTGCGATCGCAGGCACGCTCCTCTGCGTCGACGCGTGGTTCGACATCACGCTCGAAGCCGGCGGCAAGCACTTGCTCGCGGCGGTGCTGGAGGCGGCATTCGTCGAGCTGCCGCTCGCCGCGATCTGCTTCTGGGTCGCGCGTGACGCCGAACGTGCACTCAGGTGGACGCTGCCGGCGTGGCGCCGCGCCGCGATGCGAGCGCTGGCGGAACCTCCCGAGTAAGCGTCCCTTCCAGCAATACTCGCGATCGCTTGCGGCCCGCGATCACACGGCGCGAGAGTCCACGCTTTACATCTCGCGGCGACCGGCAAGCGCGCGGCCGAGCGTAACCTCGTCGGCGTACTCCAAGTCCCCGCCGACCGGGAGGCCGCTTGCGAGCCGCGTGACGCGCGTTCGCCCGCGGAGGCGATCCGCGAGGTAAGCCGCAGTCGCCTCGCCGGTCATGTTCGGGTTCGTCGCAAGGACGACCTCTTGCACGCCGTTCCGTTCCACGCGCCCGAGCAGCTCGTCGATGCGCAGATGCTCGGGCTCGACGCCGTCGATCGGCGACAGCGCGCCGCCGAGCACGTGGTAGAGCCCGCGGAACTCGCTCGTCCGCTCGACGGAGATCAGATCCACCGGCTGCTCGACGACGCAGATGACGGAGCGGTCGCGGCGTGCATCCGTGCAGATCGCGCAGACCTCGTCCTCTGTCAGGTTCCCGCACTCGCGGCAGAAGCGCACGCGCGCCTTGACGTCCTCGATCGCGGACGCAAGTGCAAGCGCCTCGTCGGAAGGGCGTTGCAGGAGGTGGAACGCGAGCCTGTGCGCGGTGCGCGTGCCGACACCCGGCAGCTTGGAGAGCTGCGCGACAAGGTTGTCGACGGCGGGACTGAGCACTGTCCTATTGTGCCCTGGCAGGCTGCCGAGGCCGCCGGAGCTCACGACGCGGCGAATCTGGTCCTTCGGGGAGGGGCATTCGCGGGTTCATTCCGTCAGAGTCGTGGCACGATGCCGCCGCTCGAGGGTCCGTCCCCGCTGGACCGCACACGGATCGTGATCGCAGACGACGACCGGCTGTTCGCCGAGATGCTGCGGTCTGCCCTCTCCTTGCACGACGAATTCGACGTCGTCGGAGTCGCCCGGGACGGCGCCGAAGCCGTCGAGCTCGCCGAGCGTCTGAAACCGGACCTTGTGCTGATGGACTGGAACATGCCGCGCGTGGACGGCATCGAGGCGACCCGCAAGCTTCGCGAGCTCGAGGAACCACCGGCCGTCGTCATGATCAGCGGCACCGACGCCGAGTGTGAGGTCGAAGCGGCCAGCGCCGGCGCTGTCGGCTATCTG
>JBKPJA010000237.1:0-4699 GCA_046730515.1 Actinomycetota bacterium | reverse complement strand
GACCCCGCCCATCGACATCTCGGTCATCGAGATGCCGCGGAGCGTGGCGCGGTCCACGCGATTCCCCGAGATCATCGCCATCGCCGAATGCGTCACGATCCCCTCCTGCCCGCCGACGACGCGGCAGTCCTTGACCACACTTTCTCCGCGATCCGATCCGTACGAGATGTCGATCCCCTGTCCGTAGTGGATGCCGCTCATGTCGACCAAGCAGTGCTTGACGGTGACCGCGGCGCGACGGACGTGAATCCCGTCGAGGGTGGAGTGCGCAACGGTGACGCGATCGAGCACGACGTTGTCGAAGCCGTCGACGACGATGCCGTTTTCGCCGCCCACCACCTTCACGTGGCTAATCGTGACGTCGGAGTGCCGCACGACGATCCCGCCGAGGACGACCGCTCCGCGCTCGCCTACGAGCCGCTCGCGTCGATCGATCACGTAGGGACCGCGATGCAGGCCTGCCGCGAGGTGCACCGTAGGGGGAAGGTGCGTGTACCAAACGGCTCCGGCGAGCGCGAAAGGCGCGACGACGACGACTGCAAGAAGCGGTCCGGAACGGCCGAGCTCGCCTCCGTCTTCCGCGTACGAGAGTCGCCACCACGGCAAGAGCGCGTGCCCGAGTAACTGCGCGAGGACCCAGGCGCCGGCGAAGAGCCCGAACGCGACGGCGAGCGGCGCCTGCACGTGGAGTCCGAACACGAAGGCCATGACGGCTCCCAGCTCGAGCACCCCGAGTGGGAGCGCGAACCAGCCCGGCTGATAGCGGAGAACAGGGTGGTAGGCGAAGTCGAGCGCAACGCCGACCGCGACCATCGCCCCCGCCAGCTCAACCGGCCACCAAGTTCTCAACGCCACCGAGAGGAGGTACGCCGCGACGAGTGGCACGACCAACGCGGCGAACCGCGACTCGATCCGGCCTCTTAGGGTGTACGACATCGGCGCAGGAAGCCGTGGGCTGCGTAGCGCGCGCCCATCAGGGTGTCGGCTGCGGGGTACGCCCATTGGGCGGCCACGCCCGCGAGCGCAAGCGTCCTCGTGCAGTCGGTGAGGGCCGGGACGGTCGAGTCCGGCGCGAGCATGATCCGCTGTTCGGCTGTCTCGAGCTCGTGCTCCTCGACGAGCCGTTGCAGGAGCGGGTCGTGGTGGTAGCCGCGCAGGAACCCGGTGGCGCAGATCACCTGGTCGGCGCCGTTCACGGTTGACTCGATTCGAAAGCGGCGCTCCGCGACGGCTTGCGCGATCGGCCCGTCCCATTGCCGGCCCGGCGGATACGAAGGAGCGAGCAGCTCGCGCAGCAAGGCGGCGCGATCCACGGCGGCCATTCGGTGAAAGGATGTCAAGCCGCGCCGGCTCAGATACGGGCGTGGGACGTTGAGCGGCCGTCTCAGCGGCTCGCGCCGGCGGACCGAGATCACCGTGGCTCCGGCCGCAAGGGCGTTGAGCCATTCGGTCGCGGCCGCCATTCCGGCGCCGACGACGCAGACACCGTCGGCGTAGTCGTGCGGCTCGTAGGCATGAACGGCACGTGAGTCCCCGCGCAGCTCCTCGGGCATCGCTTGCCCTGGATGTCCAGTCGCGAGGAGGACGTGTTGGAAAATACCGTGATCGTCGAGCTCGAAGCCGCCGTCGACCGCGCGCACGCGCGCGATGCGTTCCGGACGAACACGAGCGCTCCAGCCGCTACGGACGCGCAACTCCTCGACGTGGTCGAGGAAGTCTTCGACGGTCGGGTGGTAGCGATCGCAGACGCTCCGCACGAGCGGGACAACCGACCGAGTGCGGCGCGCGTCGCGAACCGCGAGCCCGGGGAACGTCGTCGGGAGACAGTGGCCGTCGCTCTCGGAGCGCATGTGCGTTTGACGAATCGCCGCCGCGCGGCGCCGCCAAGCCGCAGCAGGATCCGAGTCGGGCGCGAAGACGGTGATCTCCTCCTGATCGACGCCTCCGTGGCGGAGCGTCAGGTAGCCGACGAAGCCGATCAGCCCACCGCCGACAACCGCAACGCGATCGCTCATTTGACAGAGCCGGCGAGCAGTCCCTGCACGAAGTAGCGCTGGAACGCGAAGAACACGACGAGGGGAATCGCAAGTGAGATGAACGCAGCCGGCGCGATGATGTCGATGTTCGAACCGAACTCCGTCAACTGAGAGAAGATCGCGACAGTGATCGGCTGGGTGTTGCGTCCGAAGGTCAGCGCGACGATCAGGTCGTTCCAGGTCCAGAGGAACTGGAAGATCGCAAGCGACGCGATCGCCGGCAGTCCGAGCGGAAGAATCAGGCGCAGGAAGATGCGAAATTCGGACGCGCCGTCGATCCGCGCGGATTCGAGGATGTCCTTCGGGATGCCAATGAAGAAGTTCCGTAAGAGGAAGATTGCGAAGGGAAGTCCGAAGGCCGTGTGAAAGAAGACGAGGCTGATCACCGTGTCGAAGATCCCGACATGGTTGTAGAGCGAGAAGATCGGGATCAGCGCCATTTGCAACGGCACGACCAAGAGACCGATGACGATCAAGAACAGCCAGTCTCGTCCTGGAAAGTCGAGCCACGCAAACGCGTAGGCGGCCAACGCCGCGACGGCGATCGGAAGCACGGTGCCTCCGATTGCGATCTCGAGCGTCGTCCTCAGCGAGTGCGTGATCGCGCCGTTGTTGAAGATCTCGTGGTAGTTCTGCCAAGTGGCGAGACTCGGCTTCGCGAAGATCTTCCACCAGCCCGTCGATCCAAAATCGGCGGCGGGCAGAAGTGCCGTGAAGAACAGGCCCAAGGTCGGGACGAGCCACAGGACCCCGATCGCGATCAGGAACAAGTGAACGGGCGACTTCGCGACGAGGCGTCCGATCTTTGCCGCGACGCTCTCTTGAACGACGGGCGGGCGGCGGATCTCGGCGGCCGCGGTCGTCATACCTCTCTCCGAAAGCGTCTGATGTTGATCGCGAGGACCGGAATCACGAGCAGGAGGAGAAACACGGCGATCGCCGCGCCGAGGCCGTAGTCGTTGACGCCGCCGAAGGAGGTCCGCCACATCGCGAGCGCGATCACGTTCGCGGCTGCCTGCGAGGAGCCGGGCGCCACCGACAGGACGATGTCGAACACCTTGAGGACGTTGATCAGCATCGTGATGAAGACGACGCTCAGCACCGGCGCCAGCAGAGGAACGGTGACGCGGCGGAAGACCTGCCACTCGGTGGCGCCGTCGGTCCGCGCGGCTTCGAGCACGTCGCGCGGAATCGCGGCGAGGCCCGCGGCGATCACCACCATGGCGAAGCCGGCCCACACCCACGTGTAGGCGATGATGAGCGCCGGGGTAATCAGCTTCGTGCCGAGCCAGGCAACCCCGCCGAAGGGTTTGGCGAATGTCTTCGGCCCGATGGCGGCTCGATACTCGCCGGCCTTGACGTTCTGGAACGTGAACGTCCCGTTGTCATCCGTCCTGAGTGAGTCGACCTTCTTCCCGCTTGCGTCCTTCAGCTCGACCGTGACGCCGGGGAGCCCGAGCTCGCCTTTCTCGACGACGCCTGTCTTCCCGCCTCCGGGCTTGAAGTCGCGCCAAACGACTCCGGTGATGCCGTTCGCGACCGGTTTCGGGTCGACCGCCTGCACTGCGCTGCTCGGGACTTCTGTTGGAGCGATGCCGGTGAGGCCGAGCCTCGCGACACCTCCCGGGTGGAGCGGCTGGTGGAGGACGAACCCGCGCTGGGGCGAGCCGGTCAGACTCGGGCTCGAGGCCGAGGCGTCGGGCAGCGCGCCCGCCGGGCTGAACGCGTCGTGGACGGCGCCGATCCCGGCATTCACCGCCCCGATGTGCGGGTCCTGTAGGTCCATCACGCGCCAGATCACGCCTGCGGCGAAGAGCGAGATCGCCATCGGCATGAACACCGCGGTCTTGAAGGCGACCGACCAGCGAACGCGTTCCGTCAGGACGGCGAAAACGAGGCCGATCGCGGTGACGAGCGCGGGGACGACGCCGATCCAGATCGCGTTGTTCTTGATCGCCGTCGTGATCGTTCCGACCGTGAAGAGCTCCTTGTAGTTGTGGAGCCCGATCCAATGATTCGTGTCGCGATAGAGGAAGCTGCGTCGGATCGTGTCGATCAGCGGATAGATGATCCAGACGGTGAGGAAGAAGACCGCCGGCGCCAAGAACGCGGCGGTAACTGCGTACTGCTTCAGTCGCGCTCGCTCACGCGGCGCGGCCGGCGGAGCCGCCCGGGCAGGCGGCTCCGCCGTGATGCCTCCGCTGCTCACTTACTTTCCGTACGCCTTCTTGGCCGCAGCCTCGAGCTGAGCGGCGACGCCGTTGACGTTCTTCGGGTTCGAGAGGAAGTCCTGGAAGAGCTTCCACTCGCCTTGTCCCGTCGTCGACCCGAACGAGGCCGGCTGCAAGTCCGACATGTCGAAGCGGAAGATCTTCGCGTGCGCAAGCGTGAACGCGTTCTTTCGGTTGAGCGGGTCCTTGTAGGCAGACCCCGGGACATTCTTGTTCGGCGACGAGAAGCCGCCGCGCTCGGCCCAGACGGTTGCCGCCTCGGGCGTGGCCAGGTACGAGATGAGTGCGCGCGACGCGGGATTGTCTTTCAGCATGATCACCGTGTCGCCGCCGCCCATGACCGACAAGCGCGTCGCACCCTTGATCGAGGGGAACGGGAACACGTTGTAGTCCGTGATCGCCTTCACGTTCGCCTTGATGTCGCTCGGGACG
>JBKPJA010000236.1:0-3977 GCA_046730515.1 Actinomycetota bacterium | reverse complement strand
CGGTCGTCGTCCATGATCCGCACGTCGAGCTGGTTCTGAACGTGCTTGACGCCGTAGACGCGCTTCGCGTCGTGTTGCGCCTCACGCTTCTCCCAGAAGCTCGGGACGGTTCCACGGAGCGTGACGACACCGTCGTCCACGAAGACGGCGATGGTCTTGTTGTCGACCTTCGGGTCCCAGTGGAGCTCCTCGGTGACGTAACGCTCGAGATCTTCGTTGGACATGTCCGACTCCTCTCGTTGGTGTACTTCGATGATCTCTCCCGGCGGGCTGCAAGGCATCGGTGGAGACGCCCACCGGCTGCGGAAATTCCGCTGCGATGTGGCGTCGTTAAGCGGGGGCGCCTAACGGTGTGCTGGCGTCTTGAGGCGAGACTCGGCCGATAGCGGTGAGGATCTGCGCGACGATGAAGCCGAAGATGAAACCGCCGACGTGGGCGAAGAAGGCGACACCGCCGCCGTTCGCCTTGGACCCGAAAAGCCCGAAGTTCGCCTCGAACAGCTGGTAGAGGAACCAGAAGCCGAGGAAGAACCACGCGGATATCCGGACGGGGAAGACGACGAAGAGCCCAAGCACCTGCGAGTTCGGATAGAGCACGAAGTAGGCGCCGAGCACCGCGGCGATCGCGCCGCTCGCGCCCAGGTTCGGCACGCGTGCCTCGGCGGACGTGCCGAACAGGAGTGTCATGGCGGTCTGTGCCAGCGTCGCCACGAATCCACCGGCGAAGTAGAAGACGAGGTAACGGATGTGGCCGAATGCATCCTCGACGTTCTTTCCAAACACGGCGAGAAAGAGCATGTTGCCAAGGATGTGATCCCAGCTGCCGTGCAGGAACATCGAGGTGATCCAGCTGACGCCCCACGGCTCGGGGCCGTGGCAGGCGTGGTTGACCGTGCACGGATAGAACGACGCATGGAACACCGCCCTGTTCAGATGCGGCAGCTCGTAGAAGAGCCAGACGGCGAAGTTCGCGGCGATGATCGCCACGTTGACGATCGGGAGGCGCCGCGCCTTCAACCCATCCGAGAGAGGCAGCATGCGACAAGTATCCCCCACCAGACGCGGTGCCGCGCATCGGCGGGATCGCGGATGCGCTGCGCAAAACCGGCGATGCTTCCCGCGCGCTGGGGAGTTTCCGCACACCTTCCGCGTGCTCTCCGATTCGTGCCCGTTTGTGGGACGAGTTCGGTACGACGATGGTCGGCTTCCGCGATCCGGACGAGCTTGCCAACACGTATCGGCTCGATCGAGAACAAAAGCGCCTCCAGCGAATGCGGACTTTGCTCGCCGAACCTTCGGCCGAAGCCGCCGCGGTGGCATGATCAACCAAATGAGCAATCAGCCCACGCCGGCCCCACGGCCCGCCGATTCGGGGGATGCCCCGCGCGGGCCGCGGATGCCGCAGCCACCAAAGCCGCGGTTCCGAATCGGCTGGTGGTGGATCGCGTGGATCGTCGGACTGCTCGTGCTCAACTATTGGTTCGCGTCGCGCGCGACACATCATGCGTCGCGGGTGCGTGTTCCCTACAGCCCGTACTTCCTCCAGCAGGTGAACGAGGGCCACGTCGCCTCGATCACGTCCAAGGGGACGACTGTGCAGGGCATGTTCACGACGCCGCTGAGCTACAACAAGTCGAAGCCGACGGAGCGGTTCCAGACCGAGATCCCCACCTTCGCGGACACGAATGCGCTCTCGCAGCTGCTCCAAAGCAAGAAGGTGACCGTCAACGCCGTGCCGCTCGACACCGGCACGCCATGGTGGGAGAACCTCTTATTCGGCTTCGGTCCGACGATCCTCTTCGTCGGGCTGATCATCTGGGCCTCGCGCCGCGCCGGCGGCATGCAGAGCATCCTCGGTCAGTTCGGACGCGCGCGTGCACGGCTGTACCAACCGACCGGCGATCGCGTCACGTTCGCAGACGTCGCCGGGATCGACGAAGCGAAGGACGAGCTCTCGGAGGTCGTCGACTTCCTGCGCAAGCCGGAGAAGTACCGGGCGCTCGGTGCGCGCGTCCCGCACGGCGTGCTGCTCGCAGGTCCGCCCGGAACGGGCAAGACCCTGCTCGCACGGGCCGTCGCAGGCGAGGCGAACGTGCCGTTCTTCTCGCAGGCGGCGTCGGAGTTCGTCGAGGCGATCGTGGGCGTCGGCGCCTCGCGCGTGCGCGATCTCTTCAAGCAGGCGAAGGAAAACGCGCCGGCGATCATCTTCATCGACGAGCTCGACGCAATCGGCCGCTCGCGTACCTCCGGCGTTGCCGGCTTCAGCGGCGGCAACGACGAGCGCGAGCAAACGCTGAACCAGATCCTGACCGAGATGGACGGCTTCGACTCCTCGACCGGCGTGATCGTCATCGGCGCGACGAACAGGCCGGACGTGCTCGACCCGGCGTTGCTCAGGCCCGGCCGGTTCGATCGCCGAGTTGCCGTGCAGCCGCCAGACCGCAACGGACGCGAGGCGATCCTGAAGGTGCATACGCGTAACGTGCCGCTCGCGTCCGACGTCGATCTGAGAGGAATTGCGTCGACGACGCCGGGCATGGTCGGTGCCGACCTAGCGAATCTCGTCAACGAGGCCGCGCTGCTCGCGGCTCGCCGCGGCCACGAGAAAGTACGCGAGGCCGACTTCACGGATGCGCTGGAGCGAATCGTGCTCGGCGCAGAGCGCAAGATCATGATGACTCCCGCGGACAGGCGTCGAACCGCGTATCACGAAGGCGGGCACGCGATCGTCGGCATGCTCACTCCCGGCGCGGATCCCGTACGGAAGATCTCGATCATCCCGCGCGGGCTCGCGCTCGGCGTCACCTTTGCGGCGCCGGACGCGGACCGCTTCAACTACTCCGAGGATGAGTTGCGGGCGAAGATCAAGGTCGCGCTCGGCGGCCGGTCCGCAGAGGAGGTCGTCTACGGCGATCTCACTACAGGGGCGGAGTCGGACATCCAGCAGCTCACGCAGATCGCGCGTCAGATGGTGGGCCGCTGGGGCATGAGCGAGACGATCGGAACGATCACGGTGATCCCGCAGGACGGTCAGGGGCCGCTGCTGCCGGGCGCTGCCGAGGTGTCGGAAGAGACCCAGCGGTTGATCGACGAGGAGGTGCGCCGGCTCGTTGCTTCCCTCCACGAGGAGGTCGTCGCGCTCTTGCAGGAGAACCGCGACAAGCTGGACTCCCTGGCCGGAGCACTGCTCGAGCACGAGACGCTCGACCAAGCGGACGCCTACGCGGCCGCGGGAGTGCCGGAGTCGTCCGAAGCCACGGCTCCCATCGCCGCGGCCTAAGCGCTGACCCGTACCGCCGACGTTACGCTGATCGGCGTGGGAATGTTCTTTCACTCGTCCGAGGCACCACCGGAGCGCCCGGCCGATCCGGCTCTTCGCCGCGCGAACCTCCGGCGCATCGGGCGGCTGTTCGCGCCGTACAAGGCGCGGCTCAGCGGACTGCTCCTCCTGATCGTCGTCGCGGCGGGGCTCGGCGTCGTCCCGGCCTTCCTGCTCAAGCGCGTCCTCGAGGCGATCGCGCAGAGCGACACGAGAGCGCTCTCGATCAACGCGGCGGGGATGATCGCGATCGCGGTTGCGACCGGGATGCTCGGCGTGATCCAGACCCTGCTCTCCAACCAGGTCGGCCAGCGCGTGATGCACGACCTGCGCGCCGCGGTGTTCCGGCACCTGCAGCGGCTGTCGCTGGCGTTCTTCACGCGCACGCGCACCGGCGAGGTGCAGTCGAGGATCTCGAACGACATCGGCGGCGTGCAGAACGTCGTCACGAACACCGCGACCTCGATCGCCTCGAACGTCACCACCGTCGCCGCGACGATGGTCGGCATGCTGCTGTTGAGCTGGCAGCTCGCGCTGTTCGCGTTCGCGCTGATTCCGATCTTCGCGCTGCTAACGCGCCGAGTCGGCAACGAGCGCCGGCGAATCGCGAAGACAACGCAGGAGACGCTCGCCGACATCTCGAGCCTCGTGCAGGAGT
>JBKPJA010000235.1:0-6743 GCA_046730515.1 Actinomycetota bacterium | reverse complement strand
CCGGGTGCCGACATCGTCTCGGGGGCTTGCCCCTAAGGGCTCTCCGGAAGATGTCTGATCCGAGGAAGGGCGCGGGAAGCCGCGCCCTTCGCGCTTCAGTCCCTCGTTCGAGGTGCCGATAACAGCGACGTGGACACGACGATCTCCCCTCCTGTCCGCATTGCGGCAGTCTGCGGTCTCGTAGCAGCAGTCGTGATCGGCGGCGGGCTGATGATGCTCGGCCGTCACAGCTCGAGCGCCACGCCTCCGCCTGCGGTGATCAAGCACCACACGGTCCAACGGCCGGTCGTGAAGACGCATACGCCGGCGAAGACTCGTGCCTCCGCGACATCCACACACGTGGTTGCAAAGAAGGCCCCGGTCGTCCACGTCCCGAAGCCTGCACCGAGGCCGACAGCCGAGCTCGCCGCGCTCGCCGCCGGACTCCCTGCCTCGCTGGCGCACGCACTCGGACAGCACGCAGTGGTCGTGGTCGAGCTCTTCGATCCACAGTCGGAGACCGACGGGATCGCGTTCGCCGAAGCACAGGCGGGCGCGCAGGCGGCGCACGCGGGCTTCCTTCCGATCAGCGTGCTCGGGACGGACGTGAGCAAACTCACGCAGAAGTTCGGTCAGGTTCTTCCGGATCCCGGCCTGCTCGTCTACACGCGTCCTGCGATGCTGGCCGTCCGCATCGACGGCTTCGTCGACAAGGACACGGTCGCTCAAGCTGCTATGAACGCGGCGCGCGGAACGTGAGCCAGCCCGCGCCGATCGGCGGTGGGTTGCGCACGACCGGGGCCCCGGCCGCGAGCGTCGGAACACCCACGGCCGGACGCGAGCTCTTCGTCCGCCACGCGCGCAAGGACGGCCGGTCGGTGGCGATCCTGCGCGCGATCGACTACGGCGACTCGTGCCGGGTCGAAGCGGAGGTCTACCCCCAGGGCGGGCGCAGCACCGAGGCAATGCGCCCAGGCCCGTACACGTTCGCGAACGCACAGCAGGCAACCGCGTTCGTGACCGAAGCGGTCGAGGCGCTGATGGTGCTCGGCTGCGACGTCCACGCGCAGTAGCTCACACGGCGGCTCCGTGAGCATTCCTGCGGCTCCCGCACTCCCGTTCCGGGGCGTTCGGCGCCTCGTCCGGCTGAGGGTCGGCTGGCCGGTGCTCGCTCTCGCCGGCGCTCTCGCCGTCCGTCTCCTCCTCGTCTGGCAGCGGGCGACGCCGAACTACTTCCCGGACGAGTACCTCTATGCCGCTCTCGGTCGTTCGCTTGCCGGCTTCAAAGGGTCCTCCGTGCGGGGACACGCGGCGCACTTTCCGGCGCTGCTCCAGCCGCTGCTGACGGCGCCGGCATGGCGGATCGGCGGCGTCGAAACCGGATACCGAATCGTCCAGGCGCTGAATGCGACGGCCGTCACGCTCGCAGCCGTCCCTGCATACCTGCTCGCGCGCCGCCTCGGCCTTTCGGCTGGAGTCCGGATCGCCGTCGCAGCGCTGGCACTTGTCGTGCCCGACGTCCTCTACGCATCGTTCGTCCTCGCTGAGCCGCTCGCCTACCCCCTCGTCCTCGCGGCGGCGGCGACCGCCGTCGTCGCGCTTGCGCACCCGTCGCCTCGCCGGCAGCTCGGTTTCATCGTCCTCGCCGCGTTTGCGACCTTCGCGCGCGTCCAGTTTGCGATCTTGCCGCTCTGTTATCTCATCGCGGCCGGGGCGCTGGCGCTGCGCGAGGGCGACTGGCGGCGGGTGCTGCGCGAACAGCGGCTCGTGATGGGAACACTCGTGCTCACCGGCCTCGCGCTGCTCCTCACGGGCCCGAGTCGCGTGGCCGGGTACTACTCGGGTGCACTCCGCCTCCACGCGCACGTGGTTCACGTGGCGGAGTCGCTCGGCTCGAACGCCCTGATCCTCATGTACGCGGCGGGATGGATCCTCGTGCCGGGCGCAGCTCTGGGACTCGTGCTCGCGTGGTGGCGGCCGCGCTCCCGGCTCGAGCTCGCGTTCGCGTCGTTCGCCTTGGCGCTCGGCGCCGCGCTGCTCTTGGAGGCGGCGCTCTTCGGCGACTCGATGATGATCCAGGAGCGGTACCTGTTCTATGTACTCCCCCTCGCGCCGATGGCGTTCGGCCTCTACGCCTCGCGGGGCTGGCCGCACCGAACGTCGCACGCGTTGCTCGCGCTCGCACTGATCGCCGCTTCGGCGCGTTTCCCGCTCTCGGGGTGGGCGCAGTCCGGCGTCGACGATCACTCGCCGTTCCTGCTCGGCGTCCAGCACGTCGAGCAGAGCCTCCGCGGGAGCGCCGCAGGAGCGGGCGCCGTCGCAGCGGTCGCGGCCTTGCTCGCGTTGATCGCGATCGTTGCGTCGTTCCGCCCGGGCCGCGGCCTCGCCGTCGTGCTCGGCGTCGCGGTGGTGACCTCCGGGACGTTCTTCACATTGGCCTGGCAGCTCGACCGCGCGAACTCACGGCACGTCCTTCGCAGTTTCCTACCCGAGAATCCCTCCTGGGTCGACGCTGCGCACGTCGGCAATGCGACTTTGCTGACGTCTCCCGGGGGACGTACGACGCCGGTGGAGGAGCAGCTGTTCTGGAATCGATCGCTGCACCGCGTCGTCGTCCTCCCGTTGGCGTCTCGCCCGGACCGCTTCTACGCAGACCTCGCCCGCGTCAGCCGTGACGGCACGATTCTCGTTCGTGGAAGGCCGCTGCGAGGGCCTGTTCTCGCGGACGACTTCGCGACGACGATCGTCTTCCGTGACGCACGCCGAGTGGGCGGTTCGCCGCAATTCGATCTCTGGCAGCCGCAGCGGACTGCACAGATCGCAGCGTTGATGCTCGGCCGCTACTCGAACGGCGAGCTGGCCTCGGGCGGCGGCATCGTGCTCTGGCCGGCTCGATCGCGCGAACGACTCGCAGGCTGGCTCGAGCTCGACGTGAGCGGACCCCGTTCAGGGCGGCTGCGCTTCACGCTTGGACGACGCGTCGTCACCCTTGCAGCGGGTCGGCTCGCCCACGTTCGCATTCCCGTCTGCAAGACCGGAGGACTTTGGTCGGTCAAGTACGAGGCGCTCGTCTCCGGCCAAGCGGGAATGTTCGCCGGATCGTCAGCGCCGAGCTTCGTGCGCGATCGGGCAGCCTGCGCGGCCCGGCGCTAGATCGAGACTCGCGCGAGCTCTTCGATCGACGTCAGGCCGGAGGCGACCTTCGCGAGGCCGTCGTCCCACAGCGTCCGCATGCCTTCCTCGATCGCCTGGCGCTCGATCTCCTCGCGCGTCGCCTTCTGGACTGCGAGCTGCTCCAGCCCTTCGCTCATCTCCAACAGCTGGAAGATGCCGATCCGGCCCTTGTAACCCGTCTGACCGCAGCGCGGACAGCCCTTCTTGCGGTAGAAGGCCATTCCGTCTGCCGCGGCGGCGACGTCCGGCGAGACGCGCGCATTTAGCAGCTCGTCGACGGAAGGTTTGTACATCTCACAGCAGTGTGAGCAGAGCTTGCGCGCGAGGCGCTGGGCGATCACTGCCGAGACCGCGGCGCCGGTCAGGAACGGCTCGACGCCCATCTCGTTCAGCCGCGTGAGCACCTGCGGCGCGTCGTTCGTGTGCAACGTCGAAAGGACAAGGTGACCGGTGAGCGCGGCCTCGATCGAGATCTTCGCTGTCTCGCCGTCGCGAATCTCGCCGACCATCACCACGTCAGGGTCGGAACGGAGGATCGAGCGCAGGGCGGCGGCGACCGTTAGACCTGCGCGCGTGTTGATCTGCACCTGGTTGACGCCGGTGAGTCGATACTCGACCGGATCCTCGACGGTGATGATGTTGATCTCCGGACGATTGATCTCGGTCAGTGCGGCGTACAGCGTCGTCGACTTACCGGAGCCCGTCGGACCGGTGACAAGCACGGCGCCCGTCGGCCTGCGGATGAGGCCTTCGAGCCGCACACGCATGTCCTCAGCCATGCCGAGGTCGGTGAGTGTCGGCGCCTGCTTCGACTTGTCGAGGAGGCGCATGACGATCGACTCGCCCTCGACCGTCGGGAGTGTGGCGACGCGGATGTCGAGCAGGCGCCCCGCGGCGGCCGCGTTCAGCGAGATGCGTCCGTCTTGCGGCTTGCGGCGCTCGGCGATGTCGAGCTTCGCGAGCACCTTGAGGCGCGTGAGCACGCCGTTCATCATCCGCTTCGGGACACGCTGCACCTCCTGGAGCACGCCGTCGACCCGGAAGCGGACGAGCAGAGCGTCTTCCTGCGGCTCGAAGTGAACGTCCGAGGCGCCGTCCTCAGCCGCCTGGAAGATCACCGAGTTGACGAGGCGGACGAGCGGCGCGTCCGAGATTCCGTCGTCGACCTCGAGGTCGTCGCCCTCCTCCTCTTCTTCGATCTCCCCCGCGAGCTCTTCCTCGACGGCCGCGCGCGCGCCGAAGGCCTCGGAGGCGCGAATGAGCCGGCGGATCTCCGTGACGATGTCCTCGCGCGCGGCGACGGCGAGCTCGACCTGATGGCGAGTCGCAATCCGCAGCTCGTCGATTGCGTTGACGTTGCCCGGGTCAGCGACGGCGATCCTCAGGACTCCGTCGGCGAGCGCATACGGAATCGCGACCACGCGCTCGAGCACGTGGAGCGGGATCTGCCTCGCAGCCTCTTCGTCGACGCCGACGAACGGCAGATCGACGAGCGACATCTGGTAGCGCGCGGCGACGGTGAGCGCGATTCCCTGGCTCGTCGCGAGGCCTTCTTCGACGAGCGCCTGGGAGATCGAGCCTTGGCCGGCCGCACCTCGGACCAGGGCCAGCTTGTCCTCGGGGATGAGGCCGGTGGCCGACAGCAGGTCGACGACGAGCTCGGCGGTCGCGTTGATCGGCGGCGGGGTGCCGCCGAGTCGCGCTCCACCAGGCGGCGCCGCGCCCGAGGCCGACTGGTCGGTCGTGCGCAGGTTTGGTGGACGCTCGAAGTCCATGTGTATCCCTCGTTCGAGGTATCGGCAGCCCCGGCGCCAGACTTGACGCGCTCCGGCTCAACCGTCCCCCTTTTGGCGCCGATATCGCCCACTGTGAGGGAGCTTTCGCGCTCTGCGGCCCGCATCTGGCTGCCGGTTCTCGCCGGCGCGGCCGGCCTTGCCGCGCTCGACCGACGTGCCGACGCGGGCGATCTCCTCTACTTCGTCCACCGCGGGAAGGTGCTGCTCTCGTCCCAGTGGCCGGCGGTCTACGCGCAGCGGCAGCTCCAGTCCGGCCCGCTGCAGCTCCTCTTTGCAGGGTCCGCGCGCAGCACCGAAGTTCTCGCTTTCGTCGTCGAGATCGGTGTCGCCGCGCTCCTGCTCTTCGTCTTGGGACGACTCGGCGTCGCGGCGCGCTGGCGGCTGCTTGCCGGCCTCGCTGCTCTCGCCGCTGGTCTGACGCACGGAGCCTTCGTCGAGGGACATCCGGCGGAAGCGCTGATACCGCTGCTCTGGGTGCTCGCCGCGTTGGAAGCGCGCCGCGGACGAGTCTTTCGCGCCGGCGCTCTGATTGGAGTCAGCGCAGGCCTCGAGCTCTGGGGCTTGCTCGGAGCAGCCGTATTGCTGCTCGCACCGCGCGTCCTCGACACGATGCGAGGACTCGCCGTCGCGGCGGCGGTGATCGCGGCGCAGCTCGCGCCGTTCGTCCTCTTCGGGACCTTCCGGATGTTCGACTACGAGTGGCGCGTCACGCGCGGAACGGCCATCGGTCTCGTCGTTCCTGTAGGGACGCACTTCGGCTGGCCGCTACGCCTGCTGCAGGCTGCGGTCGCATGTGGAGTCGGCGCGCTGCTCGCGCGTCGACTGCGCGCCAGCGTGCACGCGGTGTGGGCCGTTCCGTTGTCCGTCGCCCTCGCGCGCATCCTGCTCGACCCGGTGTCGTTCGGCTGGTACTGGCTCGAGGTGGAGGCGCTCGCGCTCGTCGGCGCTGCGCTGCTCGTCACGGCGCCGCCGCTTCGAGTGCGCGGAGCTCTCGGTCGGACAACTGCAGCCCCGCCGCGCGCGGCGAGTCCTCCGACTCGCGCGCACTCCTGACCCCGACGATCGCGCCCGACACACCGCGACGGGAGAGAACCCACGCGACCGCGACAGGCGCCATCGTCGCTCCGTGACTGCCTGCGATCCTGCGCAGCGCCCTCCTCAGCTCCTGAGGCACGAGTTGCGCGAACGGATGGAGTCGGCGGAAGTCCTCCTCGCCGAGGGAAGCGAGGTCGAATTTGGCGGTGAGGGGGGCGCTCGCGAGCGGTGACCAGGCGATGACGCCGATGCCGTGCCGTTCGGCGAACGGCAGCACGTCTCGTTCCACGTCACGTCTCACCAACGACAGTTGATGCTGCAAGGCCGTCACCTCGCCGACCGCGAGTGCGCGCCCGATGAGCTCCGGAGGCTCTGCTCGAGTCTGATGCTTTTGGGGACTCAGGTCTTCCCGTTCCGGGTCCGGACCGTCCCGCATGATGTGAACACGAGCACCTCGCCGTCCCGCGAGAGCTCGTCCGACGATCTCTTCCGCTCGTCCCAGCCGTAGAAAGGCGCGGTGTCGATCCAGTTCACGCCGAGCGCGAATGCCCGGTGAACGACGCGCACCGCTTCGCGCGGCTCCTGCTCGGGCCAGCGGACCCGCCACTCTCCAGATGCGCCGAACGGTGCCGTCCCCACCACCGACCGTACTGATCGCGAGCGGGCCGAGCGATCGTCGCTCCACGTCGAGAGCGTATTCGCCGGGATTAGTGGTGCAGCGTCGAGAAGTACGCGTGCAGCAGGTCGTGGCCCCAGAAG
>JBKPJA010000234.1:0-3453 GCA_046730515.1 Actinomycetota bacterium | reverse complement strand
CGCCCGGTCAAGCACACAGTCGGCATGACCGGTGAAGTGACGCTGCAGGGACGGGTGCTTCCGATCGGCGGCCTGAAGCAGAAGGTGCTCGCCGCGCACGCAGCAGGACTGACCGACGTCATCATCCCCGAGCGGAACCGTGCCGACCTCGACGACGTCCCGCAGGATGTGCGCAAGGCGATGACCTTCCATCCGGTGCTCAGCGTCGACGAGGTGCTCGAGCTCGCGCTCGAGCCGGCGCCCGACCATGCGCTGCAGGCGGCGTGACCCGGTTCCCGAGGAGGTCCGCCGGACGGCGGACCTCCTCGAACGTCGTTGGACGCTTTCGATCCTCTACGCGTCGATCGAAGGCGCAGAGCGCTTCAACGAGTTCCGGGACGCGCTCGGGCGGGTCCCGCCTGCGACCCTGACGGCGCGCCTGACGGAGCTCGTCGACGCGGGGGTGCTGGAGCGACGGGTGCTGGACACGCGTCCGCCCGCGGTCGAGTACCGGCTCACCCGGAGTGGCAGGCGGTTCGAGCCGCTCCTGCGCGAGCTCGTCCGCTGCACTCGGCGCTGATCCCGGTCAGCGCTTCTCGCGAATCGCACGTCGTAACGAATCCGCAAGCACGACGGCGACACCGAGCGGGAGAAACCACCACGCGTTGATTCCGCCGCGCGTGAGCAGCCACGTGGCTGCCAGCGCAAGCGCAAGTCCCGCTGCGGCACGCCAATCGTCTCCGACGATGAAGTTCCACCAGAAGCGGCCAAACGAGCGGACGTACTTCACGCTTGCGCCTCCCTCGGCAAGAGCGCGACACGCTGGCGCCTCAATACGCGCACGAGCACGAGTGAGACCAGCCCCATGAACGCAATCACGCCAGGCAGGGAGAGGTCGTCTCCCGGCCACTTGACGCCGACGCCCTCGGCACCCCAGAAGCAACCGAAGCTCGTCAGCAGGAGGCCGACGACGAACTTGATCGTGTTTTCCGGGACGCGCTGCAGCGGTCCCCGCACGAGCACGCCTGCGATGACCACGACGACGAGCGCCGCCGCCGCGCCGGCCGCGGCCAGCCCCAGCTTGCCCTGCGCGCTTCCGAAGGAGAGCACGATGAATACGACCTCGAGGCCCTCGAGCAGGACGCCCTTGAAGGAAACCGTGAACGCGTACCAATCGAGCCCGGCCTTTTGCTCGGAGCCTGCGGTTGCCGCCTGTTCCTGTTCACGCTTGTAGGCCTCCTCCTCGTCGTGCATCGCGACGTAACCGCTCGAGCGCAAGATCGCCTTCCGCAGCCACTGCAATCCGAAGGCGAGCAGGAGCGCGCCGACGACGAGCCGCAGTGCCTTGATCGGAATGACGCTCAGAGCTGGGCCCAACGCCGCGACGAGCACCGCCAGCACGATCGTGGCAGCCGCCACGCCGATCAGCGGGGCGCGCCAGCCGCGCACCACGCCGACGCCGAGCACGATCGTCAGCGCCTCGACCATCTCGACCCCGCTGGCGAGGAACGCGCCCGCGACGACGATGAGCGTGCTGGAGCTCACAGCCCCCATGGTGCCGGATCGGGCCGCCACCGCGAATCAGTTGTCGCGCGGACCGATTGCGGGATTCTCCTCCGCGGTCACGCCGGAAGTGTTCTAAGGTCCCTGGAGCGTGACCACTCGAGAGATCCTCGGGACGCATCCGCGGCCGACCGGTCTCGACCTCGACGTCGTCGCCCGCTGTATCGAGGCGTGCTACGACTGCGAGGCGGACTGCACGAGTTGCGCCGACGCCGATCTCACCGAGCCGGACGTCCAGGAGATGATCCGTTGCATTCGCCTCTGTCTCGACTGCGCCGACGTCTGCGAGACGACGGCACGCGTGGTGACTCGGCAAACCGAGGCCGATCTCGGCCTCGTCCGTTCGGTCGTCGGCGCGTGCGTCGTGGCCTGCGTGGTCTGCCGCGAGGAGTGTGAGAAGCATGCGGCGCACCACGAGCACTGCCGCATCTGCGCCGAGGTCTGCCGTCGCTGTGAGGACGCGTGCAATGAGCTCCTTGCCGCTATCGGATAAGCAAACGTCGGTAAGGCAGGCGGCCGAGCGCTGGATCGACGGCTGGGCGCGTGGCTGGGCGACGCACGACGTCGAGCTGATCGCTTCCCTCTACTCGGACGACGCGGTTCACCTCTCGGCGCCTTTCCGCGATCCGCAGCCTACGGCCGACTACGCGGCCTGGGCGTTTGCCGACGAGGAAGGCGCGGAGGTCTGGTTCGCGGAACCGATCGTCGCAGGCGACCGCGCCGCCGTCGCGTGGTGGGGTATCTCTCACGAAGTGAACGGGAGCGACACAACGCTGGCGGGCGTCTCGATGCTCCGGTTCGGAAGCGACGGCCGGGTCGTCGACCAGCGTGACTACTGGAACGAAGCAAAGGGCGCTGCGATCCTCCCTCCAGAGCGGTGGGGCCCGATCGCAGCGCACGAGAGGAGCTCACTTGGCTGAAACCAACGAGCAGTTCGGCTTTGAGCAGGACATCAAGCCGCTCTTTCGTGACCGCGATCGCCAGTCGATGAAGTGGGCGTTCGATCTCGGGTCCTACGACGACGTCGCCCAAAACAGCAGCGCAATCCTGGAGCGCCTGCGCAACGGAACGATGCCGTGTGACGGCGCGTGGCCGGACGAGCAGGTCGAGCTCTTTCAGCGCTGGGTCGACGCCGGAACGCCCGCCTGAAAGCGCACGTTCAGAAGCCTAAGCCGCGACGCCGACCGAAATCGGCTCGGTAGCGAGCGTCTCCAGAGCGAGATGGAGACGCTCGAAGAGCTCAGCGTCGAGCAGCCTTCCCTCGTCGTCGAACCGCTCGTGTGCGTGCGTGACCGGCAACTCGTCACCGACCACGCGCGCTCCTGCGAGACCGAGGATCCTGCGGAGGTCGGCCTGCGCCCACATCGCTCCGAACTGACCGGTGCTCGCGCCGATCACGGCGACGGTCTTGTTGCTCAGCGCCGCCTCGAACCGCGGCCTCGACGCCCAGTCGATCGCGTTCTTCAATCCACCGGGGACGGAGCCGTTGTACTCGGGCGTCGCAAACAGGATGGCGTCCGCCGCGCTCCACTGCTGACGCAGGCTCGCGACGGACGCGGGCACGTTCACAGTGTCGAGATCCTGGTCGTACGCCGGCAGCTCGCGCAGGGCGGCCGAGTCGAAGAGCTCGACCTCGACGCCCTCCGGCGCGGCCTCGACGGCCGCGCGCAGGAGGCTGGTGTTGTGCGAATCGGCGCGCAGGCTTCCGGAGACGGCCAGGATCCGCATGGTTACGCCTCCGCCCTCACGAAGGCGAGCTCGGCGATCAGCTTGACGCCGTTCGCCAGGTAGTCGCCGCCGCTCTGGTTCGGCGCGTTCCAAGTCACGCCGTACTCGGTGCGGTCGATGTCCGACTCGAGCTTGAGCCCGACCCGCTCGCGGCCGAACGGATCCGTCGCAGGCGCCGCCGCG
>JBKPJA010000233.1:0-8603 GCA_046730515.1 Actinomycetota bacterium | reverse complement strand
AGGCGCTCCATCGTCTGCTCGCAATGCTCGAGTACCGCCCGCCTGTACTCCAGCTGGATGTGAGGGGCCACGTATGGGTCGATCAGGTCCCGAATCGACCTGTAGATGGCTCTTGAATATTGATACATACAGGCCTGAAGTCTGGCGGCGTACTCCTCGATCACAGTATTCCTCGCTCCTATTAATCCCCCGCAAATATTTGTTAAGCGGCGGTAAATCGTCGTTTCGGGGTCTGCCGTTGGCGGAGTCTATCGGCTCTGAGGACGTGTTACAAAGTCCGAGGGCCCGTTGTCTGATCCGAAAACTAGAAGGTGCCGCTCAGCGGGCGATCTGTCTGGAATAGGCGGACCCGAATCCCTTGCCGGCGGCGGCGGAAGCGGCCGAGTTCGCGTCCGATTGCGTCGCGTAGATCCCGCTGAAGACGACGAAGTAGCCCGGATGGAGGCTCGAGAAGCCACCTGAGTTGAGGACGCCGACCTGGGGCAGTCCGGCGTGCGCGGCGGCCCGGGCTCGGGCGACCGCGAGGCCCCGGCCGGCGGAGGTGGGGATCGATTCGAGCACGACGGTCCAGCCGTTCCGGTTCGCCGGCCACACGGCGAGCCCGCCGGCCGGGCGCGGGGTCGCCGTCGTGGCAGGCGGCGGATTCGTGGGTGTCTGGGGTGGAGCGGTGGGGGTGCCCGGAGGCACCGTCGGCAGCGCCACGGTCGCGGTCTCGACAGGTGTCACGGGCTCCCGCGGCTGGCCGGAATGAGTCGCGATCAGCGTGTTGCTGCTCCTGCCCGAGCTCGCCAGCAGCGCGGCAGCCACGCCTCCGATGACGGCGATCAGCAGTGCGAGCAGGACGGGCCAGATCCAGTCGCCGGGATACCAGCCAAAGCGGTCCCGCCAGGCGTCAGCAAGCCGTCCTGTGAATCCTGCTGACCCGCTGAGGCGTAGGCCGCACTCGAGGCAGTACTCCTGCCCTGCGGCAGACGGCGTGCCGCAGCGGGGGCAGAGACGCTCCTGCTCTTGAGTGCCCAAGCTCAGGTTTCCCAGGGATCGGCCGCGGCCGGGAGAGCCTCCTGGTCGTCCGGCGCCGGCTCAGGCTCGGCAACAGAGCGTCCGCAAGCTGTGCAGAACTTCGCCTCGGCGGGCATCGGCGCGCCGCAACCCGCGCACGAGATGACGGCGGGCGCAGCGGCCACCGGTCGTCCGCAGTTGGCGCAGAAATGCGATCCCCACACGATCGGGGCTCCGCATGCGCAGCGGGCCGCCAGGGCGGGCCGGCGTGACGAAACGGCGACCGCGAGCAGCGTGTCCAGCTCGAGCAACCGCTCGTCGAGCGCGACGAGCTCCTCGCAGCGCTCCAGCAGGAGATCCTGGCGGAACTGGTCGCGCCGGAACATCTCCAGCATCAAGCCGCCGAGGTCGCGCAGCCGTTCCTCGCGCGCGCGCTGGAGCGCCCGCCGCTCGCGTCTCAGGACCCCTGGATGCGGAAGCGGCCTGCGTGGCGGGGCCTGCGGCCGCGGCGACGACGCCGAGTCATCGGCGCGTCGAAAGCGCAGGAGCCGGGCCACGCGGATGAATCTAGCAGCGTGTTCGGAGCGCTACGGCCCGCCCGCGGTGGCGCGGCGACCCCAGCCCATCAAGAAGAGGACGAAGAGAACGATCGCCACGACCGCGAGGGGGATTCCGAAGATCCAGCCTCCGAAAAGCGTGAGCACGATCGCGATGACGACGAGGGCGACGAGGATGCCGATCACGGAGAGATCGTTCCCGCGACGAAGCGAAGAAAACCAGTGCCCCGTCCGGGGATGCTGTCGAGCGTCTGGGTTGCGAGCACCAAGCGAGAGGCCGCACTCGCTCGCAGCAAGGCTTAGCTGCCTGGCTAAGAGCGAGGGTGGACTCTCGCGCCGTGTGATCGCGAGCCAGAAGCCGACGTGCATCGCCGGATGGGGCACTAGGGGAGATCGATGACAACGAGGTGCTCTTCGGTGAGCTCGCGCACCGCGTAGTGCGGGCCTTCGCGTGTGTTGCCCGAGTCCTTCACGCCGCCGTAGGGCATCTGGTCGGCCCGGAACGTCGGCGCTTCGTTGACGGTGACGCCGCCGAACTCGAGCTGCTGCGCCGCGGTCAGCGCGACGTTCAAGCCGCCCGTGAAGATGCCGGCCTGCAATCCGTAGCGGGTCGAGTTGGCGAGCTCGATCGCCTCCTCGATCGACGCGGTCTTCGTGAGCGTGACCACGGGGCCGAACACCTCCTCGCACGAGACCTTGTCCGACGGCTCCGGATTGACGATCACGGTCGGCTTGATCAGTCCGTCGTCCGTGGTGTTGCCGCCGGTGAGGACTTCGCCGCTCGTCTCACGAATCCAGTCGAGGATTCGCTCGCGCGCGTCGTCGTCGATCACCGGTCCGACGTCTGTCTCCTCGTCCGTGGGATCGCCGACCTTCAACGCCTCGACTTTCCGGACGAAGTCACGCACGAAGTCGTCCCACACGTCCTGCATCACGTACACACGTTGTATGGAGATGCAGCTCTGTCCGGCGTAGGAGAAGGCGTTCGCCGTGATCTTGTCGACAGTGAAATCGGGTGCGTCCACGCACACGATCACGGGAGTCGCATTGCCGAGCTCGAGGTTGACGCGCTTCTTCGGTGCACGCTCCCTCAGGCGCCAGCCCGTCGTGCCGGAGCCGGTGAACGTGATCGCCTTGACGCGCTCGTCCATAACGAGGGCGTCGCCGATCTCCGACGCCGGGCCCGCGACGACGTTGAGCCAACCCGGCGGGAGGCCGGCCTCCTCCTCGAGCTCGGCGAGCAGAAGTGCGGACAGCGGCGTCTGGCTCGCCGGCTTGAGCACGACCGCGCACCCCGCTGCTAGAGCGGGCGCGAGCTTGTGCGCGACAAGGTTGAGCGGGAAGTTGAACGGCGTGATCGCTCCGACGACTCCGATCGGACGCCGCAGCGTGAAAGCTAGCTTGCCCTCACCGGCCTGAGCCGCGTCCATCGGCACCATCTCGCCCGCGAGCTTGCGCGCCTCGACCGCCGCGAACGTGTACGTGGACATCGCGCGACGCGCCTCGACGCGCGCCGCCTTCATCGGCTTGCCCGCTTCCTCAGAGATCTGGCGCGCGATCTCGTCGTGACGGCGACCGAGCGCGCCCGCAACGCGGACGAGGATCTCGGCGCGCTTGTGCGCGGGCAGTGGCTCGCGCATCGCGCGCTCGGCCGCATCGATCGCACGTTTCGTCTCCTCGGCGCCGGCCTTTGCGACGCGGCCGACGACCTCGCCCGAGTAGGGCGAACGCACCTCGAGCCATTCGCCGGTCTCGATCCACTCGCCGCCGACGAAGAGCTTCCGCTCGGTCGCGGTGACAGCCATAGTGGAAGCCTATGCCTCCCGAGACGCGCTACGCCCAAAGCGGCGGCGTCAACATCGCCTACCAGGTCGTCGGTGACGGGCCGGTCGATCTCGTCTACGTCCCCGGTTGGGTGTCCCACATCGAGCTGGCGTGGGACCTTCCCGACCTCGCCGCAGGGTTCGAGCGGCTCGCGTCGTTCTCGCGCCTGATCCTGTTCGACAAGCGCGGCACCGGGATGTCCGACCCCGTTCCGCCAAAGGAGTTGCCGACGCTCGAACTGCGGATGGACGACGTGCGCGCCGTGATGGATGCGGTCGGCTCCGAGCGCGCGGCGATCTTCGGCGCGTCCGAAGGCGGCAACATGAGCATGTTGTTCGCGGCGACGTATCCGGACCGCACCGTCGCGCTGTGTACGTTCGGCTGCACCGCCAAGCGCGTGTGGAGCCCGGACTATCCGTGGGCGCCGACGCCGGAAGCGCGGGCGGAGGGATTCAAGCTCGTCGAGCGGCAGTGGAAGAGCGGCATGGACTGGGAGGACCTCGCGCCGAGCCTGGATCCTCCCGACCTCGATGAGATCGCTCGCTACTACCGCCGTTCCGCCAGCCCTGCTGCCGCGCTCGCGCTGATGAAGATGAACACCTACGTGGACGTGCGGGAGGTGCTGCCGTCCATTCAGGCGCCGACCGTCGTCATGCACCGGACCGACGATCGTGACGCCCTCGTGGAGGAGGGCCGGTATATCGCGTCACAGATTCCTGGCGCGCGCTACGTCGAGTTCCCCGGCGCGGACCACTCGTGGTGGACGCAGGGCGGCGACGCGATCATCGACGAGATCGAGGAGCTCGTGACGGGCGTGCGTCCCGCGCCGGAGCCGAACCGGATCCTTGCGACCGTGCTCTTCACGGACATCGTCTCCTCGACGCAGCGCGTGCGCGACCTCGGCGACCGCGGCTGGTCGCAGTTGCTCGCCCGGCACCACGCAGCCGTGCGGCGCGAGCTCGAGCGCTACCGCGGCCGCGAGGTCGACACGGCCGGCGACGGCTTCCTTGCAACGTTCGACGGGCCGGCGCGTGCGATTCGCTGCGCGGTCGCGATCCGGGATGCAGTTCGCGAGCTCGGGCTCGACGTGCGCGCCGGCCTCCACACCGGCGAATGCGAGCTGCTCGGAGACAAAGTCGCGGGCATCGCCGTCCATACCGGCGCGCGCATCTCGTCGCTCGCCTCCGCGGAGGAAGTGCTGGTCTCGGCCACGGTCCGCGATCTGGTCTCGGGCTCCGGGATCGAGTTCGAGGATCGCGGCGAGCACACGCTCAAGGGCGTGGGCGAGCGCCGGATCTATGCTGTCTCCAGTGTCTGACGCGCTGATCATCGACGCCGTTCGCTCGCCGATCGGCAAGAAGAACGGAACGCTCTCCTCGATCCGCGGCGACGAGCTCGCGGCTCAGGTCCTGAACGCGCTGCTCGCACGCAGCGATGTCGATCCCGGCGAAATCGAGGACGTGCAGCTCGGGTGCGTGACACAGATCGGCGAGCAGGGTTGGAACATCGGGCGGATGGTGCCGCTCGTCGCAGGCTGGCCGGAGACGGTGGCAGGCACGTCCGTCGACAGGCAGTGCGGCTCGTCGATGCAGACGAACTTCAATGCGGCGGCGGCGGTCTGGTCGGGCCAGCTCGACCTCGTCGTCTCGGCCGGCGCCGAGATGATGTCGCGCGTCCCGATGGGGTCGAACGGCGGCGACCTCTCGGACAAGTTGCTCGACCGCTGGCAGATCGTGCCGCAGGGGATCTCCGCCGAGGTGATCGCGGCGAAGTGGGGCTTCTCGCGGGAGCAGCTCGACGCGTTCTCGCTCGAGTCGCACCGTCGTGCGATCGCTGCCATCGACGAGGGGAAGTTCGACAACGAGATCGTGCCGATCGACTTGACGAACCCGCACGTAGGCGTGCAGTTCGCGATCGACGAAACGCCGCGCCGCGACACTTCTGCGGAAGCGCTCGCGGCGCTGAGCCCCGCGTTCCTTCCCGAGGGCAAGGTGACGGCGGGCAACTCGTCGCAGATCTGCGACGGCGCGGCCGGGGTGCTGATCGCGAGCGAGGGTGCGTCTTCGAAGCTCGGCCTCGAGCCGCGGGCGCGGTTCGTCTCGTTCGGTCTCGCCGGCGTCGATCCGTACCGCATGCTGCACGGCAATCCTGAGGCGTGCACGAAGGCGCTCTCTCGCGCCGGCCTGACGTGGGACGACATGTCGGTGATCGAGGTGAACGAAGCGTTCGCCTCGGTCGTGCTCCAGTTCGCGCATGACGCGGGGCTCGAAGACCGTTGGGACGACATCAATCCCAACGGCGGCGGCATCTCGCTAGGCCATCCGCTCGGCGCGACCGGCGCGCGGATGACGGCGACGCTCTTGAACGAGCTCGAGCGCCGGGACGCGCGATACGGCATCGCGTCGATGTGCATCGGCTTCGGGATGGCGATCGCCGGCGTCGTCGAGCGGCTCTGACCGATCCGGTCGACATCGTCGCCCGCGGCTACGACGAGATCGCCGACCGTTTCGCGGAGTGGCAGGACGGCATCACCGGGTCGCAGCGCGACGGGTGGATCGAGAAGCTGCTCGCACAACTCGGCGACCAAGCCGACGTGCTCGAGCTCGGTGTCGGCGGAGGCGGGCCTTCCCGCATCCTCGCGGAACGTTCGACGTTCACTGGCGTCGACGTCTCCAGGGAACAACTCCGCCGAGCGCTCGAAATACTCCCGCACGCAAGCCTTATCCACTCGGACTTCACCTGTCTCGAGCTTCCGAGCGCGTCATTCGATGCGATCGTCGCCTTCTACGTCCTGAACCACGTGCCGCAGGAACGTCTGGCGCGGCTGCTGCGAGACGTGTCTCGGTGGCTCCGTCCCGGCGGCTACTTCCTCGGCACCTTTCCGACGAGCGATCTTGTCGGCTGGACCGGCGACTGGCTGGGAACGGAGATGTACTTCGCGGGCTTCGACCCGGCGACGAATCGCCGGCTCGTGGAAGCCGCAGGGCTCGAGATCCTGCGTGACGAGCGGGAGACGATGATCGAGCCGGATCACGGCGAGGTGATGTGGCAGTGGCTGTTCGCGCAGAAATCCGCGTGACGCGCTGGCTCCTCATACGCGGACGCGGTGAGCGGCCGCTCGACGCGCACGTCGATCCGCAGGAGATCCGGACGCATTCGTCCTCGAAACGACCGTCCGTGCAGCGCGGTGACGCGGCGATTCTCTACGCGGCGGTGTGGCAGGCGGTATTCGGCGTCGCGGAGGTCGTCGGCGATCCCGAGAACGATCCGGAGCGCGAACGCTGGGCGTGGTCTTTTCCCATCCGCGCCCTCGTCGTCGTTTCCGACCTACACGATGCGCCGCCGGTCGAGGCGGCCGGGATCTTCCCGCAGAGCCTGTGGCGCCACTCGCACATCCGACTCTCTGACGACCAGTTCGACCGCGCACGCGATTTGATCGAGCTGGTCGGCATCGTTGCGTGAACTTCGGTCGGGTCGACCGGGTCGTTTCAGACGGCACCGCAAGCGGTGCCGTAGGCTCACCCGGATGAAGGTCGGAGTCGTCGGTCTCGGGACGATGGGCGCGGGCATCGCGCAGGTGAGCATCACAGCCGGGCACGACACCGTCGGACGGGAAATCAGCGACGAGCTCGGGCAGCGTGGCCGCGCGACAATCGAGCGCTATCTGAACCGCGCATTCGAGAAGGGTCGGATGACGCAGGACGAGCGCGACGCTGCACTCACGCGGCTGACGCTGACGACCGAGCTCACCGACCTGGCCGAGTGCGACCTCGTCATCGAGGCCGTGCTGGAGGAGCTCGACCTCAAGCGCGAGACCTTCGCCGAGCTCGACCGCATCTGCCGTCGGGACGCCGTGCTCGCAACGAACACGTCCGCGCTTTCCGTCGCCGCGATCGCCGACGCGACGACCAGGCCCGAGCGCGTCGTCGGCATGCACTTCTTCAATCCGGCGCCCGTGCTGCCGCTTGTCGAGATCGTGCGCGCGCCGCAGTCCTCCGACGAGGCCGTCGACCTCGCCTACGACTGGGCGGAAGCCGCCGGCAAGCAGCCGGTTCGCTGCAACGACACGCCCGGCTTCATCGTCAACCGCATCCTCATCCCGCTGCTCAACGACTGTGTGCGCGTCCTGGACGAGGCAGCTGTGAGCCCGGAGGATCTGGACAAAGCGATGACGAACGGCGCGGGCTGGCCGATGGGACCGTGCGCGCTCGTCGACCTGATCGGCATCGACGTCCACGTGCATGCGGCGGAGGCGTTGCACTCACAACTGGGTGAGGAACGGATGGCGCCGCCGGAGCGGCTCGTGCTGATGCAGTCCGAAGGACGGCTAGGCCGCAAGACGGGGCGCGGATTCTTCGAGTACTAGGTCGCGACCCGTAGCTCCTCCGGCTTGGGACGATCCTTCACGGCAAGCTCAGTCGATCCCAGACGTTCTCGACGAGCTGAGCGACCTCCGGCTGATCGAGTGACGCGGCGAAGTTGAGCGCACCTGCTGCGAACACCTTCGCGCCGGCCGCAGTCTCGTAGTAGGTCATCTCGGCGGATTGCCCGCCACCGAGCAGTTGTGGAATCCGCGCGAGCAGCTGCGTTCCAAGCGGCGAGGCCTGGCTGCGCGCGTCGATCTCGATCCCGTAGCGTCCGAACACGTCCCCGTCCGCGAGACCGGTGCCGGCGAAGACCCACGGTTCCGCCGCTGCCCCGGTGACGACGAACCCCTCCTGTTTTTCCCCGTGGTTCGACCCGACATACTGAACGCCGACGACCGACGCTTCAGGACGGCCGAGCTTGCGCCAGGGCTTCCCGCGCACCAGCAGGTTCCCGCTCCGAGTCACTTGGCGATAGAGGTTGTTCGCCGCGAGGAACATGAGATTCCCACCGGCGTCCCGGTACTGGCGGATGACGTCGTACTCGTGACGCGTCACGTATTCCTCGTGACCTGGAAAGACGACGAGGTCGTAGAGCCGAGCAAGCTCACCCCCGGTCTGAACCGCCTCGAGGTCGTCGTCGGAGAGGAAGTCGACGTGCTTGCCGGTCCTGTTCAGCCAGGCAATGAACTCGAGATCCCAATCACGGAACCGGAATGGGACGCCGAAGTCGAGAAACGGGCGCTCGAGGTCGACGCTGCGATTCTTGTCGGTGACATACCAGGAGTCGCCCCAGCCGTCCCCGTCGGCGTCGTCGAAGTTGTACGCGGCCCACGTGTTCGTCGCGAGCACGACGGCG
>JBKPJA010000232.1:0-15947 GCA_046730515.1 Actinomycetota bacterium | reverse complement strand
AACTATTCTGCCGCGTATGCGGCGTGGTCTCTTCTTGACGATTGCGCTCTTCGCACTTTCGTCATCCGCCGCTGCTGCACCGCGGAGCCTCGCGATCGAGGTCGCGCCCGCCGAAGGCGCTGCGCCGCTAACGGTCACGTTCACGGCACCTGTGTCGGTGAGCTGGGACTTCGGCGACGGGACGCTCGCCAGCGGTCAGAAGGTCACGCACACCTATAGCGCGGGGCGCTGGACCGCGGCGTGGACGATCGGCAGCGACTCCGGCTCGGTCGTGATCACGGCCCACGGGATCGAGCTCGAGGGACCTGCGCGTGTCCGTTACCGACAGCGGGCCGTCTTCCGCGGTCAACTGATCCCGGCCGAGGCGGGCGTGACCGTGCGCGTCTCCAGTACCGACACGTCACTGCAGACGACATCGAACCCGGACGGCACGTTCTCCGCGCGGCCACGGCTTCTGCGCGGGGGGAAGTGGACCGCCGCCACCAGCGTCGTCTCGACGGAGGGTCTCGACGTCGCGGTAATCCCGCAGCTGCGGACCGGCCTACTCGGCAGCGGAGCGCGCGGCAGCCGTTTCGTCTTCGCCGCCAGCCTGCGCCCAGGCGGCGCCGGGCGGATCGGGGTCCAGATTCGGCGCGGTGCCGACACGGTCGTCGACGGCACGTATGACAGCCCCGCCCGCATC
This sequence comes from Actinomycetota bacterium, assembly GCA_046730515.1. Lineage (GTDB taxonomy): Bacteria > Actinomycetota > Thermoleophilia > Gaiellales > Gaiellaceae > 3-1-20CM-4-69-9. Next base: position 15,265 of record JBKPJA010000232.1, on the reverse strand, counting down.
AGGCTCGACAGTCGGCGCCTGACGACATATCTCATCCGCGCGCAGGTCGAACCGAACGAGGGCTTCACCGGGGTGACGCACGTCCTGCGGGCACACGTCGTACTGCCGCGGCTCGGCTTCGGTGCGCGAGGAGGGGCGGTCGCGCAACTCGGCTACCGACTGCGCGCGCTCCACTACGCCGCGCCGGCCACGTCCGTGTTCGGCCCGGAACTGCTGGATGCGGTCTATGCCTTCGAGAAGGTGCAGGGGCTCCCGCGCACGGGCGCGGTCGGCGTAGCGTTCTGGGAGCGACTCGCGAATCCGCGTATACCGACACCGCGTTATGCAATACCGGCGAGTCACATCGAGATCGACAAGACGCACCAGGTGCTCTACATCGTGCGCAGCTCGCGCGTGGCGCTCATCGTTCCGGTGTCGACAGCGGGAATTCCCGGCCGCTTTACGCCGACCGGCCGCTTCGCGATCTACCGCAAGGTGCCCGGCTTCGACCCCAGTCCGCTCGGGACCCTCTTCGACCCGATGTACTTCACCGATGGCTATGCGATCCACGGGAATCCCTCGGTCCCGCCGTACCCTGCGAGCCACGGATGCGTCCGCGTGCCGATGTGGCTCGCGCCGTACCTCTATGCGACGAATCCGTACGGCGAGATTGTCTACGTGTATTAGCGTGGCGCTGCTCGCTGTCGCCGGCTGCGGGAGCGCCCCGAAGCCGATCGCGTACCGAGACATCACGCGCGAGTTGCACGGCTTCCAACCGCCTCGACTCGTGCGCGAAGCGTTCAAGTCGGAAGCCGCGTTCGAAAAGTACGTGCAGCACGAGTCTCCCGGGATCAGCGGTTTGCCGACGATCGACTGGACGCACCGAGAAGCGATCCTCGTCGCCGCGGGGCCGCGCTCGAGCTCCGGCTACGTGCTACGCATCGTCAGTGTTCGCGAGACCGGGCATCACGTCGTCGTCACCGTGCACGAGGACACGCCCGCGCTCCGTCAACGCGTCCACGCAGGCGTGACGTATCCGTTCCGTTTGATCACGATTCCCCGCACGCCGAAACCGCTGTTCCTACACTGGCCGGGGCGCCCATGAGCGATTCGCTGATTCGCCGCCTGCGCGACGAGATCGCAGCGCGCGACCGCACCATCCTCGACACGATCAACGAAAGGTTGCGACTCGTCGCGGAGCTGAAGCGTCACAAGGAGACCGAGGGCATCGGCTTCGTCGATCCCGACCAGGAAGAACGCCTGTTGCAGCGGCTCGAAGCCGCGAACACCGGACCGCTCTCTCGCGAGGGACTGCGTCAGCTCTGGAGGGAGATTCTTGCGCTGACGAAGCGCGAGCTCGACTGACTTATTCTTCTTCCTCGTCGACGGCGAACTCGTCCGGCGTGACCTCGTCGAGGAACTGCTTGAACTTCGAGACTTCGCGCTCGAGCTCTTCCTGGTTGATGTCGTCGCCCTCGAACTCGATCGCGGATTCCTCGATCACCTCGTCGGCCGCGTAGATCGGTGCGTCGGCGCGAATCGCGAGCGCGATCGCATCCGACGGCCGCGAATCGACGTCAATCTCCGAGCCGTCCTGCTGTACGGTGATCTGCGCGAAGAACGTGTTCTCGCGCAACTCGGTGACGGTGATGCGAACGACCTGCGCGCCGAGTTGCTCGAGCATGTCGGTAACGAGGTCGTGTGTCATCGGACGCGGCGTCGTTGCGCTCTGCAACTTCATGAGAATCGCCGCCGCCTCGGGATGGCCGATCCAGATCGGCAGGAACTTGTTCCCTTCCGCGGTTTTCAGCAGGACGATCGGCTGCTTGCCGACGAGGTCAAAGCTGACACCGTAGATGTGCATTTCCTGCATGGGCGCCTGTTCGTGATGTTAGCTCAGGCCTCAGCGTTCGAACCTCACGCCTCCGTGGGTTCCTCCAGCAGAGCAACCGGTACCAGGAGGAGCTCGCCGCTCTCGGGATCTTCGAGTTCGGCACGCCGATCGGACACGCCCATCGGCTCCAAGCCGCGGAGCACGTAGCGCCTGCCCATGTAAATGACGTCACAACCAATTTCCATTTTTGCCGCAGCCCGAGAACGAGGGAATCCGCCTTCCCTTGCATCGGCGCGGGCCTCCACGGAGGCGATCCCTAACGCAAGCGTCCCTCGGAGGGGGGCCACTGCAAACTCAAGAAGTTAAGAAACTACGAAGCGAGTTGGTGGTCGGCGATGTCTCGAATGCTGACGATGCCGACGGCACGGTCACCGTCGACGACGGGCAGATGACGGAAGCCGTGCTCGAGCATTGTGCGTCCAGCTTCCTCGATCGTCGTTTCCGGTGTGGCGGTAATCGGATCGGCGGTCATCCACTCCCGCACGCGCGCCTCGCTCGAGTGGATCCGATCCGCGACCGCTCGCATGATGTCGCGCTCGGAAAGGATTCCGATCATCCGCCCAAAGTCGGAGACGACCGCAGCGCCGACACCGCGCTCGGTCATCTTGGCCGCCGCCTCCCCGAGCGTGTCCTCAGGCGCGACGGTCAGCACGTCCCGCGTCATCAGATCCCCGATCCCGGTCACAGGGTCGAGAGAATAAGAGACGCCGCGGCTACAATCCACCCTCCCGGGCGATTAGCTCAGTCGGTTAGAGCGCCGCTCTGATAAGGCGGAGGTCCGTGGTTCGAATCCACGATCGCCCATCAACCGCCGGATTGCGCTAGTGCAAGCGCTCGGTTCTCTGGACGTAGTCCTCGACGGCCAGCAGGAACGTGTCGTCGCGGGCCAGCTCTTCGAGCGTCCCTTTCGTAGCTTCGTCGAGATCGTCGTCCTTCTCCAACTCGCTGAGGAACGACGTCATCTGGCCGGCTTGCGACATCGCGGCCATGCGCAGGAAGATGCGCTTCGCGTCGTCGTCCTGCGAGATCGCCTCGAGCGACTCGAGATCCTGGAGCCATTCGCCGAGCATCTAACCGGTTCAACGGGTTCCCGTGGATTCGGGTTACGGCTTGGGAGCTGCAGTCTCCAGGGCCTCGACGAGCTCCTCGAGCTCGGTCTCGTCGGCGAAGGGAATCTCGAGTCGGCCACGCGTGACGCGACTCGAGAAGCCGGTGACGCGATCGGCAGCATCCTTCGCCCGCGCGACAAGTGCAGGATCGAGCCGCACGACCTGTCGACGCGGCTTCTTCTTTGCGCCGGCCCAGCGGGCTGCACGTTCGGCGGCTCGCACTGACATCCCCTTCCGCACGATCTCGCGCGCGAGCCTGCGCCTGCCGTCGTGATCCGGCACCGCGAGCACGGCGCGCGCATGTCCCTCGGTCAGCTGTTTCCGCTCGATCATCCCGAGCACGTCCTCGGGAAGCTCGAGCAGACGCACCCGATTCGAGACTGCCGGCTTCGACTTGCCGATCCGTTCCGCGACATCTCCGAGCGGTAGACCGAATTCGTCGAGCAGCATCGCGCACGCCCGCGCTTCTTCCACCGGGGAGAGGTTCTCGCGCGCGACGTTCTCGACGAGGCCGAGCAGCAGCGTGTCGCGGTCGTCCGCGTCACGGACGATTGCAGGCACGGTCTTCAATCCCGTGTCCCGCGCTGCGCGCCAGCGGCGCTCGCCGGCGATCAGCTCATAGCCGCCCGACGGCCGCGAACGGACGAGGATCGGCTGCACGATTCCCTGCGCGCGTACCGATTCGGCCAAGCCGTGCGCACCTTCGGAATCGAAGCGCCGTCGAGGCTGACGCGGATTCGGGTGGATCGCGTTCGTCGGTAGCTCGGCGATCTCCGACGGCGCGGCGCCGCCGAGCAGCACCTCGAGACCCCGGCCCAGTCCTCTTCTCTCAGCTGCGTTCGACAAGCTCCATCGCCACCTTCCAGTAGGCATCTGCCCCGCGCGAGCGGCGGTCGTAGGCAATCGCCGGCAACCCGTGACTCGGCGCCTCGGCGAGACGAACCGACCGTGGCACCGAAGCGTCGAACACGAGCTTCCCGAAGTAGCGTCGCACCTCCGCTTCCACGTCCGCGGACAGCCGAGTCCTCGCATCGATCATCGTCAGCAGCACTCCCCCGATCGCGAGCCGCGGATTCAGCCGGGACTTGACGAGCTCGACCGACCGGACGAGTTGCGAGAGACCCTCGAGCGCGTAGTACTCCGCCTGCACGGGAATCAACACGCGATCCGCCGCGGCAAGTGCGTTGACAGTCAGCGGCCCGAACGAGGGCGGACAGTCCAGGAAAACGAAGCTGTACGTGTCTGCGCCTGACGCAAGGGCCTGGCGGAGGTACGTGTCGCCGCCGCTGTGATCGGCCAGCTCGACCGTCGCACCGGCGAGCTCGGCCTTCGCCGGGACGAGGTAGAGGTTCGGGAAGCGTGTCTGGCGAACGAGCTCGCGCAGCGGAGCCCCGTCTAGGAGATCGTAGGTCGACGCGCCGTTCGCACGTTCCCCGAGCCCCGAGGTCGCATTCGCCTGCGGGTCGAGGTCGACCACAAGCGCAGGCTCTCCGGCCTCGGCAAGACACGCGGCGAGATTGATCGCAGTCGTCGTCTTGCCGACGCCGCCCTTCTGATTTGCGATCGCGTAGATGCGGGCGGGCACCGGCCCATTCTCCCTACGCAAGCGGACGTTTGCGGGCGACACCCGTCCGGCGTGGAAAACCCTCGGGAGTCGGGCCGACCTTGTGAATGACCATGAAGCCGGGCGGACTTTCGGTCAGTTCGCCCGAGATGTTCTCCGCCACTTTCGCAACGCGATCGCGATCGGCAGAAGGCCCCACCCACAGCACAACCGCTCCGCCTTCGGCAACGAGCGGGAGACACCATTCCGCGGCCACGACCGGCGGCGCCAGCGCCTTCGCCAGCGCAGCGTCGTACCAGTCTGTTGCCTGCTCTTCGGCGCGGCCCTGGACGACACGCGCGTTCGGCGGCGCCCAACGGCGGAGGAAATCGCATTTCCTGCTGTTTGCTTCCAGCAGCGTGAACTCGAGCTCGGGCATTGCGTATGCGAGAGGGATCCCCGGCGCGCCGCCGCCTGCGCCGACGTCGATCACGGGCCCGCCGAATCGACGCACGAGCTCCAGCCCGGCAAGCGAGTCGTCGACGAGAACGCGTCTCGCTTCAGCGAGGTCGGTTAACGAGGTCAGCCCGGGTGTGGCAACGACGGCTGCCAGCCAGTCGTCGATCACACGGGGCTGATCACGATGAACCGGTTCGGCTCCGCCCCCTCGCTGGCGGTCTCGACACCGGGGAACTCCTTGAGCCGCAGGTGCACCACCTTCCGCTCGACCGCCGACATCGGCTCGAGCCCGACCGGCTCGCCGGATGCGGCTGCGCGCTGCGCGGAGCGAACCGCGAGCGCTTCGAGCGAGGCGCGACGGCGAGCGCGGTAGCCGGCCGCATCCACGACCACGTCCTTGCGATCGTCGGGATGACTCCGATACACGATCGCGTTCACGAGGTACTGGATCGCGTCGATCGTCTGCCCGTGCCGCCCGATCAGCATGCCCAGGTCGGGCCCGACGCAGGTGAGCGTGATCGTCTCGTCGTCTTCGTGAACATCCACGCGCACCCCGACCCCGATCCCAACCGCGATCTGCTCGATGAGCGACCGAACGTCGGTTGCGAGCTCGCTCTGGTCTGGCAGCTCGGGTGCTGCCACGCCCGCTGCAATCGTGGCGAGCACGCGTGCGGGCATGTAGCCGACACCGAGCAGGCCGCGCTCGCCCTCCGAGACGACCTGAAACCGCACCGCGGACTTGTCCAGGCCGGGCTGCTGCTTCTCGAGCTCCCGCAGCGCGGCCCACTTGGCCTCGCCGACCGTCTCGCCGGTGGCTTCGACCTGGAGCTCGCTCATCTGCGCGCCTGTCGCTTCTTCTTCTTGCGCCGCACGCGGCGGGGCGGCGCGGGTTGCGTTGCCTTGGGCACGGGTTTGGCTCCGTCCTCGGTGGGAGCGGCTGGCTCCTCTTTCGGAGGTGTGCGCGAGGTTCGCCTCTGCGGCGCCGGCGGCGGCGTCTTCGGGATGAGGCGTCGAGTGATCAACCCCTGACCGACCGTCCAGAGGTTCGTCGTCATCCAGTAGAGGACGAGACCGGTCGGGAAGCGCGCGATGATGAAGATGAAAGCGAACGGCAGGATGTACATCAGTACGCGCTGCGACTGCTGCATCGTCCCGGACATGAAGTAGGTCGACGCGAGCTGGCTCGCGAGATAGATGGCGAGCAGCACGTACCCGGACCAGTGCGACGTGACGTGCGCGGCGATGCTCGGAACGAAGTGCAGCCACGAAAGGTCTCCCGGGGGTGGGTTCTTCGAGAACGCCCGCAATGTGTAATAGAGACCGATGAAGACCGGGATCTGGAGGAGCAGCGGCAGGCACGAGGAGGCCGGGTTGATGTTGTTCTCGCGGTAGAACTTCATCAGCTCCTCGTTCAGGCGCTGCCGGTCGCCCTTGTACTTCTTCTGGATCTCCTTCATCTGCGGCGCGAAGCGCTGCATGTTCTGCATCGAGTGGATCTGCTTCACCGTCAGAGGGACGAGCAGCATCCGCACGATCACTGTCAGCGCGATGATCGCCCACGCCCACGGCAGGCCGATCTGATGCAGGCCGTTGAGGATGTGCCGGAAGAAGTGCTCGAGTGGTTGCAACAAGGCGAGATACGTCATGCGTAATCCACTCCCCCGCGGCTCCATGGATTGCAGCGCAGCAGCCGCCAACACGCGAGCACCGAGCCTTTCACGAACCCGTGCTTGTGCAGCGCATCGATCGCGTACTGCGAGCAGGACGGGTGGTACTTGCAGCGCCGACCCGAGACGGCGTCACCTGTGAACAGCCCAATCGTGTATCGATAGAGATAGACGAGCGCGATCCCGACGTACCTCACGCTGCCGCCTTCCCCAAGACCTCGTCGAGCCGCTCGCCGAGCCAATCGAAGCCGTTGGCCGACACGGCCTCGGGCAGGCCGGGCTTCGCCTTCAGCACGTAGTCGCGTCCGGCGGGAACCTCCTCGAGCCGCGCGCGCCACACCTCGCGCAGCTGCCGCTTGATGCGGTTCCGCGTCACCGCGTTGCCGATCGCGCGCGGCACGGCGAGCCCGAGCCGCGGGTCGCCGGGCTCGTCCTCGCGATCGAACCAGTAGAGGACGAGAAAGCGAGTCGACGTCGAACGCCCCTGCCGGTAGACGGCGTCGAAGTCCCGCGAACGAGACAGGCGGTTCCTGCGTTGCACGAGACCAGTTAAGCGGACAGACGCTTGCGACCCTTCGCGCGCCGCCGCTTCAAGATGGCGCGTCCTGCGCGAGTCGCCATGCGCGCACGAAAGCCGTGGCGACGCTTCCGCCGGCGCACGTTTGGCTGGTAGGTCCGCTTCACGAGATCGAAGAAAGAGACGAAATTCCCTCGAAAGAGGGGGTCGAAAGCGGCAGTCTAGCGAAGCGTTCCTGCACAGAGTTGTCCACACCAGAACCTGCTGGAAGCGCGGCAAAATGTGTCAATTCGAAACGCTTCCTCCACACCTGTGGAGAGTCGTGTGGAACCGACGAAAGTGCTGCAAATCGGGGCCCTTTCATCCCCAGTTTCCACCCGTTGTCGCCTTTCCGGGACGCTGCTATGCTCGCCGCTTCCCCGGACCGGAGAGGAGAGGCAAGGGCGGCGTGGAGCGCTCGATAGAGCTGACTGCGGAGACTCTTTGGAACGAGGTAGCGGGTCGGCTCAAAGGGGCGCTCAACGAGACGACGTACCGGACCTGGTTCGCCGAAGCCGAGGGTCACGAGCTGACGGACGACGCGTTCGTGCTCGGGGTTCCCAACGACTTCACACGGGAGTGGATCGAGGGTCACTTCCTCGGTCTGATCGGTGCCGCAGTCCGCGACGTCACGGGTCAGGAGCGCCGCGTCGGGCTGACGGTCAGCGAGCGCGTTCCGGCCGAGACACCCGTCCAGAGCGAGCTCCCCAAGCGGGCCTCGCCGGACGGAGGGATGAACCCGAAGTACACGTTCGACCTGTTCGTGATCGGATCGTCGAACCGTTTCGCACATGCGGCCGCGCTCGCGGTCGCCGAAGCGCCCGCGCAGGCGTACAACCCGCTCTTCATCTACGGCGGTACCGGTCTCGGCAAGACGCACCTCATGCAGGCGATCGCCCAGTACGTCGGCGAGCACTCGAGCGATCTCTCGGTCCGCTACGTCACGAGCGAGACGTTCATGAACGACTTCATCAACTCCTTGCGCGACAAGCGGATCGAGGGCTTCAAGCAGCGATATCGCACCTACGACCTGCTCCTTGTCGACGACGTGCAGTTCTTCGAGCACAAGGAGCGGATCCAGGAGGAGTTCTTTCACACGTTCAACTCGCTCTACGAGGCGGGTTCGCAGATCGTCATGTCGAGCGACCGGCCGCCGCGCGACATCGCGACGCTCGAGGAGCGCCTGCGCTCGCGCTTCGAGTGGGGGCTGATCACGGACGTCCAGCCGCCCGATCTCGAGACCCGCATCGCGATTCTCCGCAAGAAGGTCAAGACCGACGGTATCCACGTCCCCGACCCGCAGGTGCTCTCTTTCATCGCCTCCCGGATCTCGACCAACATCCGCGAGCTCGAGGGGGCGCTTACACGCGTGGTCGCCTTCTCGTCGCTCACCGGCCGCACGCTCTCGGTCGAGCTCGCTGAGGACGTGCTCAAGGACGTCTTCCCGCAGGGAGAGGCAGCGCAGGTGTCCATCCGTCGCATCCAGGAGCTCGTCTCGGAGCGCTTCCAACTGACGATGGATGAGCTCTGCGGCGACAAGCGATCGCAGAACATCGTCTATCCCCGCCAGGTCGCGATGTACCTCTCCCGAGAGCTCACCGACTCCTCGCTGCCCAAGATCGGGAAGGAGTTCGGCGGCCGAGACCACACGACCGTCATCCACGCAACCTCCAAGATCGCCCGGCTCATCCGTGAGGACAGGTCTGTCTACAACCTTGTGCAGGAACTGACCGCACGTGTGAAACAGGTCCGTTGAGCGATCCCCCTGTCGGTCCTGTCGCTTTCTCCCCCGTCTGCATCCCCTGCAACAATGGCTTGGTCAGGGAGATCCCTGGGCTTGTCCCCGGTCCCACAGGCCCTACGACTACAACGAGGTTTTCTTAGATGATTGATAGCAACACCATGGTCAGTGCGGGAACGGGGATAAAGCTCGTTTGTCGGCAGGATGGGCTGGCTGAGAAGCTTGGGATCGTCGCGCGGGCGGTCTCGACGCGCGCGAACGTTCAGATCCTCTCCGGAGTGCTCCTGCGCGCGGAGGCAGGACGACTGCATCTCGCAGCGACCGACATGGAGCTCTCGCTGCGCTCGTCGCTCGAGGCCCAGATCGGCGACGAGGGGTCTGTGGTCGTTCCGGGGCGACTGCTCGTCGACCTCGTGCGGCTCTTGCCCGAGAACGAGGTGACAATCGCGCAGCGTGCCGAGGAAGCTGTCGTCCATGTGACGAGCGGTTCGTCGACGACCGCACTGAACACGTACGCGGCAGAAGACTTTCCGCGTCTTCCCGACCTCGATGCAGTCGGCACCTTCACGGTCGAGCGCGAGTCGCTGCTCGACACGGTCGCCCGGGTTTCGCGATCGGCCTCACGCGACGAGTCGCGGCCGGTCCTCACGGGGATCCTCGTTCGGTTCGAGAACGGCTCGCTCGTGATGGCGGCGACCGACTCCTATCGGCTTTCCGTCAAGGAGACGGTGCTGACAGGAGAGGCGCCGAACTTCGAGGCGATCGTTCCCGCACGCGCGCTTGCAGAGCTTGGGCGCATCGCCCAGTCAGGGGACACGATCGAGCTCGGGATTCACGAGAACCAGGTGGTGTTCGCAGCGGACGACGTGTGGCTGACGACGCGGCGGATCGACGGCCAGTTCCCGAACTACAAGCAGCTGCTCCCGGAGTCGTTCGAGCACGAGGTGACGCTTCCGCGTAGTGAGTTCCTCGACGTGATCCGCCGTGTCGGCGTGCTGGTGCAGCGCACGTCGCCGTTGCAATTGCGCTTCTCCGAGGGCGAGCTGCGTGTGCTCGCGCGGACGCAGGATGTGGGCGAGGCCGAGGAGACGCTACCGGTTTCATTCAGCGGCGAACCGCTCGAGATCGGGTTCAACGCGGAGTTCCTGCGCGAGGGAGTCGAGTCGATCTCCGCCGACCAGGTGCAGATGCACCTGATCAGTCCGCTTCGCCCTGCGGTGATCGACGGTGGCGCGGACGATCCGACGTACCTGATCATGCCGATTCGTTTGCCTGGGTAGGGGTGCTTGTGAAGACGCTGTGGCTCGAAGGGGCGAACGGAATGCAGACGGGCACGCGGGCAGAGCCCGCACGTCCTCTATGGTCGGCGCCGGCAAGCGGCGCCTGAGCCTGGCTGATCGTCTCCACGGTCTCACTCCGCAACTTCCGCTCGTACTCACGGCTCGAGCTGACGCTCGAACCGGGATTGGTGCTCGTGACGGGAGCAAACGGCGCCGGCAAGACGAATCTGCTCGAGTCCTTGCACGTCGGCACGCAGGGTTTCTCACCGCGGACGCGGTCCGATGCGGAGTTGTTGCGCTTCGGCGAGCGAGTGGGGCGGATCGCGCTCAGCGGCGCACGGGGCGAGTCGCAACTCGCAGTCGAGGTGACGCTTCAAGCGGACGATGCGAAGCGTGCGAAGCTGAACGGCGCTCAGCTGCGGACGGCCGAGCAGCTACGCGGTGAGATTGCGACGCTTGTCTTCACGCCTGATCGACTGGCAGTCGTAAAAGGCGGACCGGCGGTGCGACGCGCGTATTTCGATCGCACGCTCGCACGTATGGCGCCTGCGCGCGCAACGCTTGCGACCGAGTACGGTGCCGCGGTTGCCCAACGCAACGCCGCGCTCCGCCGCGTCGCCGCCGGCTTTTCGACACGCGCCGCGCTGGACCCGTGGACGGCGCGTGTGCTGGAGCTCGGCTCCGAGCTGGTCGAGTCACGGCTCGAGCTGCTCGCAGCGCTCGGGCCCGTTTTCGCGGTGAGGGCGGACGAGCTCGGCCTTCCGGATGGGCAGCTCGTCTACGAAGGTGAGCCGCCGACCCCCGCGATGCTCGAGGCGGCGATCGAACGCGATCTCGATCGCGGCACGACCGGAGTCGGTCCGCACCTCCACGAGGTCCGCATCGTCAGCGGCCAGAGAGACCTGCGTGCGTTCGGGTCGCAGGGGGAGCAGCGGCTCGCGGTGCTCGCGCTACTGCTGGGTGAAGCGGCCCTGATCGCAGACCGACGCGGCTACGCGCCGCTGCTCCTGCTGGACGATGTTCTGTCGGAGCTCGATCCCCAGCGCCGAGCCATCCTCGCCAGTCGCGTGCGGGCCGGGGGCCAAACGCTCGTCACTTCGACGACGGCGGTCGCGCTTCCCGGTGAGCCCGCCCAGTTGCTCGAGGTCATGCCGGGCGAGGTGCGAGCAGGGTGATGGAACGTGTCGGGGCAGACGTCGCCCGCGAGCTCGCGCGCTTCGGAACGGCGACCGCTCTCGCGCCGATCATCGAGGCATGGCCCGCGGCCGTCGGTCCCGAGATCGCGCGCAATGCCTGGCCCGCGCGACTTGCTCGGGACGGCACGCTGCATGTCCACACGAGCTCGGCGGCGTGGGCATTCGAGTTGCGGCAGCTCGAAGTTCGAATCCGGGCATCGCTCGCCGAGCAGTCGCCGTGGCGCTTGCGCTTCGCGGTTGGGCCGCTCCCCGAGCCCGAGTCCGATGCGCCCGGCGAGGCAATGTCACGGGTCGTGAGGCCGTCACCACAACACGCGGCAGCGGCCGCCGAACTGACCGCTCAGATCGACGATGAGAAGCTCCGCAAAGTCGTTGCAAAAACCGCCGCTTTGAGCCTCGCAAAAGCGGATTCCGACCGTTTGTTCTGGTAGAATTCGGTGTGCCCGCAACCGCCCGGTTTGCAGGGCTTTTTCAATGAGTGAAGCAACCTATACCGCTAAGGACATCACGGTCCTCGAGGGGCTCGAGCCGGTCCGGCTGAGGCCGGGCATGTACATCGGCTCGACGGGTCCCCGAGGCCTGCATCACCTCGTCTACGAGGTGGTCGATAACTCGGTCGACGAGGCCCTTGCCGGACGCAACGACAAGGTCGAGGTCACGCTCCATCCGGACAACTCCGTGACGGTGCGCGACTACGGCTCGGGCATCCCGGTGGACGTGATGGAAGACCAGGGAATGCCGGCGCTGACGGTCGTGTTGACGAAGCTGCACGCCGGCGGAAAGTTCGGCGGTGACGGCGCCGCGTACAAGGTCTCCGGCGGTTTGCACGGCGTGGGCGTCTCGGTCGTCAATGCGCTCTCTGAGTGGCTCGTCGCCGAAGTTCGCCGTGACGGAAAGATCTACAAGCAAGAGTTCGCCCGCGGTGTTCCTACCGGCGACATGGAGATCGTCGGGAAGACCGACAAGAAGGACACCGGTACACGGATCTCGTTCCTCGCCGACGCGGAGGTGTTCGAGGAGCTGGAGCTCTCGGCGGAGACGCTGCAGCAGCGACTGCGCGAGACCGCCTTCCTGACCCGCGGCCTGCGCATCGTGCTCACGGACGAGCGCGCCGGCGGGGAAACGGTCGAGTTCCACTACGAGGGCGGCATCAAGGACTTCGTTGCGCACGTCAACTCGACGAAGGATCCGATCAACAAGCGGATCATCTACTTCGAGGGCGAGAGCGAGCAGGGACAGGTCGACGTGGCGATGCAGTGGAACGCGTCGTACCAGGAATCGGTCTACACCTTTGCCAACAACATCAACACGCACGAGGGCGGCTCGCACCTCTCCGGGTTCAACGCGGCGCTGACTCGAACGCTCAACAAGTTCGCGCGCGATCTCGGGCTGCTGAAGGAGAAAGAGGACAACCTCGAGGGAGAGGACGTACGTGAAGGTCTCGCCGCCGTCATCTCCGTGAAGCTGCAGGAGCCGCAATTCGAAGGGCAGACGAAAACAAAGCTCGGGAATCCGTGGGTGAAAGGTTTCGTCGAGTCGACCGTCAACGCGAGGCTCTCGGAGTTCCTCGAGGAAAACCCGACCGACGCAAAGCGGATCATCCAGAAGGCGATCTCGGCTGCGCGTGCGCGTCAGGCGGCACGCAAGGCGCGCGATCTCACGCGGCGCAAGGGCGCGTTCGGCGGAGACATCGCGAAGAAGTTCGCCGACTGCCAGGTGCGGGATCCCGAGCTGGCGGAGCTGTTCATCGTCGAGGGCAACTCGGCAGGCGGCGCGGCCAAGGAGGCGCGCGACAAGTCCAACCAGGCGATCCTGCCGCTGCGCGGCAAGATCATCAACTCGGAGAAGAATCGCATCGACAAGGTGCTCTCGAATGCGGAGATCCAGCTGCTCGTGCAGGTGATCGGCACAGGGATCGGCGACGAGTTCGACATCGCGAAGCTCCGCTATCACCGCATCGTCGTGATGACCGACGCAGACGTCGACGGCGCGCACATCCGCACGCTTGTACTCACGTTCCTCTACAGGCACATGCCCGAGCTCTTCGAGCGCGGGTATGTCTACATTGCAGTGCCGCCGCTCTACCTCGCCAAGCTCGGCAACCAGCAGAACTACCTGGAGAAGGATTCGCAGCTCGAGGAGCTGCTCGTGCGTGAGCGCTTCACCAACCTGGAGGTGGAGGCGCGCGGCGGTACTCCGGTCAAGCTGACGGCGGCTCGCTATCGCAGATTCACGAGCGCACTCATGGAGTACCAGGGCTGGTCGGCGCGTCTGCGCTCCGACTTCGGGCACGGCGTTGCGGAGTTCGTGCTCGCGCACGGATTGCTCGAGAGCGACGCCGACTCTCCGAAATCCGCCGTGAAGGCGATCGCGACCGGCCGTGACAACGGCTACAAACTCGACGCGACCGCCGACGCGGACACGTTGCGGGTGCGGGTGGTCGAGCTCGAGACGAGCGCGACGCAGGAGATCGAAGTTCCCGCGTCTTTGTTCGCATCGCCGATCTTCGACCGTGTCCGCAAGACGCACACCCGGCTCGCGGAGATCCTCGGCGGGCTCCCGCCGTTCTCGCTCAAGCTGGGCAAGCAGGCCCAGGAGGCGCTGACGTTCGACCAGTTGCGGGACGCCGCCCTGGCGCTTGCGAAGAGCGGCATGCAGATCACGCGCTTCAAGGGTCTCGGTGAGATGAACGCCTCGGAGCTCTGGGCGACGACGATGGATCCGAACCGCCGAATGCTGATCCGCGTCGACGTGGAGGATGCGGCCGCCGCCGACCTATGGTTCTCGCGACTCATGGGCGACGAGGTCGAGCCGCGCCGCGAGTTCATCGAGCAGAACGCGTTGGAAGTCAAGAACCTGGATGTCTGAGCTGACCGGCGAACCGCTCGGCGCAGGACGGGTCGAGACGCGCGAGCTCGACCAAGAAGTTCGCTCGAGCTTCCTCGATTACGCGATGAGCGTGATCGTCAGCCGCGCGCTGCCCGACGTGCGTGACGGCCTGAAGCCCGTCCACCGGCGCGTGCTCTACGCGATGCACGAAGCCGGTCTCCAGCCGAACCGGCCGACGCGGAAGTCCGCGCGCGTCGTCGGCGACGTGATGGGCAACTACCACCCGCACGGCGATGCGGCGATCTACGACGCGCTCGTGCGGATGGGGCAGCCGTTCTCGTTGCGCTACCCGCTCGTCGAGGGTCAGGGGTACTTCGGCTCGATCGACGGCGATCCGCCGGCGGCGATGCGCTACAGCGAAGCGCGGCTTTCGCGAATCGCGACCGAGATGCTGCGGGACATCGACGCCGACACCGTCGATTTCGTTCCGAACTACGACGAGTCTCGACGCGAGCCGTCCGTGCTGCCGGCGCGTTTCCCGAACCTGCTCGTCAACGGCTCGACCGGAATCGCAGTCGGCATGGCGACGAACATTCCGCCCCACAACCTCAGCGAGGTGGTGGACGGGATCGTCGCGATGATCGAGGACCCGCACATCGACGTCGAGCGGTTGAGCCGCTACGTCAAGGGGCCGGATTTCCCGACGGGCGGCACGATCGTCGGACGAAGCGGGATCAAGGACGCGTATCGCTCGGGCCGCGGGCGCATCACGGTGCGGGGCCGCGCGCACATCGAGCAGCTGCGCGGCGGCAAGAACGCGATCATCATCACCGAGCTTCCGTACGGCGTACGGAAAGCCGGCGAGGGCGGAGTGATCGAGAAGATCGCCGATCTCGTGAAGGCGGGGACGATGACCGAGGTCCCGATGTCGGACGAGGCGCTGCAAGACCACTCCGACAAGGACGGCATGCGGATCTACGTGGAGCTGAAGCGCGAGGCCGTTCCCCAGGTT
>JBKPJA010000231.1:0-4319 GCA_046730515.1 Actinomycetota bacterium | reverse complement strand
TCGCCGGTGAGGCGAGGCTCGCCGAGCGTGCGCCCGCCAACCTCACCTGGGCCGGCCGGCGGATCCTCGAGCGCTGGTCCCTCGACGAGCTGCCGCAGCTCTGGAACGTGCTGCGGGGAGACATCAGCTTCGTCGGGCCGCGCCCGTGGGAGCCGAAGCTGGTCGAAGAGCAGGTCGCCGCCGGCTACGACTACCGTCTCCGTGTCGTTGCCGGGCTCACAGGCACGGCCCAGATAACGAAAGGCAGCGACGAGTGGCGCTACGGCGAGCGAGACCTCCAGTACGTGGAGAAATCCCGCACCCTCAGCGGCTGGGGGCTCGTGCGCTACGACCTCGGCATCCTCCGCGAGACGCTGCGGGTGATGGCGCGAGGCGAGGGCCTCGAGTACTAGTCGCCGGCCGCGGCGCGGGCGGCCTCGACGAGCTTCGCCGGCGCGACCTCGGCGTAGGCGTCCTCCGCAATCCCCGCCAGCTCATCCCAGTCGAGAGCGCGGTCGAGCCGTACCCCGAGCCAGCCCCGATGGCCGACATACGGCGGGACGAAGAAGCGCTCGGGATCCCCGTCCACGAGCATCTTCTGCATGCCGTCCGCGGCGGCGCACCAGATCGCGAAACGGCCGTCCCCGTGATGGTCGGTCAGCACCATCAGAAAGGCCTTCTTGCCCCGGACGAAGAAGGTCGGAGCGCCGTGGCTGAGGCGCTCGCTGGCCTCCGGGAAGGCCAGGCAGATCCGGCGGACCCGCTTCAGGGTGCGTTCGCGTTCGGTTGCCCTGACCATGGCGGCATCCTCGCACGCCGGGTTAGGGTTCACCGGTGGTCGAGCAGCTGGCACCGGGGCTCCGCCGGTGGACCGCTTGGCACGAGGAATGGCGGCAGGAGGTGGCGTCGCTTGCGGTCGAGACCTCCGCCGGCCTGACCCTGATCGACCCGCTCGACCCGCCGCCGGAAGTGCGCCGGCCGGCGATCGTGCTTCTGACCGTGCACTTCCACTCCCGCAGCGCCGGCGAGCTCGACCCGAAGGAGGTCTGGGCGCCGGCGCGCGACCTGCGTCTGCTGCGGAACCGAGGGGTGGAGGTCACGAATCCCTTCGAAGCGGGTGACGAGCTGCCCGGTGGAGTGCAGGCGTTCCAAACGGCGCGGGAGACGGAGGTCGTCTACTGGTTGCCGGATCAGCGCTCGGTTGCGGTCGGAGACGTGCTGCTCGGCGCGGGAGCGAAGCCGCATCCGACTCCCGACGCTCTCCGTCTTTGTCCGGAGAGCTGGCTCGACGGTGCGACGCACAAGCAGCTCAAGAAATCGCTACAGCCGCTGCTCGATCTGCGGATCGAGCGGATCCAGGTCTCGCACGGGGATCCGGTGCTCGCCGGCGCGAAGGACGCGCTCGCGGAAGTGCTCGGAGTCGCGGCGACCTAAGCGAGCGGACCGCGCATGACGATCTCCGCCGGCTCCGGCTGATAGCCGTACCGCTCGTTCAGCCGGCGGATCGCAGTGATTCGTGCTTCGTTCGCCGTACGAAGGACTCGCACGCCGTGTGCCTTCGCCCAGCGAATGTGCGCGCGCTTGATCGACTCGGCGATCCCGCGTCCCCGCCACGCGCGCGCGACCCCTGTCATCTGATGCTCGGCCTCGTCGCCGTCGACGGTCAGGAAGCCGAATCCGACAACCCGATCTCCGGCGAGCGCGACGACGTATGCGTCCTTCGGATTCGGGTTGTAGGCCCATGAGCGCCATGCGTCGAAGCCGCCAATGGTCGAATCCTCGCGCCCCGGCTGGTCGACGTAGACCTCGCGCGCGACGTCGTACACCTGCCGAACGAGCTCGGGGCGTTCGGCGAGCGTCGTGAGCCCCCATTCTGGATCGCCGGGATCGGGCGCCGCGTCGACGTCCAACGCAAAGCGGAGGTAGCGGCGCACCTCCGCGTAACTCCTCTCCGCGAAGAACGCGACGACATCGGGATGGTCTTCCGTCGTCCAGATCTCGAGCCCGCCCTTACCGAGTGCTCGCGCCTTGCGCGACGCCTCTCGCCACGCGTCTTCGTCAACCGTCATGAACCAAACCTCCGCCCAAGGCAAGTGCTCTTGACCCGGGATCGGACGCACTTCCATCAGTCGACGAACTTGAGGTCGAAGTAGAGCCAGGCCACACGTCCACTCTTGACGTTGATGAAGAACCAGGGCTTCAAGAAGTTCGCGGTGCTCGCGGGAAGCGATTCCGTTCCGAGGCCGACCTTCACCCAGCAGCTGCACGGTTTCTCTCTGACCCAGGCGTTCCAGACGAAGCCGTGCCAGCGGTGCTCACACTTGCTGGTTGCGGATCTGTGGCACGGCCCGAGCGGAATGTTGCTGCCGACTCCGAAGCCACTCTTCGTCCGGTAGTACGGCGTGTCGAAACCGAAAGCGGACACGCGACCCGCATCAAACGTGACCCATACCTTGCCGCCGTGCAGGCGGTAGGACGGTTGCGGGAATCCGCGTTGCGGCCCGTACTCGTGCTCGACGCGCGATTTCGACTCGCCCAGCGCGACGTCACCGATCCGGTTCCACGGGACGAGCAGCGGCGGGTCGCGCTGAGTCGTACCCGTATGACAACCTGCGACCGTGGCCGCAACGGCGGTGCCGCTTACCAGGACGGCGCCGATTCGGCTAGGAGAGCGCACGCTC
The DNA here is from genome assembly GCA_046730515.1 of Actinomycetota bacterium. Classification (GTDB taxonomy): domain Bacteria; phylum Actinomycetota; class Thermoleophilia; order Gaiellales; family Gaiellaceae; genus 3-1-20CM-4-69-9. Next base: position 1,659 of record JBKPJA010000231.1, on the reverse strand, counting down.
GAGGGGCGCCTCGACCGCTAGGGTCGAGGCAATTCTTCGATCGGTGCAAGCCATGCTCGAACTCGATCTCAAGCTGACGGCCGGGGAAGTCCTCGACGAATGTCGTAAGCGAGGACTGGTCATTCAGAGCGAACGCGCGCTCGCGGGGCGCGCAGGCAGCCGGCATTGGCATCTTCGGTTCCCCGACCGTCCGGGCACGTTGGAGCTGAACGAGTGGCGGAGCCGGGTTTGGGTCAAGGTTCATCCGCTCCGCGACGGTGGCTGGGCAAACGCCCTCGCGCACGAGCTCTTCGCCCGGCGCTCAGCGATCACCTGAACGTCCTCGCGCTCCAACCGACGTGGCGGACGAGCTCCACGCACACGGCGAGATCGTAGTTGGTGGCGAACCGATCTCATCCAATCCGGATGATCCCTGCGCCTGTCGCCTGCATCAGGCTCCCGCAAAGCTCGGCCCGCCGAGTTCCTCGTCATTAACCCAAGGAGAGAAGGATGCAGATGCAATCGAGTAGTCGCTGGACCGGCTGGGTTGCCTTCGCAGGCTGGCTGATGATCGTCATCGGGGCCCTCGACTTCTTCGAGGGCTTGATCGCCGTCGTCAGAGACAAGTACTACGTGCTGGCGCCGAACCAGATCATCGTCTTCGACCTCAGCACCTGGGGCTGGCTCACCCTGATCTGGGGAATCGTGGTCGCATTCGCCGGCTTCAGCCTCCTCTCGGGGGCTGGATGGGCGCGTTGGTTCACGATCGTGGTTGGCAGCCTGAACGTGCTCGGTCAGCTCAGCTTCGTCGGCAGCGCACAGTATCCGCTGTGGGCGCTCACGATCATCGCCTTCAGCATCGTCGTCATCTATGCGTTGATCGTGCACTGGGGCGAGGTAGAACCAGGCGTCTGATACCGCAGGAGCCCGCAGGAGCCGCCTTCAGGTTTCCGACGAGGCGATCAACTCGCGCGCGGCGTCGAGGTCTTCCTCGCGGACGAGAATCTCGCGCGGACCTGCGGCAGTGAAGTCTTCGATGGGCGAGTCGATCGCCTCGGTGTCGCGGTAGGTCCCGTCGATGCCGGCAGTCTGAAGGAGCCCAAGCACGATCTCGGCCTCAGCCTCGGTCGGCACCACCGTCAAGACAACAGCATCGTCCGGGTCCACGTCTGGGAGGCTACTCGCTCTCTCCGCGATTCCGCGACGTTGCCTGCCACCCGCGCTCGCGACCGTCCCTAGTTGCCCGCGCAGGGCGCAGCCATCCTTAACGGACCCGGCGACTCAACAGAACGAAGCCCGGCCGAATGGCCGGGCTTCGTTGTTTCCGCGACCTCGCTGCTACCGGAAGCGCACGACGGGATGACCGTCGGTCGCCTGCAGCCTCCGCGCTTGCGCCTGAGCCGCCGGGTTTGGGACGCCGGGGAACAGAGCGTCGCCGATCGTCGGGATGAACTGCGGCGGGACGCGAACGTGCGTCGCCTGCTCGTAGTCATAAGCAAGGCCGAGCAGCTTCGGTTCGGACCAGCGGCCGCCGATGAAGGTGATCCCGAGCGGTAGACCCGCGTCGTAACCGGCGGGCACCGTGATGTCGGGGTATCCCGTCACCGCAGCCGCAGTCGACGAGCCCACGAAGTACTCGAAGTGGCCGTTGAGGTCGCCCTCGTTCGGGTTGTCGTTCGT
>JBKPJA010000230.1:0-3175 GCA_046730515.1 Actinomycetota bacterium | reverse complement strand
ACTTCAGGCCTGTATGTATCAATATTCAAGAGCCATCTACAGGTCGATTCGGGACCTGATCGACCCATACGTGGCCCCTCACATCCAGCTGGAGTACAGGCGGGCGGTACTCGAGCATTGCGAGCAGACGATGGAGCGCCTGGCGAAGGATCCGCTCTATTTCGCCCATCCGGACCGCGCGCTGTTTCAGGACATCCGGCGCTACTTCCCCATCACGGCCCAGGCTGAGGTCGCCTGGGCGGTGAAGCAGGGTGTGGCGGCCGCAACGGCGTTCATCGAGGAGCAGATCGAGGCCGGCGCGCTGGACGGGGGCATCGCACGGTGTCGCGCGACCACGCGGAAGGGCAAGCCGTGTCAGCGGACGCCGCTCCCCGAGCGCGACTATTGCCCGTCGCATCAGCACCTCGAGCGCTCCAAGGTCGCGGCTTAGCGCCGCTCTGCGGATTGCAGCGCGAGCGATAAGCTCGCCTCCATGTCGCACGACACGGACAAGCTGATCCGTCAGCTCTCGCTGGTCGCGTTCCTGATGGCGGAACGCAGGCCGCTGACCGCGCGCGACGTCAAATCGAACGTCGAGGGCTACAGCGAGATGTCCGACGAAGCCTTTGCACGCCGCTTCTACTCAGATCGTGCGGAGCTGCTGGCGCTCGGAGTCCCGCTGCAATCGCAACGCGACGAGTTCACCGGAGAAGAGCTCTACACCCTGCGCAGCGAGAACTACTTCCTGCCGCAGCTCGACCTCAAGGACGACGAGCTCGCGGCGTTGCAAACCGCGCTCTACCTCTTGGAGGGGAAGTTCGCGTACGCCGAGCCGCTGCGGCTCGCGCTCCAGAACCTCGCGCTCGGGAGGCCCGGGTTCAGCGAGCCCGCAACCGACACAGCCGTTCGCGTCGAGGTGCTCGACCCCGACTACTCGCCCGAGATGCCGGGACGGCTCGGCAAGCTCGAGGGAGCGATCTCAAAGCAGCGGACCGTCAAGTTCCCGTACTACTCAATCTCCCGCAACAAGGAGAGCGAGCGCACGGTGAATCCGTATGCGCTGCTCACCGACTTCGGCATCTGGTACGTCGTCGGCGCGGACCTCGACGACGACAGCAAGGTGAAGAAGTTCCGCGTTTCACGCATTCGAGGCGAGATCCGCTTCGCAACGCGTCGCGAACGCGACTTCCGCGTTCCTGCCGAGTTCGACATCGACAACTACGTCGGCCGGCCGCCTTGGCAGGTCGGAGACATCCTCGGCGAGGCGCGCATCGAGGTCGGACATGACACCGCCTGGTGGGTCGAGCGCGTCTACGGCGAGGCGGGCCGGCTCCAGGAGGACGTGTTCGTCACGCCATACTCGAGCCTCGAGCAGCTCACGTCATGGATCCTCCGGCAGGACGGACGCGCGATCCCGCAAGAGCCGGACGAGCTGCGCCGTGTCGTCAAGACCAGTCTCCAGCGCGTGCGCGACGCGCATCAGGGCGACGCGCCCGAGCTCGCGCGCGAGGCGACGCTCTCCCCCTCGGACGGCGGGGGCGAGCGGCCGGCAGGTCCCGTCGCACCGGAGCGATTCGCCGTTCTCCAATCGCTGCTCGCGTACCTCCTCGCCGCTTGTGGTGAGGACCGCGAGGCGACGCTCCCCGCGCGCGATCTCGTCGAGCGCTTCACGATCCCGGCGGAGGAGCTGGACGAGCACTTGCAGTTGCTCAACCTCGTCAACTTCGGCGGCGGTTGCTACACGGTGTACGCCGCGCTGCAGGGCGAAGACGTCCACGTCGACAAGGAGCTGTACGGCGACACGTTCCGCGCCCCGCCGCGCCTGACGCCGCTCGAAGCACGCGCGATCAGGCTCGCGCTCGAGTTCGTCGGCCCGATGATCGCGGCCGACGCGCACACACCGCTCGAACGCGTGCGCAACAAGCTCGAGGAGACGTTCGGCCAATTCGCGCTCTCGCAGACGCCGGAACCGCACGTCGGCTCCGAGGAAGAGCAGCTCGTCGCCACATTCACCGAAGCCATCCGCGATCACAGGCTCGTCGAGATCGAGTACCAGAAGGAGGGCGAGCAGACCTGGTCGAAGCGGATCGTCGAGCCGTACTCGCTCGAGCGCTCGCTGCCGAACTGGTACGTGCACACGTGGGACCGGACGCGCGACGCGGAGAAGAGCTTTCGCCTCGACCGGATGCGCAGCGCGGTACTCACGAACGAGGAGTTCGAGCCGCGGCCCGGCTTCCAGCCCACACGGCTCGGCGATGTGCGGACCGCAAAGGTGCTGTACACGAAGGCGGTGGCGCGGTTCGCGCTCGAGCGCGGCGCGCAGCCGCTGCGTGACGGCACCGCGCTGTCCGAGACACCGGTCGGGAGCACGGAGTGGATCGTCGGCGAGATCCTCTTCAACCGCGGCGAAGCGATCGTCCTCGAACCGGCCGACCTCCGCCGGCGCATCGCGGAGCGGGCGCACGAGCTGGCGGCCGAGCTCGGCGTCTCGCGACTACGAGCTCGTACCTGACGCAAGCCCGATCGGCAGCTCGAGCGTGAAGACCGAACCGCGGTCAGGTTCCGAGTCGACCGCGAGCGTGCCGCCGTGCGCCTCGGCGATCGAGCGCGCGATGAAGAGCCCGAGACCCGTCCCGGGCTTTGCGCCCCCCGCCGTCGAGCGGCCGAACTTCTCGAAGATCAGACGCTGATCCTCTTGGGGAATCCCAGGGCCCTCGTCTCGCACCGCGATGCGTACGACACCGTTCTCGGCCCACGCGGAAACGGTCACGTCGGCCTGCGCGGGCGAATACTTGATGGCGTTGTCGACGAGGTTCTGCAACACCTGCTGTAGCCGGGCGCGGTCGGCCCGGATCCGCGGGACGGAACCGACATCCCCGCTCACTCGAACCTCATCCTGGCCGACGGCTGCCTTCCCGACGACGTCGCGCACCACATCGGCGACGTCGACATCGGTGAAGCTGAAGGTGAAAGTACCCGCTTCGATCCGCGACGTGTCGAGCACGTCCGCGATCAGATCGGCGAGGCGCGTGGTCTCGTCGCTGATCAGCTCGAGGAAGGACTGACGCTTGTCCGCGGAGAGCTCGCGCCAACGACCCTGCAGAGTCCGCGCGGCACCGATCACAGCGGCCATCGGGCTGCGAAGCTCGTGCGAAACGAGCGAGACGAAGTCCGCGCGCAAGGCGGAGAGCCGCCG
>JBKPJA010000229.1:0-3711 GCA_046730515.1 Actinomycetota bacterium | reverse complement strand
CCGCGTAGATGTGCGGGACGGTCGTGCGGCGATGCTCGTCGGCTGCGATTCCCTTCCGCTTGTCGAACTCGACGCCGATCGACTCGAGGCCGATCCCCTCGACAAGCGGGCCACGTCCGACCGAAACGAGCATCAAATCGGCCTGAACCGTTTCGCCGTCGCCGAAATGGACAGCGAGCTGTGAGCCGTCGTCCTCGACTCTCTTGCATTGCTGCTCGAGGTGGAGCGTGATCCCGCGCTTCTCGAACTGCTTCGCGAGCTCCTTCGACGCGTCCTCGTCCTCCATCGGGATGAGCTTCGGCAGCATCTCGATAATCGTCACCTCGCTGCCGAAGCGCCGGAAGATCGACGCAAACTCACAGCCGATGATCCCGCCGCCGAGGATGACGAGCCGCTTCGGGACTTCCGTTTGGGCGAGCAACCGCTCGGAGTCGACGCAACGCTCGGAGTCGAGACCGTCGATCGGCGGCCACAGCGGGTACGAGCCGGTGGCGATGATCGCGGATTTGAACGAAACGTCTTCCCCGCCCTCGACCGCGATCGTGTTCGCGTCCTTGAACGTTCCGTTGCCCTTGACCCATTCGACCCCGTTCGCGTTGAAGAGCGACGCGACGCCGGATGTCATCTGCTTGACGACGGCTGCTTTCCATTCGTTGGCCGTGTTGAACTCGAGCTGGAAGCCGCCGAGCTTGACGCCGAGCTTGTCGAACGTCTCCTCGGCTTCCTTGAGCGCGAACGCGGTTTGCACCCACGCCTTGGTCGGGATGCAGCCGATACGCAGGCAGGTCCCGCCGAGCTCCGGCTCGCGCTCGAGGCACGCGACCTTGGCCCCGAGCTGTGCGGCGCGGATCGCAGCGGTGTAACCGCCGGGCCCACCGCCCAGGACAGCGACGTCGACTTCCACGAAGGTCGATGCTAACGAGAACCGACCGCTGCGCGACCGGTGCGAACTCGAACAAGGGTCAGACCCTTCAGCCTGACCCTTCTTGCTGTGCCCTACAGGTCGGCTTTCATCGTCACGGTTCCGTCCTTCTCCTCGACGGGACGGAAGCCGTAGCGCTCGTACAGACCTGTCCGCCCCTTCTCCGCACTGAGACTGATCGCGTCGTGGCCCTCCTTGCGCGCGCGCTCGAGCAGCGCCTCCATCAGCTGTCTGCCAAGACCGCCGCCTCGCCGGCTGGGCACGACGGCGATCGTCAGCTCCGGCGTCTGCTCGTCGACGAAGCCGAAGCCCGGTTCGCGCTGCTTGAACTGGCGGTACCAGGCGGCGCCGATCGGGCCGTTCTCCCACGCGATCAGACCCGCGTCGCCGGGCCGTCCCCAGTTGTTGACGTAGCGCGCCACGGGAAGATCGGGATCCTCGTTCAGCCGCCAGTGATACGCGTGCTTGAGCATGTCGCGGAGGAACCGGACATCCTGCGGTCCCGCCTTGCGGATCACGCCGGGAGTGTAGGCGGATCCAAGCCGAGCTCGCGCGCGGCCCACGGCAGCGCGACGGCCAGCTGGCGTCGCTGGAACTCGCGGACGGTGGGTGCGGTCGCCGGAGCCGGCAGACCGGCGCGCGCGGCAAAGAAGCCCGCGATCAGCGACGAGAGCCCGGCGCTGTCCGGGATCAGCTCCCATGGCTCCGGGCCGTTCTCCAGACGCAGGCTCGGCGCCCACGCGACTGTCTCGATCGACGGGTTGCCGACACACGCGAGGTTCCAATCGACGATCAGCATCCGCTCGCCGCGGAAGCACGCGTTGTCGCTGCGGAAATCGAGATGCACCAACGCGTCGCCGCCGAGCTCGCACGCAGCGGACGCGCGCGAGAGCTCCCGCAGGGCCGACGCCAGCCAATCCCCGGTACAGAGGCCCGTCGACAGAAACGGCTGAGGATCCTCAGCCACGGTCGGCCAACCGTCTAGGAGGGTTCGCAGATCGTCGAGCGGCGGCAGGTCGGGCGGCGGTTTGGTTGCATGCATCTCGTCGAGAGTCGCCAGCGCGATCTCGAGCTGTTGCGCTGACCACGGCGGAGGCCAATATTCATCGGAGAGATCCTCGATGACGAGGAACGTCTGCTCCGCGTCGTGGAAGGCGATGAACGCGGGAAGGAAGTCCGCGCTGATCGCGCCGTAGATCTTCAGCTCGTTCCGCAGCCATTCCTTCGCTTTGTCGTCGAGCGCGTGCTTGACGAAGACTCTGCGTCCGTCGCCGAGCTCGACGCTCCACCTCGCGGTGTTCGTGCCGTAGCCGCTGCCACGAACAGAATTCCACGAGACCGGCCACGCGCCGACTGCCGACTCGAGCTCAGACGGAGGAGAGTTCTTGCGCAAACTGCAAGCGGTTGCCGTCTGGATCGAAGACGTCCAGCAACCGCATCTCGTCGTGCAACTCGAAGACGACGCCGATGTCGACGCCTGCCTTACGCAGCTCCTCAGCCGTCGCCTTCACGTCGTCGACGTCGACGAGCGCGACCGCTCCCTCCGACTGCGGCTCGCCCTCCGCCAGGCCGATCGCGGTCGATCCGCGCGCGAGCAGCGTCCAGTGCTCGCCCTCGTCGCCGGACTTCTCGGTGAAGCCGAGCTTCGTCGTATAGAAGTCGCGCCCCGCGCCGAAGTCGCGTACGTAGTACCAGACGGTCGCCACTACAAGGCGAGGCCGGGCTCTTCGAGGAACGCCTTGACGCTCCCGAGGAAGTCCGCTCCGACTGCCCCGTTCAACCCCCGGTGATCGCAGGTCAACATCAGATCCATCTGCGGCCGGACGACGACCTGGCCGTCGGCTGCAACGGGCTTCTCCTGCACAGCACCGACGGCGAGGATCGCAGCTTGCGGCGGATTGATGACCGCGGTGAAGCGCTCGACGCCGTACATGCCGAGGTTCGAGATCGTGAACGTCCCACCGTCGAGGTCCGATTGCTTCAGCTTGCCGCCGCGCGCACGTTCGACGAGGTCGGCGCGCGCGGCTGCGATCTCGGCAATCGACTTCCGCTCGCATTCGCCGATCACCGGCACGATCAGGCCGTCGGGCACCGCAACGGCGAGCCCGATGTTCGCGTTCGGGTGGATCTGGATTCCTTCGTCCGTGAAGCTTGCGTTGACGTCTCGGTGTCGCATCAACGCGGCGGCACAGACCTTCGTCAGCAGGTCGGAGATTGTCGGACGGACATCGGAGTGCAGCTCGACGAGCCGCTCGCGGAGCACGAGCGCGCGCGTCATGTCGGCGCTGACGAACAGATGGAAGACGGGTATCTGCCACGCCTCGGTCAGCCGCCGCGCGATCGTTCGCCGCATCGACGACAGAGGACGAGTCTCGACCTCCCCGCGAACGACCGCAGCAGCTGGAGCCCGCGCGCCGGTTCCAGCCCGCTCGACGTCCTCCGCGACGACGCGTCCCTCCGGTCCCGTGCCGCGGATCTGCGCGAGGTCGACGCCCCGTTCGCGCGCGATCCGCCGCGCGAGCGGTGAAGCCTTGACGCGACCGTCGGTGCGAGACGGTTGCCGAATGTCGGCTATCGCTGCAGCTGGTTCGCGCTGGCGCTTCGGCTCCTCTTTCTGCGGCTCGGCTTCCTTCGGCGCTTCGACCCTCTCGCCCTTTTCGCCGATGACGGCGATCGTCTTGCCGACCTCGACCTCGCCCTCTTGCACGGCGATCTTCAGCAAGACGCCCGATGCGTCGGACTCGACCTCCTGCGTCACCTTGTCCGTGTCGAGCTCGTAGAGCGGCTCG
>JBKPJA010000228.1:0-4565 GCA_046730515.1 Actinomycetota bacterium | reverse complement strand
GCGCTCGAAATGGGACCGCATCCGCTCTGGCAGCTTGAAGACATTCTCCCGGCGCTCGCGCTCGAGCCGGGAAGTCGGGTTCTCGATCTCGGCTGCGGCCGCGGCGCAACCTCCGTCTTCCTCGCCCGTGAGTGTGGGGTGGCGGTTACGGCGTGCGACCTGTGGGTGAGTGTGGAAGAGCTGGCAGGTGTTTTCCGAGAGGCCGGTGTCGAGCGTTCTGTGACAGCGGTGAATGCGGACGTACGCCAAATCCCGTTTGCGGATGACGAGTTCGACGCGATCGTGAGCATCGATGCGTTCGAATACTTCGGAACCGATGTTCATCTCTTACCCGGGCTGCTTCGTGTTCTGCAATCGGGTGAGACAATCGGGATGACCACGCCCGGTCTCGAACCGGATCCGTACGAGGCTGACGTCCCGGACGCGGTCTGGTCGCTGTGGGGGCACGAGGTCGCGGCGTGGCACACGCCGGAGTGGTGGCATCGACACTGGGAGTTGAGCGGGCTGCTCGAAGGGATCGAGTCAGCGTGGCTCCCCGACGGACGTGAGAACTGGATTCGATGGGTGGAAGCCGTTCAGAGCGTGAGCGGGGAAGGCGAAGCGGCAGTGCTCGACCTACTTGAGGGTGAAACCGGCGCACAGATGGGGTTTGTCGCGATTACCGCGCGCACGCGATAGCGGTCTGCGCGCGAGCTCGACGACCTGGACTCGACGAGCGCGCCGTCCCAGTGCCTCAGCCCGCCACTTCGATGACACTACGCGGCTGGTCCTCTCCTGAGCGGAGCAGTGTCAGTGGGCTGTGGTGCAGACGGCCCGGTTGGGGCCCTCTAAGCGCGGCACGCTTACGGGCTTGCATCGATCAAATCGGCGCGGACGTCGCCGGGGACGGAGTCTTTATGGAGCCTTCAGGTCTGAAGGCGCCTGTGCTTAGGAGACGGTAAGACTTGTTCGGTCGGTCTGCCTGAGGCTCTCGCCGGCCTGGAACGCCACAGACGGCGGTTCACGCCCGTGCACCGATCCGGCAGATGACGTAGAAGCGGCGCGTTTCGACCTCGACGTTCGGGTATGGGTCGCGTTCGACTAGGCGTTCGAGTTCGAATTCGGCGTCTGCAAGCGCGGTGATGATCTCTTCCGGCTCGAAGAAGCGAAAGTCAAGGTTGACGCGGCGGCCGAAGAACTCCTCCGTGTGAACTACCTCTTGGCCGTGATGGAATCCGGCGAGAAGGATGCCTTCTGCGTTGAGCACGCGGCGGCATTCGGTCAAGGCAAGCCGGAGCTCGGTCTCGTCGAAGTGAATGAGCGAGTACATCGCCACGACGGCAGCGAACGCGTGGTCCTCGTACGGTAGGCAGCGCATGTCGGCGACGTCGAACTGCACGTCGGGGTAGCGTCGGCGGGCCTCCTCGATCATCCCCGGTGATAGGTCCACGCCGAGGACGCTGGCGCCGCGCCGATGCAGGTAATCGGCGACGTGCCCCGGCCCGCAGCCCAGATCGCACACTAGGCCACGCGCGCGGGCCGCGACCTCATCGAGCAACGCGCGGTCGAGTGGTTTACCCGTCAGCTCGTTCGAAATCCGATCGGCGTACTCGGCCGCAACGGCGTCGTAGCTCGCCCGCACCTGGCTACCGGTTCGGTCGGGCGCCTTTCTCGGTGAATCATCCGGACTCATCGGAGAGGTCTCGACCAGTGTGGACGGCGACGAACTCGGGTGAGGCGAGGAGGATGCAGCCGTGGAGTTCTCGTGCCAACTCCGGCGGGCGGAAGTAGCGTTTGAACACCTTGTACTCGGAGCCGTCGCGGAGTCGCCGCTGCTCGTAGGTCTCGCGAGCAAGCCCTGGTCGCCATGCCTGCTCGATAATCACCAACGCTGGGGCAACGCGGAGCGCCTCCGCGACAAACTCGGCCCGCGTCTCGACCGCCTCGAGATGCGCGTACACATTGCTGGAAAACACAAGGTCGAACGCGGAATCCGCGAACGGGAACGGCGGCACCTCGGCCTGTGCAAGCGTGGCGTGAGGAACGCGAGCCCGCGCGAGCTCGAGCATCTCCGCGCTCGCATCCAGCGCCACCACCGAGCCGCTCAGAAACCGAGTCAGGTAGCCGGTACCACAGCCGACGTCGAGAACGCGACCCGCCGGCAAAGCGGCGACGAACCGCTTCACCGCCTCGCGTTCGCCGTCGTCGATCGCGTCCCACGAGGTCGCGTCATACTCGCACGCACGCCGAGAGTAGTACTCGCTCACATCGGGGATCGTACGGGCGCATGATTGTCGAAAAGTCTGCGCGGTAGGCGCGATGACATGAGGCAGCTGCCACCCGGGCAAAGAAAGCTCGACGGGTTCCCGCGCTTCGGCGGTCCGTCCAAGCCGCCGGCGGTGCCGGCCAACCCGGCGCTCGAGATCACGGGCGCCGTCCGCGACCCTGTCACCGTGGCCCTGTCAGAGCTGCCGACGCTCCCGCGCAAGGAACAGACGTCCGACTTCCATTGCGTCGCAGGATGGTCGGCGATCGGACTCCGTTGGGAGGGAGTTGGGTTCACAACCTTCTACCGCGCGATCATCGAACCGCAGCTGTCGCCGGCTACGACAGTCACGCACGTGGTGTTCTGCGGCCTCGACGGTTATCGGGCGATCGTGACCATCGACGATGCCCTGCAGGACGGTGTCCTGCTCGCCGACCGTCTCGACGACAAGCCGTTGAGCCTCGCACACGGGGCGCCGCTACGCCTGATCAGCCCGCAACAGTACGGCTACCTCAGCACAAAACATCTGTGCGCCATCGAGATTCACGAGAGCGCTCCGCCGATACCGCATGACTTCTTGCTGTTCCGCCGGCATCCCCGCGCCCGCGTGTGGGAGGAGGAACGCAACGGAGTGCTCCCGACCGCGGTCGTGCGTCCGATCTATCGGTCCCTCATCCGACCGTTCATGTCGCCCGGCGCTCGGGACAACTGGGACTAGCTCTACGGCGACCGTTCAGACCCCGTACTCAGGGACCAGCACCGCTCCCGCGAGTGTGTGTTCCAGCGCCTGAAACGAAGCCAACGCCGGAGTCGCCGTCTCGGGGACTCCAGTCTCAGCTACATCCAGCGCGGAAGCGACGATGAAGTACCGGTGCGGGTCGCCTGGTGGCGGGGCCGCGCCCACATAGCGGCGCAAGCCGGCGTCGTTCGCCAAATGGGTTGATCCCTGGGGCAACGTCTCGTCACCGTCGCCGGCTCCTGCCGGCAGCGACGTGACGGAGGCAGGAATGTTGATGACGACCCAGTGCCAGAAACCGCTGGGTGTCGGTGCGTCCGGGTCGTACATCGTGACCATGAAGCTCTGGGTCTCCTGCGGGAATCCCGACCATGCAAGATCAGGCGAGGTGTCCTGACCGCCGGCCCCGAAGATCCCGCTACGTTGAGCGACAGGCATGGTCTCGCCGTTGGCGACGAGACCGCTCTGGAGCTGAAAGCTCGCGACAGACGGAAGATCGTCGTACGGATCGCGTTTCATGCCAACCCTCTCTCGGTGTGTCTCACCACCACTTGCGCTCGAGAGCACGCTGCGTCCCACCCGTTCGGTCGAGCGCGTCGAGTTCCGCGATATCCTCGAGCGAGAGCGTGAAGTCGAAGATTTGCGCGTTCTCCGCGATCCGCTCGCGGTGGGTCGACTTCGCGATCAACGGAACGTTCCGCTCGATGCACCAGCGCAGCAACACCTGCGCCGGGGTGCGCCCGAGGCGCTGCGCGATCCGCATCACCGTCTGGCTCGCGAGATGGCGACCGGTTCCCAGCGGGCTGTAAGCCTCGAGCGCAATCCCGTTCTCCCGACACGCGTCGAGCAGGCCCTTCCGGTACTCATATGGACTGAACTGCACCTGGTTCACGACCGGCGCGACGCTCGTGGTAGCCAGCAGCTGTTGGAGTTCCGCAACGTCGAAGTTGGAAACCCCGATCGAGCGTGCATAACCGAGCTCGTGCGCTCGCTCCATAGCCGGCCAAGCCCACGTCGGTCCGCCCTTCGGCCAGTGGATGATGTACAGGTCGACGCGGTCGACCCCGAGCCGCTCCAGGCTGCCTTCAATCTCTGCGACCGGGTCTTTCCGTTGGGGATAGAACTTGGTCGTGATGAACATCTGATCGCGCGGGACGCCGCTCTCGCGAAGTCCATGCCCGACACTCTTCTCATTGCCGTAGGCCTGGGCGGTGTCGATGTGCCGATAGCCGAGCTCGAGCGCCCAGCGCACGGCGTCGACGCACTCCGGTCCGTCCGGGACCTGCCAGACGCCGAGGCCTAGCAGCGGCAACTGTGCACCGTCCGCAAGGATGCTCGCCCTTCCATCCCCTGTCACTGCCTTTGTCATTGTTCACCGACCTGCGGCATCAGTCGGCCTCCTCGAGGAAGGCGTGCACGTCCGCGGCGAATTGGCTGTGGTGTTGGAAGAGGAAGCCGTGCGCCGAGTCCGGGTAGATCGTCAGCCGCGCGTTCGGCAGGAGCCCGGTCAGCAGGTACGAGTAGCGGGGAAGGATCATCGGGTCGCTGTCGCCGTTGGCGACGAAGACGGGCAGGTCGATCGCG
>JBKPJA010000227.1:0-9798 GCA_046730515.1 Actinomycetota bacterium | reverse complement strand
GTTGCACCTGTTGCACCGGTCGCGCCCGTTGAACCGGTCGCCCCGGTCGCGCCCGTGTCGCCTGTCGCTCCGCTTGCGCCCGTTGCACCCGTCGCGCCGGTTGGTCCCTGCGGACCCGCCGGCCCGGTCGCACCCGTTACTCCCGTTGCACCGGTTGCACCGGTCGCACCTGTTGCACCGGTAGCGCCTGTTGCTCCGGTTGCGCCTGCTGCGCCGGTTGGTCCTTGCGGACCCGCGGGCCCGGTCGCACCCGTTACTCCCGTTGCACCGGTTGCACCGGTCGCACCTGTTGCACCGGTAGCGCCTGTTGAGCCGGTCGCCCCGGTTGCGCCTGTTGCACCGGTCGCGCCGGTGTCGCCCGTCGCTCCCGTCGCGCCCGTTGCGCCGGTTGCACCTGTTGCTCCGGTGGCGCCGGTTGGTCCTAGCGGTCCGGCCGGCCCGGTCGCACCCGTCGCGCCTGTTGCACCCGTCGCGCCGGTCGCACCGGTACTCCCCGTTGCGCCGGTGGCGCCGGTTGGTCCTTGCGGTCCGGCGGGCCCGGTCGCACCGGTACTCCCTGTTGCCCCGGTAGCGCCTGTTGCGCCGGTCGGTCCTTGTGGACCCACCGGCCCGGTCGCACCGGTCGCGCCGGGGGGGCCAGAAGGTCCGGCGGGGCCCGCTGGACCCGCCGGCCCTTGGGGTCCGGGTATTCCGCCGCCACCCGGTCCTGCGGGTCCGGTCGCGCCAGTTGGTCCAGTGGGACCCGTTGCGCCGCGCGGTCCGCGCACCCAGGTAATCCGGTACTCAGATCGCCGACAGCGTTGCCGTGACGAAACGATCCTCACGCGGCCGGTCCGCCTCTGAACACATGCGAAGATCTGAACCGGGCCAGGGCTCACGCCCCGATCCCAGGAAATGGCGTACTCGTTTGGCCGACAGTTTGTCCCTGGTTGCACGATCCGGACCGATCCAGTCGCACGGTTGACGCACGCGCTGATCGCACCGCCACTCGCCGCTGAGGCATGGCCTGTAATCGTGATCGCTGACACGCCGAGAAGGAGTGTTGCCCGGGCCCACCGAATGGTTGGTCGTCCCCACAGCGGCTGCCGGTTCCGGATGAGCGGCGTGCTCTGCTTTGTGGAGCCCACGTCGGTGGGGTTCAATGCGCGATCGCTGCTTTCCTGCCGCATCGTCAAAGGTCAGAGGCGGAGCTTCGATCGTCAACGACTGACGGGGAGCGCAGCTTCGCTGAAGTCATCCGCCCGAATGGGCGGCCGCCTGTCTCTCGAGAGCGCAGCTTCCCAAGAAACAATGCCGTAGGCGACCTCTCATCGCCCCTCGATCATCAGCGGGATAGCCTTGAATTCGACGTGGACGAGATGGTTCGCGCAATACCCGGTTCGGCCCATCAAATGAAAGCCCCGCAAGTGCGGGGTTTTTGTTTTCTATAACGAGAAGAAGAGGTCGTTTTCGGCCCTTCGTGTCAGGAATGTCCGAGATCGCCCTCAGGTACAAGAACCCGTCATCCTCGCGCGCGATCGGCTACGGCGTCAAAGCCCGGTGGAACAGCCCGCGCGCCCCTAAGGTGAGCATCGACGTTCAGCAGCATTCAGCTCGACCGCCGCGACCAGAGCTTCGCGGCGACGAGCGTGCCGATCACGGTTGCGACCACCTTGACGGCCTTTCGGCCCCGGAGCTTGGAGAGGCCGCCGGCGCGGGGCTCCATCCGCACCGGCACCTCCTCGATACGCAGGCCAGCGTCGCTGAGCCGAAGTAGGGCTTCGACCTCGGGCGCCTCCGTCCGGAAAGGCTCGGCAAGTAGTGGCAACGCCGCCGCGTCGACCGCGTAAAAGCCACTTGTCGCGTCGGCGAATGGTCGCCGGAGGACGAGCTTCATTCCACGTCGCAGAAGGGCGGTGCCCAGTCTCCTCATCGGGCTTGGCAGGTAGCGGTACGGCTCGTAGCCGTCGCCCGAGACGAAGCGCGAGCCGACGGCTACATCGCATCGGCCGTCACGCACCATGGCAAGCAGCCGGCCCAACTCCGCCGCCGGATGCTGACCGTCGGCGTCGACCCGGCCGCAGTAGGCGTAGCCGTGGTCGAGTGCCCAGCGGTAGCCGGCGGCTATCCCGACCGGCAAGCCGTGGTTGGCACCGAGTGAATGAACCTCGGCTGCGAGCCCGCGTGCGACCTCGGCTGTGCGGTCGGTCGATCCGTCGTCCACCACGAGCACGTCGACGTCCGGCAACTCGCGTCGGACGTCGTCGAGGACGGCGGGAAGGTTCTCCTCCTCATTCCACGCCGGGATGAAGACGAGCGTGTCGCTCACCGCAGCCGCTGCTCTCGTTGCAGGTTTTCCTTCGCGGCCCGGAGCTGACGTGATCGCACGGAGAGGGCACCGAGTTCCCAGACGAGCGCCGAAGGCGTCGGAACGAGAAGTGGGGCTTCGAAGCTGGTCTGGATTCCCTGTGCCGCGTAGAGGCGCCGGAAGAACCAACGAGTGCGGTAGAGATGAAGCGGCGTGCACACAACGGTCGCATGCTCGATACCGTGCTCCATCAGGAGCGGCAGCGTCCGGGCCGCGTTCTCAGCCGTCGTCGAGGCAGTGGTCTCCAGGACGAGCTCGACCTCAGGGCCGCGCCAGATCGCACGCATCTGCTCGGCCTCCGACACGCCGCCGTTCGGCGCCCAGCCGCTGAACACGACCACCTGGGCGTCGAGCCGCGCCGCCGACCGTGCAGCCTGAGCGACAACGCGCCGGCAGGCAACGGCTGATGCGATAAGAGCCACTCCGGTCGGCCGGCTGCTCCCGAGAACGACGACCCCGACTGGAGCCATATGTGCAGCGTACGCGTGCGGGCACAGTGGCCGATCAGCTTCTGATGCCGAGAACGAGTCGCCAGCGTGAGCGCGGCAGGAAAGGACGAGACGGCGCTGCTGCCATTGCGGCTCCGCTAGTCAGACCATCCTGCGGCAGCGAGAGGCTCCGTGTCGGCGGCCTTCTCGTCTATCTGGAGAAGCTCAGAGCGCCGAGCTCGAGCAGCTCGCGCGCGATCGGCAGAACAGCGCGCTGCAGCTCCGGCGTCGCGGCCGCTTCCGCCAGCAGTCGTTCGCCGTCGAGCGAAGCGATCAGCTCGAGCGCGGCGAGCGGCCCGTCGACGACGGTGTGCGTTCCCTCGTCGAGCTCGAGCGCCGCGCGCGGATTGCGGTCGCGGCCGTGCCCCGGGGCGATCTCGCGTTCGAGGCGCAACGGCGCCGCAACCGCACGCCGCGCGTCGAGCAGGTCGCTGATCCGTCGCAGCTCGGCCAGGCGCGCGCGTGCCGCGAACGCGCGCTGGATCTGTTCGCCCGCGGGCTCGATGTCGTCTTCGTCCACCTGATCCACGCGAATCGTCTGCGACCCCCAGTCTCGGCGGTGCAACAGGATCGCGCCCTCGCTGATCCAGTGCGCGTCGATGCGGTCGAGATACTCGATCCACGTGTCGAGCGCCGTGCGCAGCGCTTCGGGATCGGAGAGATAGTCGTTCCACGTCGCCGCGTGAGCCAGCGCGTCCGCTTCCCAGATCGGGAGGATCCAGCTGTCGCACTCGGCGGCCTCGGTCCATGCGAGCGGCCGTTCGTCCGGTTCGTCCTGATCCTCCGCGATCCAGCTCACCAGCAGCGTCGCGTAACCGCCGTCGACGAGATGCTCTGCGGCTTCGTGCACGATCCGTTCGGAGAGCCCGTCCCCTTCGAAGCCGGCGTCGCGAAAGATCCAGCGGTTCTCTGGGGAGACAACGTAAGGCGCGTTCGACGTGATCAGGTCGAACTGCTCGCCGGCGACCGGCTCGAGCAGACTGCCGCGACGGCATTCGACATTGGTCAGGCCGTTGAGGGCGGCGTTGATCTGCGTGTAGGCGAGCGCGCGCTCGTTGACGTCCGTCGCCACGACATGCTTGGCGTGCCGGGCGGCGAGCAGGGCCTGGACGCCGCTCCCGGTGCCGATGTCGAGCGCGCGGGCAACTCGGCGGCGCGGAGTCAAGCAGTCGCAGAGCCTCGATGTCGGCGTGTACGCGGCCACATACTCGGGCGGGCTCTCGTCGCCTTCGGGGAAGTCGTCCGACGCGACGAGCAGCGAGCCGATGGGGATGATCCGCACGCGCGGGACGACGTCCCCGCCGACGTCTGCCAGCCCGGTCGCCGCGAGCGCGTCGACAGCCTCTGCACCGAATGCGCGCACCGCGTCGCGCTTCGACACGGGCAGCTGCAAGAAGAAGACGCGGATCGCCGTTCCGAGGCCGTCGCGAGGAAGGCGGCGCTCCCCGACCGCGGGACTCTCGACGTCATCGTCGTCGAGTAGGTCGTCGACGGCGTCCTCGGTGTAGCCGAGTCGCCGCAGCGCCGCGCCGAGACGCGTCGCTGCCGGTATGTCGATGACTGGATCCACGGAGGGCATGATGCAAAGAGAGAGGCCCCGCGTGCGCGGGGCCTCTCACGTTCAGGAGGACGTCGACCGCTTAGCTCGACTTGCGCCGAGTCGTGCGGCGCCGGGTGGCCTTTCTGGCGGTCGTCTTCCGCCGCGCCGTCGTCTTCCGGCGCGCTGTGGTCTTGCGGCGCGTCGTCTTGCGACGTGCGGTCTTGCGGCCGCCTTTGGCCGCTGCCTTGCGGCGTGTCGCCTTGCGGCGTGCCGTCTTGCGACCGCCCTTTGCCGCTGCCTTCCGCGACGGTGCGCGCCGTGTCGTCTTCTTGCGGCGGGCTGTCGTCTTGCGGCGAGCCGTCGTCTTGCGGCGAGCTGTGGTCTTGCGCGTCGCCTTGCGGCGTGCCGTCTTCCGACCGCCCTTCGCAGCCGCCTTGCGCGTTGTCTTGCGTCGGCGCGTCGTCTTCTTGGCGGCTGTCGTCGCCTTGCGTCTCCGGCGTCTCGTCGGAGTTGCCGCCGCCGCCGTTGTCTTCTTGCGACGACGTGTCCGTCTGCGGGTTGCAGCGCGGACCTTCTCGACGCCCTCTTCTTCAGGCTGCTGGAACTGCTGCTCCGTCGGCTCCGAGGGCGTCTCGCGCTCCTCGGCTGGTTCCGACGGGGTACTGCTGAATGGATAGCTCTCCATGAACCCTCCTACTGGGAGATTTCCTGTACCACCTGGCCGGTCTTCGTGTCGTCACCCTCGCGAGCGACGTCAGCCTGCGCGACGACGCCCACGAGCCGACCATCCTCTTCGACCACCGGCAGGCGACGAACCTTGTGCTGCGCCATCAGGCGCAACGCCTCGTCGAGGTTCTGCTCGGGATCGATCGTCACGAGGTCGGTTGAAGCAACCTCGCGAACGGAGGTCGACTGTGGGTCCTTCCCTTCGGCGACGACGCGGATCGCTATGTCGCGGTCGGTGACCATGCCAATCAGTCGTCCGTTCTCCGTCACAGGGACAACCCCTGCGTCTTCGGCTTTCATGATCTTCGCCGCCTCGACCACGAAACCGTCGGTCTCGATCGTCGATGGATCCGATGTCATGACTTCACGGATGTGCTGACCCATGCGTCCTCCTGCCGTTGCTTACGCCCGCAACATTTCCCCGCGTCGTGCACCTCGAAACGACACAATCACACATGATGACGTCGTATTCGGACCGCAGCATGCACGTGTTTTGCCGAATGGACGACGACAAATCAGTCCGATGATGACGCATCGCGACCCGAAATGCGAGTGCATCAACGCACGCGCGAACGTTGATCGAAAGATGCGCTGCAAATCGCAACGTTCGCGATTGGAATATCGAGCCGACTGCGCGTACGATGTGTGCGCAATGACGACCGCGCGTCCTCCGAGCTAACTCGGTGTCCTGCGCCGGGGCCGAGGTCCCGGCGTCGTCATCGTCCTGCTGGCGATCGAGCTCCTCGACGAGCTCGTGTTGGGTACACGTGCGGCTGCCTGGCCGCTGATCAGGCACGACCTGTCGCTGACGTACGCGCAGGTCGGGGTCGTGCTTGCGATTCCGGGATTCGTCGGCAGCGCGCTCGACCCGTTCGTCGGTGTCTTCGGGGACACCCCGCGCAGGCGCGCGCTACTCGTTCTCGGCGGGGCGGGATTCGCCCTCTCTGCAGCACTTTCGTCGCTTGCGATCGGCTTTTGGATGCTGCTTGCCGCATTGGTGCTCGGCAATCCTGCGACCGGTGCATTCGTCAGCCTCGCGCAGGCGACGCTGATGGATATCGATCCGGATAAACGTGAGCGCAACATGGCTCGCTGGACGCTTGCCGGCTCGTTCGGTTACGTCGGCGGTCCACTTTTGCTTGCGGCTGCGTTCTGGTTCGGGCTCGGCTGGCGCGGTCCGCTCGCACTGCTCGCCGTCGCCGCCGTTCCGCTCACGCTCGCCGTGAGAAGGCTCCCGAACGTGGCGTCGGTCGACGGACGCACGGCGCGTGACAGCTTTGCGCACGCGCTGGGCGCGCTGCGGCGGCTGGACGTGCTGCGCTGGCTCGCGTTGCTGGAGGCGTCGGATCTCCTCGTGGACGTCTTCCAAGGCTTCCTCGCGCTCTACCTCGTCGACGTCGCCCGCTTCGACCCGCGCGCGGCAGCGCTCGGTGTCGCGGTCTGGACCGGCGCCGGGCTCCTCGGTGACTGGCTCCTCCTCTATGTACTGCGCCGGTTCGACGGTCACCGCTACTTGCGCGCGACCGCAGTCGCCGCTCTCGCCGTGTATCCCACATTTCTGGTTGTCACAGACGGCGGCGTGAAGCTCGTGCTCGTCGCGGTGCTCGGCGTGCTCAACTCGGGGTGGTACGCAATCCCGAAGGCCGGGCTGTACGAATCTTTGCCCGGTCGCAGCGGCGCGGCCGTCGCGGTCGGCGGGCTCGGCGGCTTCGCCGGGGCGGCGGTGCCGCTCGTGCTCGGCTTGGTCGCGACCAGCGTCGGCCTCGCAGCGACGATGTGGATCCTGCTGCTGGCGCCGGTTGCGCTGCTCGCGCTCACTCCGCGGCGGCCCTAGTCGGCCTCGGGATCGTCGTTCGCGTCGCCGCCGTCTTCGGGGTCAGGGTCCGGCGACTCGTCGAGCTCGTCGTTTCTGTCGTCTTCGCGCGGGTTGTCGTTATTTTGTTCCGACATGAAGGTCGTCCTTCCCGACAAGTCCGAACTCGAACTTCCCGACGGCGCAACGGGGCTCGACGCCGCCCGTGCAATCGGGCCCAAGCTCGCCGAGCAAGCCGTGCTCGTGCGCTCGAACGGGCGCGTGCAGGACCTCCGTCTCCCCCTCGAGGACGGCCAGCCGATCCAGATCCTGACGACGCGCGACAAGGACGATCCCGATGCGCTCGCCGTGCTGCGGCATTCGTCTGCGCATCTGCTCGCCGAGGCGGTACGGCGCCTCTATCCCGGAGTGAAGGTCGCGATCGGGCCGGCGATCGAGAACGGCTTCTACTACGACTTCGACTTCCCGGAGCCGATTTCCGAGTCCGACCTCCCGCGCATCGAGGAGGAGATCAACAAAGAGGTTGTCGAGGGCCGGGAGTGGCGGCGGGAGGAGGTCTCCGCGGACGAGGCGCGAAAGCGTTTCGCCGCCGAGAACGAGCCGTACAAGGTCGAGCTCGTCGACACCGCGGAGGGCCCGATCTCCTTCTACACGCAGGGCGATTTCACCGACCTCTGCCGGGGACCGCACCTCCAGAACTCGAAACCGATCAAGGCCGTGAAGCTCACGGGTCTCGCCGGCGCGTACTGGCGCGGCGACTCGTCGAACCCTCAGCTGACCCGGATCTACGGGACGGCCTTCTACTCGAAAGAGGATCTCGACGCCTACCTTGAGCGCATCGAGGAGGCAAAGCGCCGCGATCACCGCAAGCTCGGCCCGCAGCTCGACCTCTTCCACTTCTCCGAGCACTCGCCGGGATCGGCGCTCTGGCATCCGAAGGGGATGGTGATCTTCTCCGAGCTCGAGAGCATCCGTAAGCGCGAGAACAAAAAGCGCGGCTACCTCGAGGTGCGCACGCCGATCATCTACGACGCGCAGACATTCGTCACATCGGGCCACTTTCCGAAGTACGAGGACCTGATGTTCAAGCTCGAGGTCGATGAGCACCTCTGGGCGATCAAGGCCATGAACTGCCCCGGTCACATGCTCCTCTTCGGTTCACAGCTGCGCAGTTACCGCGAGCTTCCGCTTCGCTACGCCGAACCCACGCCGTTGCACCGGAACGAGCTCACGGGTGCGCTGCACGGGCTCCTCCGCGTCCGCATGATCACCCAGGACGACGCGCACATCTTCTGTACCGAAGAACAGATCCAGGACGAGATCGCCGCCATCGTCGACTACGCGCGCTACCTCTATGAGCTCTTTGACCTGAGGGCAAGCGCGGAGCTGTCGACCCGTCCGGACAACAAGCTGGGCACAGACGCGCAATGGGACCACAACGAGGCAGCGCTAGAGGAAGCGCTGAAGCTCAACCAGATCGAGTACACCATCGCCGAGGGCGAGGGTGCGTTTTACGGGCCCAAGATCGATCTGCACATGGAGGACGCGCTCGGCCGCAAGTGGCAGATGGGGACGATCCAGCTTGACTCGCAGATGCCCTCGCGCTTCGGGCTGACCTACATGGGCCCGGACAACCAGGAGCATCCGCTCTACGTCATCCACCGCGCGCTCTACGGCTCGTTCGAGCGCTTCATCGGGATCCTGATCGAGCACTACGCCGGCGCCTTCCCGTTCTGGCTCGCGCCGGTGCAGATCCGGGTGATCCCCGTCGGGGAAGACCACCGGGTCGCCGCAGCGGAGCTTCTCGACGACCTGGCCGAGTACAGGATCGAGATGGACGAACGGGACGAGACCGTCGGCAAGCGGATCCGCGACGCGGCGCTGGAGAAGATCCCCTACGTGATCGTCTACGGCGACAAGGAGTCGGACGAAGCGCTGGCAGTCCGCAAGCGGGGCGGGGAGCAGGCGACCCTGAGCTTGCAGGCGCTTCGCCGGGAACTTGCTACCCTCTAGGCCTGCCAAGCAGGAGCGCCCACGTTCCTCACCTCCCGAGCGCTTGAGCTCAGGGACGGTTCAACCGAGTCTGGAAGGACGAGGAATCCGGGCCGCTGCTTGCAGCGGTTTATTTGTTCCAAATCCCGTGCCAGACTTCAGTCTGGCTCGGGCGTAACTTCAAAAGAAAGGATCTAAAGCGAGCTTGGTGATCATTCTTTGAGGCCGAGGAGACGACCGGCGCCTCCCGACCGCTTGCCGCAGCAGCCGCAGGATCGGGTCAACGACGCGATCCGCGCCTCTCAGGTGAGGCTGATCGGAGAGAACGGCCAGCAGCTCGGCATCAAGCCCATCCAGGAGGCGCTCGACTACGCGTACTCCAAGAATCTCGATCTCGTCGAGGTGGCCGCCCAGGCGGATCCTCCGGTCGCGAAGGTGATGGATTACGGGAAGCACCGCTACGAGCAGGAGCAACGGGCCAAGCTCGCACGCAAGCACCAGACCCAGATCAACGTCAAGGAGATCAAGCTCAGGCCGAAGATCGGCCTCCACGACTACAACACGAAGAAAGGCCACGTCGAGCGCTTCCTCAACCAGCGCGCGAAGGTGAAGGTGACGATCATGTTCCGTGGGCGCGAGACGTCCCATCCGGAACGCGGACGTGACCTGCTGATGCGACTGGCGGAGGACGTCCATGACGTCGGCCAGATCGAGTCGGAGCCGGTGCTGGACGGACGCAACATGGTGATGGTGCTGGCGCCGACGAAGACTGCGGGAGTGAAGAGAGATGCCGAAGACCAAAACATCGAGCAGCGTCAAGAAGCGGTTTAAGACGACGGCGACCGGCAAGATCTTGCGCCGGCGAGACTTCCGGACTTCCCCTCCCGGCCAC
>JBKPJA010000226.1:0-5468 GCA_046730515.1 Actinomycetota bacterium | reverse complement strand
GCGTCACGCGCGCAGGCGCGCCAGCTCGTTCGCCACGGTCACTTCCATGTCAACGGCCGCCGCGTCAACATTCCCAGCTACCAGGTCAAGCCCGACGACGTGATCACGATCTCGCCCGGTTCCTCGGCCGAGCAGGTCGTGCGCGACGCAACCGACCTCACCGCTTCGGTGGCGCCGTGGCTGCAGGCCGATCACGACGGGCTGACCGGAAAGATCCTCAAGTGGCCCGAGCGGTCGGAAATCGACACGCCGGTCCAGGAATCCCTCATCGTCGAGCTCTACTCGAAGTAAGGAAAGGAACGCTTTGGCAACAAGAACAAGCCTGATGGAATTCCAGATCCCGAAGATCGTCCACGAGGAAGTGGACGAAGAGCGCGGGATCTTCGAGATCGAGCCGCTCGACCGCGGCTTCGGTTACACGTTCGGGAACTCGCTTCGCCGCGTGCTGCTCTCGTCGCTCGAGGGTGCGGCCGTCACCTCCGTGAAGATCGAGGGGATCTCGCACGAGTTCACGACGCTGCCGGGCGTCCGTGAGGACGTCACGGACATCATCCTCAACCTCAAGAACCTGATCTGCCGTCTGCACGGCGACTCACCGGAGATCGAGGTGCACGTCGCCAAGCGGAGCGCGGGCCCCGTGAAGGCATCCGACATCGAGGCGCCGGCGGAGCTGGAGATCCTCAATCCCGAACTCGAGCTCGCGCATCTCTCCGACAAGGGGAAGCTCGAGATGACGCTCACGATCGGCCGCGGCCGCGGCTACGTGCCTGCGGAGCTGAACCGCGGACCCGAGCACACGATCGGAGTCATCCCGATCGACTCGATCTTCTCGCCCGTGCGTCGTGTGGCATACGACGTCGAGGCTGCGCGCGTCGGCCAGCGGACGGACTACGACAAGCTCCGCCTCGACGTGACGACCGACGGGTCGATCTCGCCGAAGGACGCGATCGCCCAGGCGGCCGAGATCCTGATCCGGCAGCTCGCGATCTTCACGGACATCGACCGCATCGAGCGGATCACCGAAGGCGTGACCGGCGACGGTGCGCAGCCTGAGATGCCGCTCGCGCACGGCATGGAAAACTTCCCGATCGAGGAGCTCGAGCTCGGCGTCCGGTCGTACAACTGCCTCAAGCGAGTCGGGATCGAGACGATCGGCGACCTCGTTACCAAGACGGAGAACGAGCTCGCGGCGATCCCGAACTTCGGCAAGAAGTCCGTGGAGGAGGTCAAGGAGACGCTCGCCGCGCACGGCCTGACGCTTCGCGGCGACGAGAGCTCTCTGTAACGAGGAGATGCGGCACCACCGTGCAGGCAAGAAGCTCGGTCGCGACTCGGCCCACAGGAAGGCGCTCTACGCCAACCTGGCCGGGTCGCTGATCGAGCACGGCCGCATCAAGACGACCGAGGCGAAGGCAAAGGCCGTGAAGCCGTTCGCGGAGCAGATGATCACGCTCGGCAAGCGCGGCGACCTGTCGGCGCGGCGGCAGGCGCTCGCCCGGCTTCGCTCGCAGGATGTCGTGCACGTCCTGTTCGCTGAGGTCGCGCCGCGCTTCACGGATCGTCCGGGCGGTTACACGCGCATCGTGAAGCTCGGCCCGCGTGCAGGTGACGCCGCGGAAATGGTGTATCTCGAGCTCGTCGACTACGAGCCGGCCGCAGCGCGCAGCTAGACGGGTCAGCCCGTCGGGCTGCCGAGCAGACTGCCGAGGCCGGCGCTCACCGCTGCGATGATGATGCCTGCGAAGGTGACGATCCCCAACGCACGGATGAACGTGTCCTCGAAGAAGCGCCAGCGGAAGTAGGCCAGCGCCAGCAGCTCGAAACCGACGACTGCAATCGCGAAGAACAACGCGACGTGATAGTGCGGGATCAGGAACGGCAGCGTGTGGAGGATTCCGCCCAGGAACGTGCCGCCTCCGGTGATCGCGCCGCGCACGACCGGATTGCCTCGGCCGGTGAGCTCGCCCGTGTCCGAGAGTCCTTCCGAGAAGCCCATGCTCACTCCGGCGCCGAGCGCCGTCGCGATCCCGGCGATGAACGCGTAGCGCGTGTTGTGCGACGCGAGCGCGATGGAGAAGATCGGTGCGAGCGTCGAGAGCGATCCGTCCACGAGCCCGACCATTGCGGGCTGCACACGCTGCAGCAGAAAGACATGCTCGTCCGACACAGGTAGAGTGTATCAGAGTATTCGCAACAAAGTAGAGCATAAGGCAGGCCTGACAAATACAGTCAGGTGCGCCTGACGTGCGACTCAAGCTGACACTGGAGTACGACGGCAGCGGCTTTCGCGGCTGGGCTGCACAGCCGGGACTGCGCACGGTGGAGCAGGTCGTCCGGGAAGCGTTGACGTCGGTGTTCCCTCGCTGGGCTTCGCTATCGGTAGCGGGCCGAACGGACACCGGGGTGCACGCATTGGGGAACGTCGCCGGCATCGAGGTAGACGGCGGGCCTCGGATCGAACGTGCGGCGGAAGCGCTGAATTCCGTGCTGCCCGACGATGTCGCCGTCGTCGACGTGCGAGAGGCTGCGAAGGATTTCCACGCTCGGCACTCGGCCGTCTCACGTTCGTACCGCTATCGCATCTGGCGTTCGCGCACGCGGTCCGCGTTCGAGCACCGACGCTCGTGGTGGCTGTCCAAACCGCTCGACCTCGACGCGCTGAACGGATCGGCGTCGATACTGATCGGTGAGCACGATTTCCGCGCGTTCACTCCGACCGAAACGCAGCACGAAGTCTTCAGCCGGAATGTGCTCGTCGCCGCGTGGCAGGACCGCGGTGACGTGCTCGAGTTCGAAATCACTGCGGACTCGTTTCTTCGCCACATGGTGCGCACGCTCGTCGGCACGATGGTCGACGGCGTGGACATCGCGCCGTTGCTCGCAGGGCGTCCGCGCTCAGAAGCCGGCCAAACCGCGCCGCCGATGGGGCTCTACCTCGTTCACGTTACGTACGATCAAGAGCAGTGAGATTCCCGGTCGTTCTCTTCGATCTCGACGGCACCGTCATCGACTCCGGCGCGATCATCCTTGCTTCCATGCGCCATGCGGCGAAGGAGGTGCTCGGAGTCGAGCCGTCGGAGGAAGAGCTGATGGCCGCGGTCGGCGGACCGGGTCTCGAGGCGCAGATGCGCGCCCTCGCGCCCGACCGCGTCGAGGAGCTCGTGGTCACGTACCGCGCGCACAACGAGCCGCTGCACGACGAGCTCGTGTGCTGCGCAGGCGTCGACGACGTCCTCGTCCGCCTAAAGGACGAGGGGCGCCGGCTCGGCATTGTCAGCGCCAAGCGCCGCGCGACGATCCAGCTCGCCTTCGCGCAGCTTCCGATCGAGCACCTCTTCGACGTGGTCGTCGGCGGCGACGAGACGACCCGGCATAAGCCGCAGCCGCAGCCCTTGCTGCTTGCCGCGGAGCGTTTGGCGGCCGATCCCGCTGACTGCGCTTACGTCGGCGATTCACCGTTCGACATCCGTGCAGCGAAAGCAGCGGCCATGCGTGCGGTCGCCGTCACATGGGGAGGGATCCACCCGCGCGAACGGCTCGAGCGCGAGGAGCCGGATGCGATCGTCGACACTGCGGAGGAGCTGTTCGATGTCCTCTAAGACGCAGACCGTCGAGCAGCGTGCCGCTGAGCTACGCGATGTGCTCGACCACCACCTCTACCGCTACCACGTCCTCGACGATCCAGAAATCTCGGACGCGGAGTACGACAGGCTCTTCGACGAGCTCGTCGCGCTCGAGGAGGCGAATCCCAAGCTCGTCACGAGAGACTCGCCGACGCAGCGGGTCGGCGCGCCGCCGTCGGAGAAGTTCCAGAAGGTGGAGCACCCGACCCCGATGGGCTCGCTGGAGAAGGTGACGACCGACGAGGCGCTCGCGAAATGGCACGAGGACGTCTGCAAGCGGCTCGGCACGAGCGAGGTCGCATACGTGACCGAACCGAAGATCGACGGGCTGTCGATCAACCTGATCTACGAGGACGGCGTCTTCCTGCGCGGTGCGACGCGCGGCGACGGCTACCGCGGCGAGGACGTGACTCCGAATCTGAAGACGATCAAGGCGATCGCGATGCGTATGCAGCTCTCCGACGGGGAGACGCCGCCGCAGGTACTCGAAGTGCGCGGCGAGGTCTACCTGCCGCTCAGCGGCTTCAACGCGTTGAACGAGCGACTGGTCGCGGAAGGAAAGAAACCGACGCCGAATCCACGCAACGCAGCCGCGGGCTCGCTTCGCCAGAAGGATTCCACAATCACCGCGCAGCGGCCGCTGTCGATCTGGATCCACGGTCTTGGCCTCCGCGACGGACTCCGGGCCGACACGCACTGGGAGGCGCTCCAGTGGTTGCGCGAGCACGGATTCCGCACGAATCCGTACGCCGAGCGGCACGAGACGGTTGCGTCGGTTGCGAAGGCATGCCGCGAGTGGGAGAAGCGCCGCATCGAGCTCGACTACGAGATCGACGGGATCGTGATCAAGGTCGACTCCCTCGACCAGCAGCGCAAGCTCGGTGCGCTGCACGAACGCCCGCGTTGGGCGCGTGCGTACAAGTGGGCTCCGATGACCGCGCAGACGAAGCTGAACAAGATCGCGATCCGCGTCGGTCGCACCGGCGCACTGAACCCGTGGGCAATGCTCGAGCCGGTCGAGGTCGGCGGTGTCGTCGTCTCGCGCGCGACGCTGCACAACGAGGAGGACATCAATCGCAAGGACATCCGCGAAGGCGACACGGTGATCGTGCAACGGGCCGGCGACGTGATCCCGCAGATCGTCGGGCCGGCTGGACCGCACGCAAGGCGCACGAAGCCGTTCAAAATGCCCGCAAATTGCCCCCTTTGCGGCTCGAAGATCGTGAAGCCCGAAGGCGAGGCGATGCACCGTTGTCCCAATCGCGCGTGTCCGTCACGCGGGCTCGAGTCGCTGATCAACTGGGTGCAGGCGGCGGCAGACATCGAGGGCGTCGGCGAGCAATCGATTCGAAGGCTGTGGGAGCTCGGCCTCGTCCGCTCGCTGCCGGATCTCTACCGCCTGACGAAAGAGCAGCTGATGGAGGTCGAGGGGTACGCCGAGATCTCGGCGACGAACGCGATTCAGTCGATCGAGGCGTCGAAGCAGGTGCCATTCCACCGCGTCCTGTTCGGGCTCAACATCCCGGACGTCGGCTGGGTGACGGCGCAGAATCTCGCCCGCCACTTCGAGAGCGTCGACCGGCTGGTCAACGCAGCGCAGGAGGAGATCGAGGACGTCGAAGGCATCGGCCCCGATCGCGCTGAGTCGATTGCGGAGTGGTTTGCGGACGATGCGAATCGGACGCTCG
Organism: Actinomycetota bacterium; assembly: GCA_046730515.1. Classification (GTDB taxonomy): domain Bacteria; phylum Actinomycetota; class Thermoleophilia; order Gaiellales; family Gaiellaceae; genus 3-1-20CM-4-69-9. The sequence continues at coordinate 157 of JBKPJA010000226.1, read as the reverse complement.
TCGAGGAGTTGCGCAAGCTCGGGCTGCGCTTCGAGATCGGCGACGAGCTGAAGCCTGTCGAGGGGCCGCTGAGCGGCGAGACCTACGTGATCACCGGCACGCTCGAACGTTTCACGCGCGACGAGGCGGCGGCTGCGCTCGAGGCGATGGGCGCGAA
>JBKPJA010000225.1:0-11928 GCA_046730515.1 Actinomycetota bacterium | reverse complement strand
GTTTCAGAATCTGACAGCTCACTATCTCCTCACTGGCCTACGTGTCCATCCGCCCGGCAACTGAAAACGATCACGACGCCCTCCACGAGCTCTGGGTCGAGTACGAGCGTGAGCTCGAGTCGCCTGAGTGGTTGGACGCCTCGTGGGACGACGAGTGGGTTGGGCTCCGCGTTGCGATTGCCGGTGACGCGGTCGTCCTGATCGCCGAGCTCGACGGCGAGGTCGTCGGCTACGCCGTCGCCCGGCAGCGGAGGCCGCGGGCCGCGCATCTGCACGACATCTACGTGCGTCCGCAGGTGCGGCGCATGGGCGTGGCGAAGGAGCTGCTCGCGGCGGTCACAACGGAGATGCGCAACCGAGGCGCGGAGATGCTCACGCTCGGCGTCGACCTACAGAACACTGTCGCGCGCACGGTCTATCGGCGGCTCGGGTTCCAAGAGGACTCGCTGCGCCTCCTCGTGAATCTCGAGCGGCTCGACGAGCGCTTGGCCGCGCAGCCCGACCGGTCGGCGATCGGGTCGACGCACGTTCAGACCGACGACACGGATGCGGTGGAGCGGGCGCTCTCGCAGTTCCTCCCGCGGCTCGGGCACGTGGCCGACGCGCAGGTGACGCAGGCGCGAAACGGCTGGGTGGCGGTGACGGACGAGCTCTTCGATCGGGACCGCGATGCACAACGGCGGCTCGGCGCCGAGCTCTCCGAGCGGCTCGGCGTTCCCGTCGTCGCGCTCTCACTCGAGGAGGAGAGCGTCGTGCGCTTCTTGCTGTACGACCGCGGGCGGATGGTGGACGAGTACCTGTCGGTGCCGACGTACTACGGGGACCTCTCCAAGGCGGACGAGCTCTCGCTCGCGGCGAACCCGACGCTCGTCGCGCGTCTGACCGGCGCCGATCCCGAGCGCGTCCGCGCGGTCGTGCGCACTGCCTCGTCGCCTGCCGATCTCCCGCCCGCCCGCCAGTTGCTCGAGGAGATCGCCGCAGTCATGGGCCTGGCCGTTACGCTGGACCGGTGATCACGCTCTACGACGCCGACCGCTGTCCGTACTGCGCGCGGACGCGGATCGCGCTCGCCGAGAAGGGCGTCGAGTACGAGACCGTCGTGATCGATCTCGACGATCGTCCCGCGTGGATCTACGAGAAGAACCCGACCGGCCGCGTGCCCGTGCTCGAGGACGGCGAGTTCGTCCTGCCGGAGTCCGCGGTCATCAACGAGTACCTGAACGAGCGCTATCCCGAGCCGCCGCTCTTGCCGGCGGATCCAGCGGAGCGCTCGCTCGCACGCGTGGTGATCTTTCGGTTCGACTCTCTGTCGAGGGCCTATTACGCGCTCAGGCGCGGCGACGGGGACGCGCGGCCGAAGCTCGACGCCGAGCTGGCGAAGCTCGACCGGACGCTCGAGGCTGAGCCGTTCCTCACGGGTCGCGAGTTCGGTCTGGCCGACATCGCGTACGCGCCGTGGATCCTGCGTGCGCGTGACCGCATGGACGTCGATCTCGATTCGTTCCCCGCACTCGTCGACTGGGTGGAGCGGCTCGCCGAACGTCCGTCGATCGCCGCCGAGATCGACGTCGTCGCGGCGTTGTGAAGATCGTCCTCTTGCACGCATTACCGCTCGACGAACGAATGTGGGAGGCGAAAGAGGGAATTGCGCTTCGCTTGTACGGGCGCGGCCGCACGATCAACGCGTGGACAGAATCGATTGCGGACGAGATCGCCGGCGAGGTCGTGCTGATCGGAGCGTCGATGGGCGGCTATTGTGCGCTTGCTTTCGCGCGGCGCTATCCCGAACGCCTGCGCGGAGCGTTGCTCGTCGGCTCGCGACTCGACGCCGACTCCGAGGAGCGACGCGCAGGGCGCGCGAAGACGATCGACTTGATTCGTGCTGAAGGGCCGGACGCATTGTGGCGCGACATGGTCCCGAAACTGTTCGCGGACGCCAGCAATGCAGACGAGCGGCTGCTTCATCGCGATGCCGACGATCTGATCTCCGCAGTCGAGGCCATCCGCGACCGCGTCGATTCGACCGACGTCGCACGGGCACTCGGCGATCGGCTCCGTTTCGTCGTCGGCGAGCACGACCCATTCGTGTCCGCGGATGAGTTACGCGAGTTCGACGTGCACGAGATCCGCGGCGCCGGACACATCGTCAACATCGAGAAACCGGACGAGTTCGACGCCCAGGTCGAGGAGTTTCTCGGTGGACTCTGATCTGCCCGCGGTCGTCGATGTCGGGTGGCTGAAGGAACATCTGCACGACGACGACCTCTTCCTCGGCGACGTGCGCGGGCCGAACGCGCACACGCGCGGGCACATCCCCGGTTCGAAGCCCCTCGTGCTGGGCTCGCCCCCGCCGATGAGCGACCGCTCGATGCTCGAGGCGCTCGCGCCGGAGGTCGGCCTGCGCTTACGCCGCCACGGCGTGACCGGTCAGGAACGGCTCGTCCTGTACGACCGCGGCGACGGAGTCGGCGCCATGCCGGCCGCGCAGATGGCCGAATTCGCCGGTCATCCGCGGGTTGCCGTCCTGCTCGGCGGCGTTGCAGCGTGGCCGGAGGGCCTCGAGGTCGGCCAGGTCGAGCTCGAGCCCGTCAAGGCGACGTTCGAGCCGCGGCATGAGGCGATCCCGACGCGAGACGAGCTCGCCGCGCGGTTGAACGACGACAAGCTCATGATTCTCGACGTCCGCACGGACGAGGAGTTCGGCGGCAAGCACGGGTATCCATGCGATCCACGCCAGGGCCACATTCCCGGCGCGCGCCACGTGCACGTCCAGGATCTCTTCGCCGCGGCCGGACAACCACGTCCACCCGAAGAGATTCGAGAGCTCGTCGGCGATGCGCCTGAGATCGTCGCATATTGCCATTCGGGCTCTCGCTCCGCGCTGGCGACGCTCGCGCTTCGCTCAGCGGGTTACGACGCGCGCAACTACGCAGGCTCGTGGCACGAGTGGTCGCGTCACGAAGAGCTTCCTAGCGAGCGTTAGCGAGAAACGCGGTGCACAGATCGCGTCCGAACGCATTCCAGTCGTCCATTCGGCGTTCCGTCTCGACCGCAAGCGCGTCCCAGTCCACGTCGACGTCGTCCTTCTCCTCGAGCCAGGACCGCACCTGCTCGCGCGTGACCTCCGGATGGAACTGGACTCCCCACGAGTTCCCGTCGAGCCTGAACGCCTGCGAACACACCGCACTCCGTGCGAGCTCCGTCGCGCCCGCCGGAACGTCGAAGGCGTAGTGATGCCACTGGAACGCGTCGAACCGCTGGGGCACGGAGGCGAAGAGCGCGTCCTCGCTCGCGCCCGCCGTGAGCTCGACGGGTAGCCAACCAATCTCCGGCGCCCGCGCGGGGCCGACGCGCGCGCCGGTAGCCCGCGCGAGCAGTTGCGCGCCGAGACAGACGCCGAGCACCGGAGTCCGCGCGGCGAGCAATCGTCGCAAGACATCCAGCTCGACGCGCAGCCACGGATGGTCCGCCTCCTGGTCGACGTGCATCGCGCCGCCGAACACGAGCACAGCGTCCGCGCGGGGCGGATCCGCGGTCGACGAAGGGATCCACTCGAGCAGCCGGTCGCCGCGCATTCGAACGGCGTCGGCGAAGACGCCGGCACCGACATTGGCGCCGTGGACGATCGCGAGGACGTCCATCAGGACGCCGGAACGGGCTCGGCCTGGAGGAGTTGCTGCAGCGCCTTCGCGTTCGTCGCCGCCTGCGCGACGCGGCCGCCGCGGCCGTCCGGGCTCGACGCGTTGTTGTTGAAGAAGGCGTACGCGTCCTCCGCTTGCTCCGCAAGGTCGCGCAGCGGCTTCACCCATTCGCGCAGCTCGTCCTCCGGGTACAGGTAGTCGAAGCGCTCGGCCGCGCTGCCGCCGCGCTTGTTCCACGTCGACGCGTTGCGGCCGTGAAAGCGCACGTACAGCGTCGGTGACGTGAGCGCGAGCACGGTCGGGATGAGGTTCTTCGCGCCTTCGATGCGCGGTGCGTCGACGATCACGTTCGTCGCGCCGATCTCCTCGAGGAAGCGCAAGGTGGCGTCGCGCCCATCTTCCTCGAACCACGACGTGTGACGGAACTCGACCAGCATCTCGTCGCCGTCGAGCTGCTCGCGCGCCCAGCGCAGGTAGTCGAGCGACGCGTCCTTGCGCACGACGTACGAAGGGAACTGAAAGAGGATCCCACCGAGCTTGCCCACCGAACGCAACGGCTCGAGCGATTCGAGAAACCGCCGGAAGACCTCGCCGCGGAACTCCCGCGGGGGGCGGTCGACGCGTCCCTTGTCGTCCGTCGGGGCGTCGTCACGGAGGTCGGGCGGCAGCTGCTCGAGCTTTACGGGGTGGCGTGTCATCAGCCCGAACGCCTTGACGTGCATGACGAAGCCATCCGGCGTGCGCTCGGCCCAGCGCTCGACCATCTGCTCGGCCGGCAGGCGGTAGTACGTCGAATCGACCTCGACGGTGTCGAAGTGCTGCGCGTAGTAGCCGAGTCGCTCTCCCGCCGGCAGTCCCGGCGGATAGAAATACTTCGAAAGCGCCTCGTCCGCCCACGAGCAGGTGCCGACGCGGATCACCGCCATATGATCAGGATAAAAGACGGGGCCCGGTAGGGCCCCGTCTCGCGTTAGACGCGAACCTTGATCCTCGCGCTCTTCGCCGTGAACGGCCCGGCGGTCGCACTGACGCAAGGAATCGGCGGCATCGTCGGGCTCGAACAACCGGTCGACGTGATGTCACGCGCGACCGCTGTCGCCACGGCCTGGAAGAAGGTGGTCGTCGGCCTGCGGTTCGTGTTCTGCAGCCGGAACGCAAAACCACCGCTCGCGTTCGACTTGGTTGCGAACCGCGTTCGCGTGTTGATCAAGAGTGCGACCTTCGCCCCGGCAACAGGGCCGCTCTGCGTCACAACGCCGGCGAGCCTGACGATCTTCTTCGCTTTGTTCAGGATCTTCGCCCTCAGCGTCACCGTGCCAGGCCCGACGAACGACCGCGCCTCGACGGTGGCCGCGGGATCCGGCGCAGGACTACCCGCCTTGTATGGCGTCCAGAACGAGATCCAGGTCGCGGCTCCCGCAGATGGCGTCAGGGTGTTCTCGACGGTGAATGTCGCATCGAGCAGCTGCGCGCCGTTCGGCGAGCGGCCGGGCGTTCCCGCCGGCACGTCTGCGGGTCCAAGGCAGACGGTGAGCTTGGCGACGCCGAGGGCCGATTCCGCGGCGCTCGTCGGGTTCACGTACACGGGCAAGCTGATGTTTTGGCCTGCAACGGAGAGGTTGAGGAGCCAAATGGCGGCGTTCGCTCCAGGTGAACACGCGTCCTTGGTGTGCTTCGCCGGGTCGTCGGTGACCACGTCGCCTTCCAGCGGCAGCGGAACGCCGACGTCGCGCGCGAAGACGTGTCCGGTCGTCGTTCCGATCTTCGTCCCCGGAGCCGCGCCCAGGACAGGCGTGTAGCCGTTCGGCACGTAGATCTGGATCTTCGCCGGCTGAGCGTCGCTCTGATCCTGCGAGACCTTGATCGTCAGCGACGTCGTGGTCTGGGAAACCGCGATGCGCTGCGTCGCCAGCGCAGTGCCCGCGAACGCGAGCGCCGCGACGGCCGCGAGCGGGAACACGGCCAGCCTGAGAGTTCGGTTCATGACCCATCCTTTCGACTTTGCAAATCAGAACGGCGAAAGCTAAGACGCATGCGGCCGCGTTCGGTTGGAAGGCCCCTCACGGCCGCGCGTCGACGAGTTTCCCAAACAGCACCCAAAGCCCGTTCTTGTAGCGCACGAACTGGGCCTTCTTCATCGGGTAGTAGTCACTGGGGGACGTCGTGATGCGGATCCCGGGCAGCAGGAACGGATTGACCTCGTTGAGATGCGTCGCCGCGCGCAAGAGGCTGTCGCGCGTCGGGTTCGCTCCGGCGTGTTGCAGCGCGTCGACCATCGTGTACGCGACGGCCATGCCGTAGTAGAGGTAGACGTCGAGCGGCTTTGCGCCCGGAAGGAAGCGCGCGACGATCGAGCGGTACAGCTTGACGGTCGCATCGTTCTTCCAGACCGGGGAGGTCGGATCCTTGACGAACGCGACCGAGATCGAGCCGGCCACCTCGCGTGGGCTCGAGGCTCCCGACGCGATCTTCATGATGTCCGGTGAGATCGAGACCGACGAGACGTAGATGTGCGGACGCCAGCCGATCCGCTTTGCGTCGGCGTAGCCCTTGATCGCGTAGAGCGGTGTGGCGAAAAGCAGCACCGTATCGGCTCCGGCGGCGTGCAGGCGAACGATCTGCGAGTTGACGTCCGTGTCCGTCGGCTCGTACGACTGCGTGGAGACGATCTTGCCCTTGCCGCGGAGCCCACGCTTCAGACCGGCAAGCAGGTCCTTGCCGAAGTCGGAGTCCTCGTAGAGGACGCCGATCCTCGCGTTGGGTGTGACCGCGGCTACGCGCCGGCCGTCCATTGCTCCCTCGCCGACGAAGCTCGGCAGGTAGCCCATCATCCACGGGAACCTCGCGTGATCGTCGGCGATCTTGGAGACGCCGCTGCCGACGAAGAGATCCGGAATCTTCTGCTGGTTGGCGTAGCCGCGCACGGCGAGCGCGTTGTCGGTGCCGATCGTGTCGAAGAGCGCGAAGACGTGATCCTGCTCGACGAGCTGCTGCGTGAGTTGCACGGTGCGCGCCGGCTCGTAGCCGTCGTCCAGGTAGTCGTAGACGATCTTGCGTCCGTGGACACCGCCGCGCGAGTTCACGTAGTTGAAGTACGCGGCGGAGCCACGGGCGACGGAACCGAACGCGGCCGCAGGTCCGTTGAGCGGTGCCGTGCCGCCGAGGGTGATCGTCGTCGGCGTGATTCCGGGGTTTGCATTCGGCGCGAGCGCGAGTGCGGCGGCTGCGAGGTGCGCGATCACGGCGAGATCGGGTTCTTCAGCACGGGCAGCGTGAGCGTAACTCGTCCGATCGTCGCAGAAGAGCTCGAGGGAACCGGCAGCAGATAGACGACGTTGGGGAAAGCCTGAGCGGTCGATGTCGCGGCGATCGTCACGCGGAGACGTGAACCTGCGGGGACAGCGGTTATCTCGTCGGGCAAACGGATCGTCACGATCCGCGGCTTCGCGGTGAGCTTCGGAAGCTCGATGCCCCCGTCGGTGACCACGAGCGCCGGCATTCCCCGCTTCACCGCAGAGAGGACCGCGACGAGATGCCGGTAGCCCGTTCGGCTCGACACCGTAATACGGACCGTCGGTGATCCGAACGTCTCGATCTGCTTGACGCGCGCGAATGTCCGAACGACTCTCCCGTCGGCCGTGAGGGAGCCCGTGCCGCTCTCGTTAAACAGCAGTGTCCGCGTCCGCGGCAGGCCGGTGTACCTCGCGGTCGGTCCGCTCTTCCATGGATCCCGCGCTAGTTCGACCACCGGGCCTTCACCGAATCCGTTGTTCGCACCTTTCAGAAAGCGGGCGAACCACGACCGGATTTCGGTGGCGAAGTAATCCACCTCGACCGTGGGATTCGCCGCAGGCGGGTGACCGAGGTCGCCGAGGTAGAGGCGTTTCGGCCCTTTGAGCAGCCGGAACGCCGCGATCGCCTGGTCGGCGTCGAATGCGAAGTCACGTCGCCCCTGCAGCAAGAACACGGGTGTCGTGACGGTTGACAGGCTCGATCTTGTCGATCGCTCCGCGAGAAACGTGCGAACCTGCGGCGTGTCCTCCTCGGCGGTCGCCGAATGGAGGACGTCGAGGAGCTCCGGTGCCCATCGCGTTTGCGGGATGTCGGTGGCGAAACCGGCGACGAGGCCTGCGCGGACGAGTCCCTGTGGAATCAGCGCCTGATGCAGGTCGTTCCACGTCGCCGCGACCGCGATTGCTTTGAACGGAACGCCCGAGACAGCCGCCAGCAGAACCATCCCGCCGCCGTACGAGACGCCGAACGCGCCGACGGCTTTCGCGTTGATCTCCGGATGCGAGACGAGCCAGTCGAAGAGCTCGCGCGTGTCCTGCAGCTCGCGAGGGCCGTCGAGCGAGAAGAGTCCGCCCGACTCGCCGTGCGCGCGCGCGTCGAAGGTCAGAACTGCGTATCCGTCTGGCACGAGGTAGGTCTCCGCGACCCGGTTCGCGGACAATTCGCCCGCGTCGAACTCGAACGTGTTCCGCGTCTGGCCGAGCCCGTGGAACATCATCACGGCCGGCCATCCGCCGGGCGGAGGCGTTCCTGCCGGCTCGTAGAAGGTGACAGCGATCTGGACGCCGTCGCTCATCGTCACCTTCGTGTCGAGCTTCGTAAATTCAGGAGCCGTGAGCGCGTGCGCCCTCGGCGCGCCGATCGCGAGGACGAGAGCAGAGACCAAGAGGAGCCGCCCGAGCAAGGGCTAGACAGCGTACTCCGGCGATACGATCGCCGGATGGACGCGCGGCCGGTAGGCGTTTTCGACTCTGGTGTGGGCGGCCTGACCGTCCTCCACGAGTGCCTTGTCACGCTTCCGCACGAGGACTTCGTCTACCTCGGGGACCACGCCCGGCTTCCGTACGGGCCGCGCCCGCTCGCCGAGTTACGCGTGTTCGCGCGCGAGATCGGAACCTTTCTCGAGCAGCAGGGCGTCAAGCTCGTCGTAGCCGCGTGCAACGCCGCGACCTCGGCCGCACTGCCTCAGCTGCAGGAAGACCTGTCGGTCCCTGTCGTCGGCGTGATCACACCTGAGGCACACGCAGCGGTGCAGGCAACGCGCAATCGCCGTGTCGGACTGCTCGCGACGGAGGCGACGGTGAGCGCAGGGCGTTACGCCGACCTCGTCCGCACGCTCGATGCGGGTGTCGAGCTCTTTCCCGTTGCGTGCCCGCGGCTCGTGCCGCTGATCGAGAGCGACGATCCGTTCGGCGCAGGGACGACCGATGCGGTGCGCGAGTACGCCTCGCAGCTGAAGGGCGCGGGCGTCGACACCGTTATCCTCGGCTGCACGCACTACCCGCTCATTCGCCCGATCTTCCAGCGCGTCTTCGGACGCGATGTGACGTTGATCTTCTCCGCGGAGGAAACGGCTCGCGAGGTGGCCGAGGCGCTCGCGCGCAAGGGAATCGAGAACGACCCGTCGCGCGAGGGGACTTGTCGTTTCCTGACCACGGGCGATCCGGAGGCGTTCCGTGAGCTCGGCGTCCGCTTCCTGCAGCTCCCGATCGCCGCTGTCGAGCACGTCGAACTTTCCTCTCTCGTCGCTGCGTGATGCGCGCCGACGGCCGCGCTCCGGATCAGCTGCGCCCGCTCGGGCTCGAGCCCGACTACCTCGAGCAACCACACGGCTCCGTTCTCTTCTCGCAGGGCAAGACGAAGGTGCTCTGCACGGCGTCGATCGCCGAAGGCGTGCCGCGCTGGCTGTACGGACGGAAGCGCGGCTGGCTGACGGCGGAGTACTCGCTGTTGCCCGCGTCCACGGGCGATCGCACGGAGCGCGAGGCTTCGCGTGGCAAGCAGGGCGGGCGAACCGTCGAGATCCAACGCTTGATCGGCCGATCGATCCGCGCCGTGACCGACTTCGACGCCCTCGGTGAGCGCACGCTGTGGGTCGACTGCGACGTGTTGCAGGCCGACGGCGGAACTCGCTGTGCTGCGATCTCCGGCGCCTATGTCGCCGCCCGCCGCGCGCTCGACCGGTTCGGCCTCGGCAAAGCGCTGACCGGGTCCGTCGCGGCAGTGTCGGTCGGCATCGTCGACGGAGAGCCGGTGCTCGACCTCGACTACTCCGAGGACGCGGCCGCCGAGGTCGACATGAACGTCGTGATGACCGGCGTCGGCGCGCTCGTCGAGGTGCAGGCGACCGCAGAGCGGACTCCGTTCACACGCGCTCGCCTGGACGAACTGCTCGAGCTCGCCGCGACCGGCATCGAGGAGATCGCGGTCGCACAAGAGGAGGCCGTTGCTGCTCTACGCGTCTAGCGTCCCGACCCTTCACTGGGGCGAGGCACTGCTTCGACTTGCGCTCGCGGCCGCGCTGGGCGCTGCGGTTGGGCTGGAGCGCGAGCTCCGCGAACGCGAGGCAGGTCTCCGCACGCATCTGCTCGTAGCTCTCGGCTCCGCTCTGTTCACGATTGCCGGTGCATATGGCTTCCACACGTTGCGGACCGACCCGACTCGGGTCGCGGCGCAAATCGTCACGGGCATCGGCTTCCTCGGCGCGGGGGCGATCATCCGGCAGGGCTTCATCGTCCGGGGCCTCACGACCGCGGCAACGCTTTGGGTCGTCGCTGCGATCGGGCTCGCGGTCGGCGCCGGCTACTACAGCGGCGCAGTGATCGCGACCGCGGTTGTCCTCTTCTCGCTCTGGCCGTTGCGGATCGCCGCGTATCGCGTCTTGATTCGCGTTCGCCCCGAGGATGCGCGGCTGCTCGTCGAGCTACCACTCGGCACGAGCCCGGGAACCGTGCTCGACGAGGTGGAGCGCGCAGGTGTGCGCATCGAGTCGGTCGCTGTCACTCAAGAAGGGGAGCGGCGGCAGCTCGCACTCGACCTGCGCGTGCCGTCCGAGGTCAACCCGGCTCGAGTCGTCGCGCGCGTCGCCGATGTTCAGGACGTTGAGGAGGTGCGTTGGAGCGGGGAATAGGCGCAACGCTCGCCTCGCACAACGAGCACAAGGCACGCGAGCTGGAGCGCCTGCTCCCCGGTTGGACGATTGACCCCCTCGACGCGGACGAGTTTCCGCCTGAGGTGGGTCCGACGTACTACGCGAACGCGCGGGCGAAAGCGGAGTTCGGCCGCCGCGTCGGCGATCCGCAGCGGTGGATGCTGGGCGAGGACTCCGGGATCGAGGTCGAAGGCTTGCACGGCGGACCCGGCGTGCATTCGTCGCGTAGCGCGGCGGGCGACGAGGTGGGCTGGCTCCTGCGTGCGCTGGAAGGCATCACCGGCGAGGGTCGCAAGGCGTGTTACATCAGCGAGCTCGTTGTGGTTTCACCGAGCAGCGAAGAGTTTCGCGGCTCCGGCACGCTGAGCGGCCGCATCGCGAACGAACCGAGCGGAACCGAGGGCTTCGGCTTCGACCCGATCTTCATCCCGAACGGCGAAGAGGAGACGGTCGCCGTGCTCGGCAACGAGTGGAAGTCCCGCAACTCGCATCGCGCGCGGGCAGCGCAGGCGTTGCTTGCCGCTATGCGAGCCCCGGCAACTCCTCCATGAGCGACTGCTCCGCGCGGCGCGCGAGCCACCAATTCAGCTCGGCGCCGAACACGATCACGTTTGCCATCACGTACAACCAGACGCGCAGGATCGCCGGCGAGCCGAATGCCCGCAGCGTCGGATTGAGGTTCGCGTAGCGCTGATAGAACGGCAGCACCTGAAACGTCGCTTCGAGCAACGCCGCTGCGAGCAGCGCGCCTGGTAACACTTCGCGCCCAGTCACCTCGGCGTTCGTCAGGAAGCGGTAACAGGAGAAGATGAACAGAAAGACGCCGAGGAGCGAGACGGCGATCGACAGCACGTACGCACCCACGACGGTGTCGGCGAATGCGGGAACGTAGCGCTGCAGCGCCGAGACGCCGAGCGATCCCGCGAGCAGCGCAACGAACAACGTCACGAGCGATCCAACCATCAGAACGACGGCGAGGCTCTTCCCGCGCAGAAAGGAACGGTTCGGTCGTCCGTAGACGATGTTGAAGGCGGACTCGAGCACGCTGAAGAGCGAAAGCGATGTCCAGATCAGCGCTGCGCCGCCGACGATTCCAAGCGCGGCGGCGTTGTCCTGGAAGACGTGCACGAGATCGACGATGCGGGAGATCGGCGTGCCCGGCAACGCCCTCTTGATCTCCTTGACGAGGAAGCTCGACTCGTCGGCGCGACCCGTCAGCCCGAGCACCGCCAGCGCGAGAAACGTCAGCGGGACGAAGGAGAGCAACGCGAAGTAAGCGATCATCGCGGCGAGGTGCGTTCCGCGGTCGGCGAAGAACTTCCGCCAGAGATCGCGTCTGCGAAC
>JBKPJA010000224.1:0-4568 GCA_046730515.1 Actinomycetota bacterium | reverse complement strand
GGGACAGGTGTTCAAGCTGAAGGCGAAGGGCCTGGACGGGCAGCCGCTTTGGGCATATCGCTACCGGCTCGAGGGACGTGGGTCGACGAGGCCGCAGGTGGGCGGCTTCGCGACTCGCGCTGAGGCGCTGGAAGGGCTTCGGAAGGTGCTCGAGCGGCTCGGTCCGGGTGGGCGGGCCGCGACGATGACGCTTTCCGAGCTGGTCGAGGAGTACCTAGAGATGCATCAGGCCGAGCCGGTCACGATCGCGAAGCTGCGCTGGCTACTCGGCAAGGCGACGGCGGCGTTGGGTGAGATCCGGCTGGCGGAGCTGGCGCCGAAGGATATGTACGCGTGGCGGTTGACGATTCCGGAAGGCCATCGGTACGAGGCAACGCAGGCGCTGCGGCAGGTGCTGAACCGCGCGGTCGCATGGGGACTGATCGACTACAACCCGGCCAAACGCGGCGTCCCCAACCCCATGCCGCGCGAAAGAGACGCGACCGTTCGAATCGTGGGAACAAGTAAGAGCGCTCGCCGACTGCCTTGGCGCTCGCTACGGACCATTGGTTCTCTTCGCCGTCGCGACTGGGCTTCAGCCGTCGGAGCTGTTCGGACTTGAGCAGCGTGATGTCGATCGCGCCTCCGGCGTGGTCTATGTGCGCAGGGCTTACGCGAACGGTCGGCTCAAGCCGACCAAGACCAGGTTGAGCACGCGCGCGGTGCCGCTGCAGGCGATTGCGCTCGAGGCGCTCGACCGTCTGCCACCCTCGGACAATCCGATCCTGTTCCCGAGCGCGCGTGGCGGCCGTATCGACTTCCGAAGCTTCGGTCGCCGGCACTGGAAACCCGCCCAGAAAGCGGCAGGCATCGAGCCCCTCCGCGATCTTTACGACCTGCGCCACACCTCCGCCACCTTCGCGCTCCGCGCCGGCGTGCCGGTGTTCGCGGTCTCGCGCTTCATCGGCTCGAGCATCGCGATGATCGATCGCCACTACGGCCACCTCGCCAACGACAGCCGCGAACATGCCGTGTCGCTGCTCGATGCGCTTGCAGTTGAGCGGGCGGTGGACGCTGGGTGGACGTCGCAGCAGAAGCGCGCAAAGCCGCTCAGCGCCAGCGATTCCAGCCCACGTAGAAGGCTGTCGCGCCGGGCCGTGGACGTTCGGTGGACGCCGAGGGTCGCAACCGTCGTCCCGCTGGCAAACAAAAGGAGTTGATCAGCAGGGACTTCGCGAAGCCCTCTATCGGACTCGAACCGATGACCCCCTCCTTACCATCGTTGGGGTAACTGGTCGCAACCGACGGCAACGATTTTGGCTCATTCTTGGCGCTTCCTAACGTGTCCGATTTGCGACCGGTTGCCAGCGGTTGCAACCACAGGGCTCCATAAGGGCTCCATCCTTTGTTGTCTGTGCTGGCTACGAGGGTCATCCACGTCGCGCCAAGATCGCAGCGCCGCTCCCGGCCCTGGTCGCAAAGCCAGCCGACGGCGCGGCGTTCACGTCCGCCCGGCGGGAAGAGCTCGACGCCACATCACCGGAAACGACCTGAGCAAACTCAACTACGGCCGCGGTGGCAACGACGTCATCCGCGGCGGCAAAGGACACGACGTGATCTACGGAGGCACCGCGCCGTTCGCGTCGAAGCGCACACCCTGCGCCTACTTTCCGCTCAAAACAGCTCCCGTGCCCCGAGCGTCCTTTCCGCTCACAGCACGCACACGAGACCTATGAGGATCCCCGCGAACTGCGCCGCACCACCTGCAACAAAGGCAAGACAACCCCCAGCTTCAGCGACTACGGACCAGCACGGACCGCGAGCAACTCACGCCGGAGGGCGTGTCCGAACTCGTGCAGGAGGATCGAGACGGAGAAGAACAACGCCGCGACGATCGCCATCGCGATGTGCGCTCAAGCGGTCGAGCGCGCCCAGAGGTTGATGTCGGACTCGGTGGCGTACTGGTCGATCTCGGCGAGCTCGTCGTCCGAGAAATGCAGGTTCTCGAGCGCTCCGACGTTCGCTTCCAGTTGAGCAACGCTCGAGGCTCCGATGAGCGCCGAGGTCATGCGCGCGTCGCGCAGGCTCCACGCAAGTGCCATCTGCGCGAGCGACTGTCCCCGCCTACCTGCAATCTCGTTCAGTGCGCGGATCTTCGCCAAGTTGGAGTCCGTCAACAGCGTCGATGACAGCGTGCCGTCGCGGCTCGCGCGCGAGCCCTCCGGGATGCCGTTCAGGTACTTGTCCGTCAGCATCCCCTGCGCGAGCGGCGAGAAGCCGATGCAGCCGACGCCGAGCTCGCCGAGCGTGTCGAGCAGCTCCGGCTCGATCCACCGGTTGAGCATCGAGTACGACGGCTGGTGGATCAGGAGGGCGGTGCCGAGCGATTGCAGGATCTCGAACGCTCTCCGCGTGTTCGCGGCGGAGTACGACGACACGCCCACGTAGAGCGCCTTCCCCTGTTGAACAGCGCTCGCGAGAGCGCCCATAGTCTCCTCGAGCGGCGTCTCGGGATCGAACCTGTGCGAATAGAAGATGTCGACGTACTCGAGCCCCATCCGGCGCAGGCTCTGGTCGAGGCTCGCGAGCAGGTACTTCCGCGAACCCCAGTCGCCATACGGCCCGGGCCACATGTCATACCCGGCCTTCGTGGAGACGAGCAGCTCGTCGCGGTACGGCCTCAGGTCGTCGCGCATGATCAGCCCGAAGTTCTCCTCGGCCGATCCGTACGGCGGTCCGTAGTTGTTCGCGAGATCGAAGTGCGTGATGCCTAGGTCGAACGCACGCCGGACGATGCCACGACTTTGGTCGAGCGCACGCTCGTGGCCGAAGTTCTGCCACAGGCCGAGCGACATGGCCGGCAACACCAAGCCGCTACGACCCGACCGGCGATACGCCATGCGCTCGTAGCGGTCGTCGGCAGGCAGGTATGTCATCGAGTCCCTTGCATCGTCACGTCGCTTATGTCGAACCGGCTGCTCGAGCCGAGTATGTAGCAGACTTTCACGCCATGAACGGCGCGCGTGAAACCATCAGAACCTCGTCCATCTACAAAGGACCCTGTTGGTCGCAGGGTGACGGGCTGTGTGTATCGTCGCTGGCAAATGCCGGATTGGAATCAAAGAGTCATCGACGAGTTCCGCGCAAACGGCGGACGTGTCGGCGGACCATTCGAAGGTCGAACTCTCCTACTACTGCACCATCGCGGCGCCAAGACCGGCACCGAACGCGTCAACCCGCTCGCCTATCAGCGTCTGTCCGACGAGGCAGTAGCCGTGTTCGCGTCCAAAGGCGGCGCCCCGACGAATCCGGATTGGTACCACAACGTGATTGCGAATCCGGACGTGGCTGTCGAGATCGGCACTGAGACCATACGCGCACGGGCGCGAGTCGCCGGCGGCGAGGAACGTGAGCGGATCTGGGAGCGCCAGAAGTACGATTCGCCCGGCTTCGCCGACTACGACGAGAAGACCAAAGGCATCCGCCGCATCCCCGTCATCGTGCTCGAAACGATTGAGCGGAACCAGCACGCCGCGGGAGAGCAGGGATTAGCTGCAAAAGTCGCTGACGGACTCGAACCGTCGACCCCTCCTTACCATGCGTTCGTCGGGGCAACTGGTCGCGAGCCATGGCAACGGTTTCGGGCTGTTTCTGCGGTCTGGGTGGCGCAGTGAAGGGCTAGGGGGCTACGCTCGACGAATGGCAGTTCCCGCGATCCCCTCGCTCTCTGCCTCGCAGTTGTCGACACTCGCCGCAGTGGGCGAAGAGCTCACCGCGGGCGTCGGCGACGAGCTGTACCGGGTCGGGGATCCCATCTATCCGTTCATCGCCATCCGTGAGGGCGAGGTGGCAATCCTCGACGCAGCCGGAAACGAGATTGTCCGCCATGGCGCCGGCAGCTTTCTCGGCGAGCTGAACCTTCTTTCGGGACAGACGGTCTTCGTGACCGCGCTCGTAACCGAAGCGCTGAGCTACATCGCGGTCGACCGTGAGGCACTGCGCGAGCTGCTGTTCGAGGATGGTCCGCTCAGTGACCTCGTCCTCTCAACCTTCATCGCTCGACGAGAGGCGCTACAGCGCGTCCAAGGGATCGGCCTCGAAGTCGTGGGGCCTCGCTCATCTGCGCCGACGATGCAGATGCTGGACTTCGTCCGCGCCAACCGGCTTCCGTTCACCTGGCATGACGCCCCGCCGCCGGGCGGAGCTGAGCCGCCGCTCGTTCGCCTCCCCGGTGGTATCGAGCTGATTCACCCGTCGCGCGGCGAGGTCCTGCGCGCGCTCGGGGTCGGCCGCGAGCTGGCGCCGCGCGAGGAAGTCGACCTGCTCGTCGTGGGCGCCGGCCCGGCCGGCCTCACCGCCGCCGTCTACGGTGCCTCCGAAGGGCTCGACACGCTGATCGTCGAGAGCACCGCCCTCGGCGGGCAGGCGGGATCGTCACGGCGGATCGAGAACTATCTCGGCTTCCCCGCCGGCATCAGCGGCACCGAGCTTACGAGCCGCGCAGTCAGCCAGGCGCGAAAGTTCGGCGCACGGCCCGCGACTCCCTTCCGCGCCATCCAGCTCGAACCCGGCAATGGACGGCACCTCGT
>JBKPJA010000223.1:0-6560 GCA_046730515.1 Actinomycetota bacterium | reverse complement strand
ACGAGCATGAGATCGCCTGGGCGGCGAGCATTTTGGTCGCTCTCAATGACGCTCGCGACGAGTTGATCTTCAGCCTGTCGGGTACGCAAATCCATCTTCATGCTGCGCGGGCGTATTCGTGGATCAGTCCGCCGAGTCGGTCGCGTCTCTGGAGCTGCGGTGGTGGATGGGAGCCGACGGGGCGTAGACGGGCTCGTGGCGTCGGTGGCGCGAGGTTGAGTGCTCGGTGTGGCCTATGGTTGGTGTAGTGCTCCACATACGTACGTAGGACGCGCTCGAGCTGTCTGCGGCTGATGATCAGGAGCCAGTCGAGGCAGTCGCGGCGGACCGTGCCGACCCAGCGTTCGGCGAAAGCGTTCGCCTGCGGCGCCCGGAACGGTGTGCGGATGATCTCGACGCCATCACTCTTGAAAACGTCGTCGAACGCCCGGCTGAACTTGCTGTCGCGGTCGTGGATCAGGAAGCGGATCGGTGTCGTTCGTTCGCACAGCGACCAGGCGCATTGCCGGGCCTGCTGCACAGCCCAGCGCCCATCGGGATTCGCCGTGCAGCCGGCGAGGTGCACGCGGCGGCTGCCGAGCTCCAGGAAGAAGAGCACGTAGAGCCGGCCGAGCCCGAGCGTCTCGACGGTGAAGAAATCGCAGGCGATGATCGAGGCGGCGTGCGCGCGCACAAACTTTCGCCAACTAAGCTGGACGCGCGTACCGGCGGGAGGCACGCCCGCCTGTCGGAGGATCTTGGCGACCGTAGTCGCCGAGACGCACACACCGACGCCCGCGAGCTCACCGACGATCCGCTGATAGCCCCACCGCGGGTTCTCGCGTGCAAGCCGCACCACCAACTCACGGGTCTCCTCCGCGACCGCCGGCCTGCCCGGCCGTCGCCCCGCGTACGTCCACCGCTTCCGCACAAGCTGCCGATGCCAACCAAGCAGCGTGTCCGGGCGAACGAAGGACGACCGCCGGCTCTTGCCACTCAGCAGCCGGCTCGCCGCGGCCAGGAATACTCGGTCGGACTCCTCCAGCCGCGGCCGCGCAACCTGGCGGCGCAGAACCGCCAACTCGTGTCGAAGCACCACGATCTCAAGCTCCTTGAACTCACGCGAGCGCAAACGCAACGCCGCCACCGCAAGCGCACGCCGAAACAGCAGATACACAAGCGAGACCAACAAGAGCGCCCTCCACCGGATCGCGAATGGGAAACGCGACTCTACGGGCCGTCACTCCCCGCAGCACGGCCAGACGACCCGGACGGGTTTACGTACCCGACACGCTCGCTAACTAATCGGTTCGTTGTGGACGTTGTGTTCGAGCGCGTAGTCGCCGACGAGGCGGTTGATTACGTCGGCTGTGTCGCCGTCCGGCGCGTCGCGGTAGGCGTAGTTGATCTTCACGAACGGCTCCCATTTGTCTGGGAGGGCGTCCTCGGGGAAGATCGCCTCGACGGGGCATTCGGGTTCGCAGGCGCCGCAGTCGATGCACTCCTCGGGGTCGATCACGAGTATGCGGTCGAATTCGTGGATGCAGTCGACCGGGCAGACATCGACGCAGGACTTGTCCTTAATGTCGATGCAGGGCTCGGCGATGATGTAGGTCACAGCGGCGTCCTTTCGCGTCGAGTAGGAGGAACGGAAGGAGGCGCGCGCGATACCCGTCCGTGCGAGCGCGCGAGCGTCGCCGCCGTTCAGCCGATAGAGGATCTGACGGCCGAGGCGGCGTCGGCGCACGACGCCGGCTTCGCGCAGGACGCGTAGCTGTTGGCTAGTCGCGGTCTCGGAGAGCGAGGCGGCGTGGGAGAGCTCGCGGACTGGGAGCTCGCGGTCTTCGAGCAGTGCCGCTACGAGTCGCAGCCGGCCAGGGTCTGCGAGCAACCGGAAGGCGGTCACGAGCCGCTCGAGCTCGCTCTGGCGGACGGGTTGGCCCGGGTTCATCTGCACGCCTGCGCAAGTATATTCTCGCTCTGGTGATGAGTGTCCTCGACCCGGGTCGCCGACGGGAGGCGGCGGCGAGCGGCAACGATTTGCTGGGGCGGCCGCTTCGAGACCTGCGGATCTCGGTGACCGACCGGTGCAACTTCCGCTGCGTCTACTGCATGCCGAAGGAGATCTTCGGCCGCGACTTCCGGTTCCTCGAGCGCAGTGAGTTGCTCACGTTCGAGGAGATCGCGCGGCTGAGCCGGATTTTTGTCGGCTTCGGTGCTGAGAAGCTGCGGGTCACGGGCGGCGAGCCGTTGGTGCGGCGCGATCTCGAGCGCTTGGTCGCGCTGCTGGCGGGGATCGACGGCGTCCGCGAGGTCGCGATGACGACGAACGGCTCGCTGTTAGCGGCCAAGGCGCAAGCGCTCAAGGAGGCGGGACTCGGCCGCGTCAGCGTCAGCCTCGACTCACTCGACGACGAGGTCTTTCAGGCGATGAACGACGTTGGCTTTCCGGTCGCACGTGTCCTGGAAGGGATCGAGGTGGCGGCCGCGTGCGGCCTGCGACCGGTGAAGGTGAACATGGTCGTGAAGCGCGGCGTCAATGAGGCGAGCGTGCTGCCGATGGCGCGCTACTTCCGCGGCAGCAGCCACATCCTCCGCTTGATCGAGTACATGGACGTGGGAACGACGAACGGCTGGCGGCTCGACGAGGTCGTGCCGGCGGCGGAGATGATCCGGATGATCGAGCGCGAGTGGCCGCTCGAGCCGGTCGACCCGAACTACCGGGGTGAGGTCGCGAATCGCTACCGCTACCGAGACGGCGCGGGCGAGATCGGTGTGATCGCTTCGGTGACGCAACCGTTCTGCCACGACTGCACGCGCGCGCGGCTCTCGGCAGACGGCGAGCTGTACACCTGCCTGTTCGCCAGCCACGGCCACGACCTGCGCGCTCCGCTGCGCGCGGGCGCGACCGACGGACAGATCGCCTGCCGGCTGCGCTCGATCTGGACCGGAAGAGCGGACCGCTATTCGGAACTGCGAAGCGCCGCGACGCCGCGGCGCGCGAGAGTCGAGATGTCACACATCGGCGGATGACAGCCAACGAAAGGGAGTGACTCGTGTCCAAGCTCGAAGATTCTGGCCAGTTGGTTTCGCTGACCGCGAACGCCGCCGAGAAGGTGCGTGAGCTGCTGAGCGTGCAGACGGACCCATCAGAGGGCGCCCTTCGTCTCGACGTTCGCTCCGGCTGCTGCTCGGGCTATCAGTACGCGCTCGGTTTCGATCGGGCGCGGAGCGACGACCACGCGATCGCGAGCGAAGGCGTCACGATCCTCGTCGATCCGCAGAGCGCTCCATTTGTCCGCGGGAGCACGATCGATTTTGTCCTCAACCTTCACCACTCAGGATTCAAGGTTGAAAATCCGAACGCGAGCTTGACCTGCCGCTGCGGGGAATCGTTCGAGCTCGCCGACGAGCAGACGGCCTAGTGGCGGTAACGCCCCAGGCTCGCGCCCGCGCGCCCTCGCGCCTCGCCGGCACGGCGGTGCGAGCCGACTTCGCCGTCTTTGAGCAACGGTTCCACGGCAAGCGGCTTGCGTACCTCGACTCCGCGGCGAGCGCCCAGAAACCGCGGCAGGTGCTCGACGCGATGCGAGACTTCTATGAGACCTCGTACGCCAACGTGCACCGCGGCGTCTACGAGCTCTCGGAGCGCGCGACCGCCGGCTACGAGGGTGCGCGCGAGAAGGTCGCCGCGTTCGTGCATGCACCCTCGACGCGTGAGATCATCTTCACGCGCAGCGCGACCGAGGCGCTGAACCTGGTCGCCTACGCATGGGGGCTGAACAACCTCGGCCCCGGCGACATCGTCGTCGTCACCGAGCTCGAGCACCACTCGAACTTCGTGCCCTGGCAGTACATCGCCAAGCGCACCGGCGCCGATTTCCGCATGCTCGGGATCGACGAGCAGGGGCAGCTGCGTCTCGACCTGCTCGACCGAATCGGGGCGAACGGCGACGTCAAGGTCGTCGCCAGCACGCTCGTCTCGAACGCGCTCGGGACGATCAACCCGGTCGAGCAGTTGGCTCGCTGGGCGCACGAGCAGGGTGCAATCATGGTCGTTGACGCCGCACAGGCGGCGCCCCACCGGCGGCTCGAGGTCCAGGCGCTTGGCTGCGACTTTCTCGCTTTCTCGGCACACAAGCTCTGCGGGCCAAGCGGGGTGGGCGCGCTCTGGGGCCGTGCCGAGC
Source organism: Actinomycetota bacterium (assembly GCA_046730515.1). Lineage (GTDB taxonomy): Bacteria > Actinomycetota > Thermoleophilia > Gaiellales > Gaiellaceae > 3-1-20CM-4-69-9. The sequence goes on along the minus strand of JBKPJA010000223.1, from coordinate 2,394 downwards.
TGCTGCAGGCGATGGCGCCGTTCAACCTTGGTGGCCACATGATCCGCTCGGTCACCTTCGAGGAGACGACCTGGGGCGAGCTGCCCTACAAGTTCGAAGCGGGAACACAGCCGATCGCCGAGGCGGTCGGCTTCGGTGCGGCGATCGATTACCTGAACGAGGTCGGGCTCGAGGCAATCGAAGAGTACGAGCGCGAACTGACCGTGTACGCGCTCGAACTGCTGGCAGAGCTGCCCGGAGTGGTGACCTACGGCCCTCCGCCCGAGCGGCGGGCGGGGATCGTCTCCTTCAACGTCGAGGGCGTCCACCCGCACGACGTCGCCCAGATCCTCGACTCGGAGGGGGTAGCGATCCGCGCCGGCCATCACTGCTGCCAACCGCTGATGGCCAAGCTCGGCGTCCCCGCCACCAACCGCGCCAGCTTCTATCTCTACACGGTGCCCGAGGAGATCGACCGACTCGCCGAGGGCCTGCAGAAAGTGCGAAGGACGTTCGCATGAAGGCCAAGGTAAGGTCGGGCGAGCGGAGGGAGCGAGCGTGGCGAAGAGCGAGGATCCGGTGAGATCGAGCCAGTGCAACTTGCCGAGGGAGGTCGCGTAGTTGTCGGTCACGCTTCGCCAGTCGGTGCGGATTGCCGGCTACCTGGCCAAGCAGAAGCTCAACGGCACGGAGAAGTTCCCGCTGCTGGTCGAGCTCGAGCCGCTGTTCCAGTGCAATCTCGCCTGCTCCTTCTGCGGCAAGATCCAGCACCCCGAGCACATCCTCAAGCAGCGGATGCCAGTCGAGAAGGCACTCGCCGCGATCGAGGAGTCCGGCGCGCCGATGGTCTCGATCGCGGGCGGCGAGCCGCTCGTGCACCCCGAAGTGCACGTCATGGCCTCCGAGCTGATCAAGCGCAGGAAGTACGTCTTCCTGTGCACGAACGCGATCTTGATGAAGAAGAAGCTCGACAACTTCACGCCGTCCCGGTACTTCTCCTGGGTCGTCCACCTCGACGGCATGCGCGAGCGGCACGACCAGTTCGTCGAGCGCGAAGGGATCTTCGACAAAGCAGTCGAGGCGATCAGGGAGGCGAAGGAGCGCCGCTTCCGCGTCTCCACGAACACAACCTTCCTCAACACCGATACGCCGGAGACGGTGCGCGCGGTGCTCGACTACCTGAACGACGAGCTCAAGGTCGACTCGATGCAGATCTCGCCCGCATACGCATACGAGAAAGCGCCCGACCAGGACCACTTCCCCGGTGTCACGCAGACCCGCAAGCTCTTCTCGGCAGCGTTCGCCGACGGCAGGCGGAAGAAGTGGCGGCTCAACCATACGCCCCTCTTCCTCGACTTCCTCGAGGGCAAGATCGACTTCCAATGCACGCCCTGGGGAATCCCGAGCTACTCGATCTTCGGCTGGCAGCGCCCCTGCTACCTGATGAGCGACGGCTACACGCAGACGTACAAAGAACTGATCGAGACCACCGATTGGTCGAAGTACGGCCGCGGCAACGACCCCCGCTGCGACAACTGCATGGCCCACTGCGGCTACGAGCCGACAGCGGTGCAGCACTCTATGAGCTCGCTCAAAGAGTCGCTGCGGGCCGTTATCTCCCGCTAACAGTCGCTAGCCGCTCGGACACCTATGAACATGACGCGCCACTTCGTGGCCGCCGCCAACCGCTGAGGGCGGCACGATGAAGATTCGGCCCGCCCGGCTTTGCGGGCGGGCCGAATCCTCGCATTAGGCGAGCGGCTCGGCGGTCGCGAGTCTGCTTGCATCGCCTCCGCGCGGGAAGAGCGCCGCAGCGAGCGCGGTTACGCCCAGGTGCAAGCCGATCAGGATCGCAGCGATCGCCGCCAGGCCCGCGTGCGACTCGTTGAGCTGGTGGACGGGCTCGCGTCCGTCACCGGCTGCGAAGACGAGCCCGAAACCGGCGACGCAGAGCAGCGCAAGCCGCGGCCAGCGCCCGAGCCAGACGACGAGGGCGAGCAGGAGCGAAGCGACGACGGCGATGACCGTCAGGGCGACCGACTCCGTGTTGACGCCGAGGATGGTGGCGCCCGCCTCGCCGTGGCTTGCCTCGGCGTGCTTGGCGCTCCCACCGGAGGGGCTCTCGCTGCCCGACTCGCCGCTCGTTCCGCGTAGGGTTCGCAAACTCGATCTTTCTGCCGAACGATGGAGTCGGTAGTACAGGATGGGTTGTTCCCACCCAGTGCGACCGGCTGACCCTGTTGACCCCGATGCAAGAGAGTGAGTCTCTACTCCGCCCATGAGTTACTTAAAGTCGGCTCCCGGCGGCGTTACCTAGGCGCGCGGCGCGTACTCGACGCTGCCAAACGGCCAGTCGGACGCGAGCCACTCACTCACGGCGCGCCAGAGCGGGATGTCCAGCTGCGCGTGGCTCGC
>JBKPJA010000222.1:0-6647 GCA_046730515.1 Actinomycetota bacterium | reverse complement strand
CTGCCGTCGCCCTCGACGAGATCGATTGCGCACCAATCGGCGATCTCGGGCACGGCAAGCTGGGCGACGGCCTGCAACGTGCGCCGATAGTCGAGCGAGCCGGCGAGTACCGCGTCCGCATGGAGGAGGAAGTCCTGCGCTTGCTCGGTGCGCTTGTGCGTGTCGATGTCGGTCGCCGTTCCGACCCAGAAGTCGATCTCCCCGGTCTCGCGTCGCAGCGGGACGGCCCGGCCGAGGTGCCAGCGATAGCCGCCGTCCAGGCCCCGGATGCGGTACTCGATCTCGAACACCGCGCCGCTCGACAGCGTCTCGAGCCGGTGTTGCACCGTGCGCTTGAGATCGTCGGGGTGGACGAACTGCATCCACTCGCTCCCTTCGACCGGCCCGGGCTCGAGGCCGGTGTATTCGAACCAGCGGCGGTTGTAGTACGTCGCCTTCCCGTCGGGCCCGGCTGTCCACACGATCTGGGGCATCGCGTCGGCGAGCGCGCGATACCGCTGCTCGCTCTCTCGCCGCGCGGCGACGAGCTCGCGTTCGCGCAACGTCTCGGCCTGCTTCTGCAGCTCGCGCCCTCGCTGGTAGATCTCGACGAATGCCGCCACCTTCGAGCGCAGGATGTCCGGGTTGAGCGGCTTGAAGATGTAGTCCACCGCACCGGTGGAGTAGCCGCGGAAGACGTGTTGTTCGTCCTTCGAGATCGCCGTCACGAAGATGATCGGCACGCCGCGGGTCTTTTCGCGCTGCTTGATCAGTGCGGCCGTCTCGAAGCCGTCCAGCTCAGGCATCTGGACGTCGAGCAGGATCACCGCGACGTCGTGCACGAGCAGCTGACGAAGCGCCTCTTCGCCGGAGCCCGCACGGATCAGGTTCTGACCGAGCGGTTCGAGGATCGCCTCGAACGCGACGAGATTGTCCTCGCGGTCGTCGACCAACAAGATGTTGGCCCTTTCGGTCACGCCTTTGCAGGCTCGAGGCAGAGCCCGTAGATGAACTTGCCGATCTCGGCGAGCGGCAGCACCGCGTCCGCGACGGTCGCCGCGATCGCCGCCTCCGGCATCGCGCGCCTCTCCGCCTCCGCCGGATCCTGGACGATGGCCACGCCGCCGTACCTCTTGATGCGCGCGAGCCCTTCAGCGCCGTCCGCATTCGCCCCTGTGAGGATGACGCCGATCACGCCGGGTCCGTAGGCATCCGCGGCAGACTCGAGGAGCACGTCGATCGAGGGACGCGCGTATTGCACACGCGCCTCGAGTGACAACGCGAGGGAACCTCGCTCGACGAGCAAGTGGTAGTCGGCCGGCGCGAGATACACGTGGTTGCGCTCGAGCGACTGCTTGTCGGAGGCGTCAACCACCGGTCGGCTCGTGTGGCGGGAGATCACGTCCGCGAGCGCGCTCTTCTGCGTGTCACGATGCTGGGCGATCACGATCGGCTGATCCACGGCCGCAGGAATGTCCGAGAGCAGCTCCTCGATCGCACTCAGGCCGCCCCAGGATGCGCCGATGCAGATGAGCTCGTACATCAGGCGACCTTCCGGTAGAGCCTCTCCGCCGGGTCGATCTCCTCGTACCGATCCTCGAACGGACTGAAGCGGATCGTCTCCTTGGAGCCCAGGCCGAGCACGCCGAGGCGGACGAGGCTCTCGTAGAAAAGCTCGTGGACGTGATTCTGAAGCGCGCGGTCGAAGTAGATCATCACGTTCCTGCAGACGACGACCTGGAATTCGTTGAACGAGCGGTCGGAAACCAGGTTGTGCTGCGCGAAGACGACGTTCTCGGTCAGCGCTCGCTGGAACTGAGCTCCCTCGTAGGCGGCGACGTAGTACTCGGAGAACGCGCGGTTGCCGCCCGCGCGCTGGTAGTTCTGCGTGTACTCCTTCATCTTCTCGAGCGGGAAGACACCCGCGCGCGCTCGGTCGAGCAGCGACTCGTTGATGTCGGTCGCGTAGATCCGCGTCCGCTCGTAGAGCTCCTCCTCCTGCAGCAAGATCGCAAGCGAGTAGACCTCCTCGCCGGTCGAGCAGCCCGCGACCCAGATGCGGGTGAACGGATACGTGCGTAGCAGCGGGACGACCTTCCCGCGAAACGCGATGTAGAAGGACGGGTCGCGGAACATCGACGTGACGTTGATGGAGAGGTCGAGCAGCAGCCTCTCCATCGTCGGCGCGTCGTGGAGCAGCTTGTCCGTCAGAGCGGCGATCGTCGTCAGGCCCTCGAGCCGCATCCGCCGGTGCACGCGCCGCCGCAGCGAGGCCGGCGCGTATTCGCGGAAGTCGAAGCCGTAGCGGCGGTAGACGCCCTCGAGCAGGAGCTGGAGCTCGATCTGCTCGACGCCGTCGCGCGCCGTTGTACTGGCCATACGTTCCCTACTTATAGAGCCAGACGCGCATGAGCGAAAGCAGCTGGTCCGTGTCGACCGGTTTCGCGATGTAGTCGGAGGCCCCGGAGGCGATCGACTTCTCGCGGTCCCCCTTCATCGCCTTCGCGGTCAGCGCGATGATCGGCAGCTGCTCGAACTCGTCCCGCCCCCGGATCGCGCGAATGGTCTCGTAGCCGTCCAGCTCTGGCATCATGATGTCCATCAGCACGAGCTCGACCTCTGGATTCGCGGTCAAGCACTCGATGCCCTCCTTGCCGTTCTCGGCGTAGAGGACCTGCATGCCGCTCGCCTCGAGCACGCTCGTGAGGGCGAAGACGTTGCGCACGTCGTCATCGACGATGAGGATCCTCTTCCCGCGGAAGACCTCGTCCGCCGAATGCAGCTGCTCGAGGATCCGCCGCTTCTCCTGCGGCAGCTTTCGCTCGACGCGGTGGAGGAAGAGGGCGGTCTCGTCCAGGAGGCGTTCGGGCGAGCTCGCGTCCTTGACGACGATCGTCTCTGCGAACTTCTTCAGGTTCGTCTCCTCGCGGCGTGTCAGCTCCTTGCCCGTGTAGACGATCACCGGGACCGTTGCGCCGTGGTCTTTCTCCTTCAGCTTCTCGAGCAGCTGGAAGCCCGTCATGTCCGGCAGCTTCAGGTCGAGCACGATGCAGTCGAACCGCTTCCGGTCGAGCGCGGCCAGCGCTTCCTCGCTCGTCCCGACCGCGGTCACCTCGACGTCCTCTCCGCCGACGAGCTCGGTCACAGACCGTCGTTCCGTCTCATCGTCCTCAACCACGAGCAGGTTCTTCACGTCGCGGTCGATGAACTCCTTGGCCTGCGCGAACGCGTCCTCCAGCGCCTCCTTCGTTGCGGGCTTCTCGACGTACGCGACCGCGCCTGCCGTCAGCGCGCTCTGCTTCCCGTTGGCGCCCGACACGACGTGCACCGGGATGTGACGCGTCTCCGGGTGGTGCTTGAGGTGGTCGAGCACGGTCCACCCGTCCATCACCGGCAGGCGCATGTCGAGGATGATCGCGTCCGGCTTGAACTCGTGCGCGAGCGCTAGACCCGAATCGCCCCGCAACGCGACGATGCCCTTGAATCCGCGCTCGCGCGCGATCTCGAGCTCGGTCTGCGCGAAGTCGGCGTCGTCTTCGATGATCAGGACGACGCTGTCGCCCTCGACGATCTCCTCGCGATCGTCCTTCACGTCGCTCGGAAGCAGCATGCTGGGATCGAGCTCGGGCGGCTCGGGCGGCGCGACCGCGACGATCGCTTCGGCCCGGTCGTCCTCGGGCCAGCGCACGGTCTCGGCGACCTCCTCGGGGGTCGGGGTGTGGTCGACCTCGCCGGGGTAGGCGACCGGCAGGTAGAGCGTGAAGGCGCTGCCCTTGCCGAGCTCGCTCTGGACGTCGATCTCGCCGCCGAGCAGGCGCGCGATCTCACGGCTGATCGACAGGCCGAGCCCGGTGCCGCCGTAGCGGCGCGCGGTCGAGCCGTCGGCCTGCTGGAACGCCTCAAAGATCAGCCGCAGCTTGCCCTCGGCGATGCCGATGCCGCTGTCGACGACGGAGAACGCCAGCACGTTGTCCGCTTTCGAGAGCGACTCGCTCGCGAACTGGCGTCCCTCTTCGGCGAGACCGATGCGCAGTGTGACGCCGCCTTCCTCCGTGAACTTGAACGCGTTCGAGAGGAGGTTCTTGAGCACCTGCTGCAGGCGCTGCTCGTCGGTCTCGATCGTCGGCGGGACGTTCGCGCCGTGCACCTCGACCTCGAAGCCTAGGCCCTTGTCGGTCGCGATCGGCTCGAAGGAGCGTTCGACGAAGTCGCGGACGTCCGCGAGCTGCACCTCGCCGACGTGCAGGTCCATCCGTCCGGCCTCGACCTTCGACAGGTCGAGGATGTCGTTGATCAGGTCGAGCAGGTCGGAGCCGGCGCTGTGAATCGTGCCCGCGAACTCGATCTGCTTCTCCGTCAGGTTGCCGTCGGGATTCTCGAGCAGGAGCTTCGCGAGGATGAGCAGCGAGTTCAGCGGCGTGCGCAGCTCGTGCGACATGTTCGCCAGGAACTCCGACTTGTAGCGTGAGGAGAGCGCGAGCTGCTCGGCTTTCTCCTCGAGCGCCCGGCGGGCGCGTTCGATCTCCCGGTTCTTGATCTCGATCCGCCTGTTCTGCTCCTCGAGCAGCTCCGCCTTCTCCTCCAGCTCCTCGTTCGTCTGCTGGAGCTCCTCCTGCTGTGCCTGGAGCAGCTCCTCGGAGGCCTTCAGAGATGCGGCCTGCTCCTCGAGTTCCTTGTTCGTCTGCTGCAGCTCTTCCTGCTGGGCCTGCAGCTCCTCGGACTGTGCCTGGAGCTCCTGCGTCAGTCCCTGCGATTGCTCGAGCAACTCCTCCGTCCGCACGTTGGCGATGATCGTGTTCAGGACGACGCCGATCGACTCGCTCAGCTGCTCGAGGAACGCACGCTGGACGTCGGTGAAGCGCGAGAACGAGGCGAGCTCGATCACCGCCATCACCTGGTCTTCGAAGAGGACGGGGAGGACGATCAGGTTCGCAGGCGCGGCGCTGCCCAGGCCCGACGTGATCTTGATGTAGTCCTCGGGGGCCTCCGTGAGCACGATCGGCGTCTGCTCGAGCGCGGCCTGGCCGATCAGTCCTTCACCGAGCTTGAAGCGGTTCGGGACGTTCTTGCGCTCCTTGTAGCCGTACGTGGCCACGAGACGGAGCCTGTCGTCGCCGTTGTCGTCCTCGCGCATGAAGAACGCGCCGTGCTGCGAGTCGACGAGCGGTGTCAGCTCGGACATGATCAGTCGCGACACAGTGTCGAGGTCGCGCAACCCCTGCAGCAGGCCGGTGAAGCGCGCCATGTTCGAGTTCAGCCAGTCCTGCTCCTGGTTGGCGCGCGTCGTCTCCGCGAGGTTCTCGATCATCTGGTTGATCTTGTCCTTCAGCTCCGCGACCTCGCCCTGTGCGTCGACGGCGATCGTGCGTGTCAGGTCGCCCTGCGTCACCGCCGTGGAGACCTCCGAGATCGCCCGCAGCTGCGTCGTGAGCGTGCCGGCGAGCTGGTTCACGTTGTCGGTGAGCCCCTTCCACACGCCGGAGACGCCCTCGACCTGCGCCTGGCCGCCGAGGATGCCCTCGGTGCCGACCTCCTTCGCCACGCGCGTGACCTCTGCCGCGAACGACGAGAGCTGCGCGACCATCGTGTTGATCGTGTTCTTCAGCTTGAGGATCTCGCCGCGCGCGTCGACCGTGATCTGCTTCGAGAGGTCGCCCTGCGCGACTGCCGTCGTCACCTCGGCGATGTTGCGCACTTGGTTCGTGAGGTTGTCCGCCATCGCGTTGACGTTGTCGGTGAGGTCCTTCCACGTGCCGGAGACGCCTTTCTCGCGCGCCTGGCCGCCGAGCTTTCCTTCGGTGCCGACCTCGCGGGCGACGCGCGTGACCTCGTCCGCGAACGAGGACAGCTGGTCGACCATCGTGTTGATCGTCTCCTTGAGCGCGAGGATCTCGCCGCGCGCCTCGACGGTGATCTTCTTTGAGAGATCGCCCTCCGCGACCGCGGTCGTTACCTCGGCGATGTTGCGCACCTGTGTGGAGAGGTTGTCGGCGAGCGTGTTGACGTTGTCGGTGAGGTCCTTCCACGTGCCGCTGACTCCCTCGACGTTCGCTTGGCCGCCGAGGCGTCCCTCGGTGCCCACTTCCTTCGCGACGCGGGTCACCTCCGCCGCGAACGTGCGCAGCTGGTCGACCATCGTGTTGACGGTCTCTTTGAGCTCGAGCACCTCGCCCCGCGCCTCGACAGTGATCTTTTTCGACAGGTCGCCTTGCGCGACCGCGGTCGTCACCTCGGCGATGTTGCGCACCTGGCCGGTGAGGTTGCCCGCGAGCGTGTTGACGTTGTCCGTCAGGTCCTTACACGTGCCGGAGACGCCCTTTACCTGCGCCTGGCCGCCCAGCATTCCGTCGGTTCCCACCTCTCGGGCGACACGGGTGACCTCGTCTGCGAAGGACGAGAGCTGGTCGACCATCGTGTTGATCGTCTCCTTGAGCGCGAGGATCTCGCCGCGCGCCTCGACGGTGATCTTCTTCGAGAGATCGCCCTCCGCGACCGCGGTCGTCACCTCGGCGATGTTGCGCACCTGTGTGGAGAGGTTGTCGGCGAGCGTGTTGACGTTGTCGGTGAGGTCCTTCCACGTGCCGGAGACGCCCTTTACCTGCGCCTGTCCGCCGAGCTTTCCCTCGGTGCCGACCTCGCGGGCGACGCGCGTGACCTCGTCCGCAAAG
>JBKPJA010000221.1:0-14364 GCA_046730515.1 Actinomycetota bacterium | reverse complement strand
TCTCCGGGCGCCCAGATCGCGGTCACGCGCATCGCGTTGAAGCCGGCCGCTTCGGCGAGGTCCATCTTCCCGCGGGCGACCGCCGGGTCGGCGTTCCGGCCTTCGTCCTCGGCCGCGCCGATCTGCATCGACATCGAGGCGCGGGCGACAGCCGGGATGGCTGCGGCCAGCAACAGGAGGAGCGAAAGAGCGAGGGCGCGCCGCAAGAGCCAGAAGATAGCGCCGCTTTTCACCCTTTTAAAGCAGAACCGTCTGCAGATCCCCCAAAAGGGGGCGGGAAAGGACGACTTGCAGGCGATACTGTTGACTAGCGTCAGAGTTGCGTTGACAGGTATCGCCGCAGGTGCCTGAAACCGGGAAGCTCGCCACTCCCTTTCCACCGCTCTGACCTCTCCGTAGCGGCCCGGCTTCTCCCCCGGGCCGCTTCTCATCTCAGGGTGCAACGAAGCTCACACGAACGTGGCCCAGCGGTCCTGGATTTACAGGCGCGCGCAACGTCACGAGAAGCGAGTACGACCCGTGGGCGAGGCGTCCGAGCCGGATCACCTTCGGAACGTTGCCGATACCGCGTCCCCTGAACTGCCGCAGCGTTCGCCGGCCCGCGCGGAGGAGGAGCGTGTAGTTGCAGTCGATGTTGCAGAGCAGTCGCACCCGCCAGCCGACCACGGTCAGCTTCCCAGTCGGACGGAGGGCGAGCCCAGGGCAGGACGTGACGACACCGCGATGCGCCTGAGCAATCGCAAGACGCACCGCAGGCAGATCCGACTTCGCCGTCCCGTCGGGGTAGTAGAGACCTGACTGCCAACGGTTGAGGTCCGTCTCGTCCACGGAGTGGAAGAGAAAGAGGCCGCGTAGGTTCGGCTGACAGAAGGTGAGCTGGATCGCCTGCCGGTAGTACTGCCCCTGGACCGACTCGGGTACCGGCTTCACGGTGAGCGGCTCGGTGCCTGTGTACTCCGCCGCCTTCTCCGGCGGGATCTGCGCCTCGACTCCGAACTCGTCGTCGTAGATCGGCAACGTCGAGCCGCGCTGCCCCGTGCCGTCGAAGGACTGGCCGAGCAACGCGACGAGCTTGTTGTAGTCGGCGAGCGCGATCGTCGTCGAGTTCGGGTGGGTCCTCGTCGGCGCTATGGAGGAGTTGTCTTCGTATGGATGGAACGCCAACGCATCCATGATCGGAGCCGTCCTGCCGCTCGTGAGATAAGCCGCCCCCATGTCGGTGATGAAGGCGGTCGGCGAGTGCGTCAGGCGCGTCGAGGTCGGATCGTCGCCGCCGTGTGGGGAAAGCGCACCGCCGATCACCTGGATCTTCGGTGAGACGTCCTTCAGCGCGTCGTAGGTCTGAGCGAGCAAGGCCTCGTACGCCTGCGCGGCCGCGTCGCTTCCATCGAGGTTGAACTGGGGGAGCCAATAGCGGTTGATGTTCGGCTCGTTTCCGATCACGAACAAACGAAGGCGGGGCAAGGACCGCGCAATCGAGGCCGCATACGAAGCGAATTGAGCGCGGTCATCGTCCGTCAACGGCGTCGTGCGACTGCCGAAGTTCGTCACGGACACGATCACGGTGACACCGTCGAGCCTCGCTGCCTGCTCGATGTTGCCGAGGACGTTGAGGTCGTCCGGACTCACCTCTGTCTCTCCGGGTGTCCAGACCTGTGTGACACGCACGGCGTTGAAGCCCGCCAGGGTGAGGAGATCCATCTGGCCCTTCGCCGCCGGAAGCGTCGGCTGACGGACGATGTCCTCGGTCGCGCCGATGAGCATCGTGGGGCCGCCGGCGCCCGCGGAGCCGCAGGCGATGAGTGCGCCGAGAACGACGGCCAGACCGATGGCGAGCTTCCTCACGATGTGTCCTTTTTGATGGACAGCCCGGACGGTGCCTCGCCCGTCCCGAGCATGGCTAGCCTAGCCAGTATGCGGAAGGGTCTTGAAGAAAAATTGAAGAGCCTGCCGGCGAAGCCGGGGGTCTACCTCTTCCGCGACCGGCAGGGCGACGTCCTCTACGTCGGCAAGGCGAAGTCGCTGCGGCCACGGGTGCGCTCCTACTTCCAGACGCCCGGCGTCGACACACGGGCCGCGATCCGGCAGCTGCCTGAGCGCGTCGCCGACGTCGAGGTGATCGTGACGCAGAACGAGGTCGAGGCATTGCACCTCGAACAGAATCTCGTCAAGCGTCACCGACCGCCGTTCAACGTCCGGCTCCGGGACGACAAGTCGTTCCCGTACATCGCGGTAACGATCGAGGATGAGTTTCCACGGGTGATGTTCACGCGCGAGCGCCACCGCCGCGGTGTCTGGTACTTCGGGCCGTACGCGAATGCGAAGAAGGTACGCGAGACCCTGGACGTTTTGAACCGCGTCTTTCCCTATCGGCCATGCGAGGGCCCGAAGCCCGGGCGGCACTCGGGGATTCCGTGCCTCGACTACCACATCGACCGCTGCCTTGCTCCGTGCGTCGGCTACGTCTCGAAGGAGGACTACCGCGCGATCATCGACCAGGTGATCGAGTTTCTCTCCGGGGAGACGGAGCCGATCCAGCTGCAGCTCGAGCAACGTATGCGCGACGCCGCGGCTGAGGAACGTTTCGAGGACGCCGCGCGCTACCGCAACCGTCTTCGGTCGGTGCAGCATCTCGCGGAACGCCAGGCGGCGGATCGGAGATCGGTCGGAACCGTCGACGTGATCGGGCTCGCGGTCGAAGACGACCGCGCAGTCGTGCAGGTTTTCCCGTTGCGCGACGGCAAGCTGGTCGACCGCTACTCGTTCCACCTCGAGAACGTCGGCGGACAGGACGTGACGACCATCCTGGAGTCGTTCTGTCTCGAGTACTACGGCGGCACGCCGTCGGTGCCCCCGCAGATCGTCGTGCCGCGCGAGGCAGGAGATACCTCAGCGCTCGAGCAGTTCCTCACGGAGCGGCGCGGTTCGCGCGTCGAGGTGCGCGTCGCCGAGCGCGGCGAGAAGCGGCGCCTGCAGGAGCTTGCCTCGGAGAACGCTGCGCACACGCTCGCGTCGGAAACCGCGATCGCCGAGCAGAAGCGACTGCGGCGAATCGAAGCCCTGGAGGAGCTCCGTGAGTGCTTGAACCTCGAGTCGCTGCCGATCCGCATCGAGTGCTTCGACATCTCGACGGCGATGGGCTCGGACAACGTGGGCTCGATGGTCGTGTTCCAGGACGCGATGCCGAAGAAGGCGCACTACCGCAAGTTCGGGATACACGAGCAGGAGGGGATGGACGACTTCGCGGCGATGGCCGAGGTCGTGTCACGGCGGTTCGCGCGCCTGTCCGACGAGACAGGTGAGGAGTTCGACGAGTCCTTCGCGGCAACGCCGAACCTGGTCGTCGTCGACGGCGGCAAGGGGCAGCTCTCGGCCGCGCTCGCCGCGATGCAGGCGTTCGATCTGCCGCGCGTGGCGGTCGTGGCCTTGGCGAAGAAGGAGGAGGACGTGTTCGTGCCGGGTCGCGCGGATCCGATCCGCCTGTCGAAGCACTCGCCGGCGCTGCAGCTGCTGCAGCGGATTCGCGACGAGGCGCATCGCTTCGCGGTCGGCTTCCATCGGCAGCGGCGCGACACCCGCTCGTTCACGTCGATCTTCGACGAGCTCCAGGGGGTCGGGCCGGCGCGTCGGCGCGCGATCCTCAAGCACTTCGGCTCGGCGGAGCGCTTCCTCGCGGCGACACAGGAGGAGCTGGAGGGCGTCCCCGGCGTCCCCGCGAAGACTGCGCGGGCGATCTACGCCCAGCTGCACAAGGCCGGCCGGGCGTAAGGAGAACAAAGGGTCAGACCCCGAGGGGTCTGACCCTTTTGGGTAGATCACTCGTTCGGGTCACCCGCTCCAGCGATACGGAGGCGTGTGAGCAACGGCCGATACCTCAAGGGCCGCAATGACCAGCCGCGTGCTCATCCCTCCGGCTACGCATCCGCAGACGCGTCCGGTTTCCACGCTCGGCGCACGCCTGCGCCAGCTGCGCGTCAGCGCCGGATTGACCCAGTCCGACCTGGCGGCGGACCGCTGCTCGAAGGAGTACCTGAGCCAGATCGAGCGCGGGAAGACGAGGCCGACCGGAGAGATGCTCGCCTGGCTCGCCGAGCGACTCGGCGTCGACCCCGCGTTCCTCGAGACGGGCCAGTCGTCGGCGGAGGTTGCCGAGCTCGAGTGCGCGGTCGCACGCGCGGAGGCTGCTGTCGAGGGCCAGCAGTTCGAGGACGCACGCGAATCGCTCACGGGTCTCCGCTTCTCGCCGGAGACACCCGAGCTCGAACTCCGAGCGCTGATCGCGGACGCGCAGACGAGGCGCTACTTCGGCGAGGTCCGCGAGTCGTTGGACGTTCTCCTGCGTGCGCGCGAGCTCGCCGAGCTCGATGTCTTCACGGACGTCGAGCGCGCGGAGGTCATGTACCACATGGGACTCGCGCGTTACACGCTTTCTTCGATCAACTCCGCGCTCTCCCTGTTCACCGAAGCGTACGAGCTTGCGACCCGGTCCGCACTCCCGTGCGACCGGCTGCGCTCGCACATCCTCGAGTTTCGCTCGCGCTGCTCGCGGCGCCAGCGTGACCTCGAAGCCGCGCGCGAGGACATCGAGCTCGCACTCGAGCTCGCACAAGGGCTTGACGACACGCTCAGCGTCGCGCACATGCTGTTTCAGGCGTCGATGATCGCCGAGCGCGGCGGCCACACGCTGCGCGCTCGCACTCTCGCCGAGCGGGCGAAGACGCTGTACGAGGAGCACGGCGACCGCGTCAACCTCGGCCGTATGCTCAACAACCTCGGCGGCCTCAACTACCTCCTCGGCAAGTCCGACGACGCGGTCACGCACCTGAAGCAGGCGTTCGCGATCGCGCTCGAGACGGGCAGCGACGCGGACGCGGCGCAGGCGGTCTCGTCTCTCGCGCAGGTGCACCTCGGCGCCGGCGAATACCAGCTCGCCGAAGAGCAGGCGCGTCACGCACTGCAGTTGCTTGCGGGTCGCGACGACTTCCTCGACGAGATCGGCAGCGCGCAGATCGTCCTCGGGCGGTCGCTCCTCGAGCAGGAGCGGCTCGACGAGGCAGAAGACGTTTTCACGGAGGCGGAGGCGAGCCTTACGCAACTCTCCTCGGCCAGTCATGCAGCTCAAGCTTGGACGGCGCAGGGCGATCTCGCCTCGCGCCGAGGTGATGTGCAGTCGGCGGCAACGCTCTATCGGCGTGCCGCGGAAGCTCTCCAGGACGTGCGGTTCTAGAAGGAGGTGATCAGGATGCTGCGGAAGATGCTCACGCTCGGGGCTCTCGCCTTGGTGGCGCTGGCGTTCGGCGTCGGCACTGCATCGGCCAAGCCCGGCACCGGCAACGGCGCTCCGTCGCCCAGCGGCCATGCCTACGGGCTCGACGGCTTCTCAGACGGCCGGTTCTAGTCTCGATCACGGATCGGATTTCAAAAGGGTCAGACCCTCGCCGGGGTCTGACCCTTTGTGGTTGCGATCGCGGTCGGGCCCTAGCGCTCTAAGTGCGGTTGCTGCTAGATCGCGCCGGCGCCGTCGGAGTCGGGCGCCATGAACGGGTAGCGGTAGTCCGTCGGCGGGACGAAGGTCTCCTTGATCGAGCGCGGGCTCACCCAGCGAATCAGGTTCCACATCGATCCGGCCTTGTCGTTCGTCCCGGACGCGCGAGCGCCGCCGAACGGCTGCTGGCCGACGATCGCTCCGGTCGGCTTGTCGTTGACGTAGACGTTGCCCGCCGCGTATCTGAGTTTCTCTTCCGCGAGCTCGACCGCGTCGCGCTCGCGAGCGAAGACCGCGCCGGTGAGCCCGTACGGCGCGCCCTTGTCGATCAGCTCGAGCGTCTCGTCGTACTTCGCTTCCGGATAGACGAACGCCGTTGTGACCGGCCCGAAGAGCTCTTCCTTCATCGTGCGGAAGTTCGGGTCTTCCGTCTCGATCACCGTCGGCTCGACGAAGTAGCCCTCGCTGTCGTCGTAGCCGCCGCCGACGAGGACATTGACGTTTGCGGTGCTCTTCGCCTCGTCGATCGCGGCCTTCTGTGTCTTGAACGAGTTTGCGTCGATGACGGCGCCCATGAAGTTCTCGAAGTCCGACACGTCGCCCATCTTGATCGTGCGGACCTCTTCGACCAGCCGTTCCTTGATCTCCGGCCAGAGGTTTGAGGGCGCGAAGATGCGCGAAGCCGCGCTGCACTTCTGCCCCTGGTATTCGAAGCTGCCGCGCACGATCGCGGTGGCGACGGCGGCCGCGTCCGCAGAGGGATGCGCGACGATGAAGTCCTTGCCGCCTGTCTCGCCGACGATGCGCGGGTAGTTGCGGTAGTTCGCGATGTTGGCACCGATCGTCTTCCACATCGACTGGAAGACCGGCGTCGAGCCCGTGAAGTGCACGCCGGCAAGGTGCGGGCTTGCGAGTGCGGGGTCGCCGATCGCCCCGCCGGGGCCGTAGACGAGATTGATCACTCCCGGCGGCAGGCCGGCCTCCTCCCAGAGCTTCAACAGGAAGTAGGCCGAGTACGCCGCGGTCGACGCGGGCTTCCAGACGACCGTGTTGCCCATCAGCGCCGCGCTCGTCGGCAGGTTGCCGGCGATCGACGTGAAGTTGAACGGGCTGACCGCGAAGACGAACCCTTCGAGCGGCCGGTACTCCATCCGGTTCCACGTGCCCGGCGAAGAGACGGGCTGGTCGGCGTAGATGCGCAGCATGTACTCGACGTTGAAGTGCCAGAAGTCGATCAGCTCGCACGCGGCGTCGATCTCGGCTTGGTGGATCGTCTTCGACTGGCCGAGCATCGTCGCGGCGTTGAGTGTCGCGCGCCAGGGGCCGCGCAGCAGCTCGGCGGCCCGGAAGAAGACGGCGGCGCGATCCTCCCACGGCGCGCGGTGCCAATCCTCCCACGCGTCCGCGGCCGCGTTGATCGCCCGGTCGACGTGCTCCGCGTCGCCGTTGTGGACGGTCGCGAGCACGTGGTTCTTGTCGTGCGGCATCACGGCCTTGGACGTGTCGCCGGTGCGGACTTCTTCGCCACCGATCACGAGTGGGATGTCGATCTGCTGCGACTGCATCTCGCCCAGCCGCGCGCGGAGCGCCTTGCGCTCGGCGGAGCCGGGGGCGTAGTCCTTGACCGGCTCGTTGTGCGGCGACGGTGGACGGAAGAGGCCGGGAGCGGAGGACATGGTGATGCGATTGTATTTTTTGTGTCGTCTCAGGGCGACGCTCCGTCGCGGGGAGCAACCATGTGGGGCTTCCAAACAGGTCCAAACCGGCCAAGGCCGAGCGGCCCACACCCCCACCCGGGTGGGGCTAACTACCCGCCACCCCTGCGGGTGACGATACGGCGGAAGGCCGGACGCATGGGAAACGGAAGTGCACCGAATGTGCGCCGGGTGCTCGAGCCCAACGGGGTCGGCCGATGATGTCCGAGGAGCTCCGCGAGGAGCTCGCCGCCATCACGCCGCAGCGCGACTGCGACCGACTCGCCGAGCTCTCAGGGCTCTTTCACGCTTCGGGAAGCGTCCACCTGCGCGGCCGCGGCGAGGTCGCCGTGCATCTGGACGTCTCGGCCTCGGCGGTCGCGCGCCGTGCGTTCGGTCTCCTCCGCCACTTCGGCGTCAGGTCGGAGATCCGCACGTACACGCAGCACGCGTTCGAGCAGGCGACCCGCTATCAGCTGCACGTCGAGGGAGACGCGCGGGCGCTCCAGCTCCTCTTCGAAGCAGGAGTGCTCACGCAGCGATTCGCGCCGCTCGACCATCCTCCGCGTCGGGTCGTCGGCAAGCGCTGTTGCCGCGCCGCCTACGTGCGTGGGCTCTTGCTCGGCGGCGGCTCGCTGAGCGGACCGCGTTCGCCTCATCTGGAGATTCGCTCGGCGTCGCTCGAAGGCGCTCGCTTTACCGCCGAGGTTGCAGGGAAGGAGGGTGTCGATCTGGCCGTGGTCGATCGTGGCCGCCACGCGATCGCGTACGCCAAGGGAAGCGAGTCGATCGCCGATCTGTTGGCGCTTACGGGAGCGAGCGATACCGTGCTCGCGTTCGAGGAGCAGGCGGTCATCAGCGCGACCCGCGCGCGCGCGAATCGACTCGCAAACGCCGATCACGCGAACCTCGTCCGCACGAGCCGCGCTGCCCATGAGCAGCTTCGTGCCGTCGAGCGCCTGCGCTCACGCGGCGAACTGGCAAAGCTCCCGGCCGATCTGCAGGAGATCGCAGAGCTGAGGGCGGGCCATCCCACCCTTTCGCTGCGAGAGCTCGCGAAGAAGTGCCATCCGGCAGCGACCAAGGCGACGGCGCATCGCCGTCTGCGGAAACTCCTGCAAATCGCCGATAACTAAGGCTCGCTAACTTTTTTCGGCGCAGGTCGTCTGCCGGTACCAGCGTTATACACTCAGAGTGCGGCGGGTCCGTGCTCGTCCGGCGCCGGATTCAGACCCCGTCCGACGCCACGGTCCAGAGCGTGGTTCAACCGGAGGGGGAGGTCGTCCTCGGAGCTTCCCCTCCGGCCCGCCGCGTGCGCGGAGGGCACGCGGCGGCCCGGAGGGATTTGGCCGGCGCGCCGGCGTAGCCGGCACGCCTATGAATGGCGTCGCAAGCGACGCTATAGCGGCCCGCATTAAGAAAGTGGCATCGCAAGCGATGCCACTGGTCTCGTTAGACTCAGCTGCATGGCGAAGACCCGCGTGGGAATCAACGGTTTTGGACGCATTGGCAGGAACTTCTTTAGAGCGCATCTCGAGCGCAGTGGGGATTTTGAAGTCGTTGCGATCAACGATCTCGGCGACGCGAAGACCATGGGGCACTTACTCAAGTACGACTCCGTACTCGGGCCGCTGCACGAGGACGTCGAGATCGGCGACGGTGTGATTAAGGCAGGGGAAACCGAGCTCAAGGTCCTTTCCGAACGCGATCCGGCAAATCTCGCGTGGCGCGATCTCGAGGTCGAGCTCGTAATCGAGTCCACCGGGTTCTTCACCGATCGAGAAGGTGCGCAGAAGCACATCGACGCCGGCGCGAAGAAGGTCGTCATCTCCGCACCAGCGACCGATCCCGACCTCACGGTCGTTCTCGGTGTCAATGACGAGCTCTACGACCCCGAGCAGCACCACATCATCTCCAACGCGTCCTGCACGACGAACTGTGTGGCGCCGCTCGCGAAAGTCCTGCACGACGAGTTCACGATCGAGCAGGGATTCATGACGACGATCCACGCGTACACGAATGACCAGCAGATCCTCGATCTCCCGCACAAGGACCTGCGCCGTGCGCGCGCCGCCGCGATCAACCTCATTCCGACGTCGACGGGAGCAGCGCGCGCGATCGGGCTCGTGATGCCCGATCTGAAAGGGAAGGTGGACGGCATCTCCGTGCGCGCACCGGTCCCCACGGGCTCGATCACCGATCTCGTCGTTCGCCGGGGAGGCGAAGCGACAGTGGAGCAAGTGAATGTGGCGTACCGAGCGGCCGCGGGCGCCGGACCGCTCGAGGGAATTCTGCGTTACGCCGACGATCCGCTTGTCTCGACCGACATCATCCACTCGCAGTATTCGTGCATCGTCGACTCGCTACTGACCATGGCGAACGGCAACATGGTCAAGGTCTTCGGCTGGTACGACAACGAGTGGGGCTACTCGTGCCGGCTGGTCGACGTCGTGGCAAAGGTCGCCGCGGACATTCCGGCGGCCGTCTCCGCGTAGTTGCGGCTTCCGCGCTCCGTTCGTGAGGCGGACGTCGCCGGCAAGGGCGTGCTCGTGCGCGCCGACCTGAACGTCCCGCTCGCCGACGGAACCGTAGCGGACGACACGCGTATTCGCGCGTCGCTGCCGACGCTGCAGCGGCTGCTCGAGCGGGAGGCAGTGGAGGTGCGCGTGTGCTCACACCTCGGCCGGCCCAAGGGCCCAGATCCGAAGTTCGCGATGGAGCCCGTGGCGGCGCGCCTGCATGAGCTGTTGCCCGACGGGCGCGTGCAGGTGCTCGAGAACACACGCTTTCACTCAGGGGAGACGAAGAACGATCCCGCCTACGCGAAGCAGCTCGCCGACGGCTCCGAGCTGTTCGTGGAGGATGCGTTCGGGTCGGTCCATCGCGCGCATGCCTCGACGGTCGGCGTCGCGGAGCTGCTCCCGGCATACGCCGGGTTGTTGCTGGAGCGCGAGCTGACGGAGCTCGGCAAGCTGCTCGGCGACGTCGAGCGCCCCTTCGTCCTCGTCTCCGGCGGCGCGAAGGTCGAAGACAAGCTCGGCATCCTCCGCAACCTCGGCGACAAGGCCGACACCGTGCTCGTCGGCGGCAAGATGGCGGAGGAGCTACGCGGCGGCGACGCGCTGCCGTTCGACCTCGTGCTCCCCGCCGATGTCGTCGCGGCG
This sequence comes from Actinomycetota bacterium, assembly GCA_046730515.1. GTDB lineage: Bacteria > Actinomycetota > Thermoleophilia > Gaiellales > Gaiellaceae > 3-1-20CM-4-69-9. Next base: position 4,021 of record JBKPJA010000221.1, on the reverse strand, counting down.
GCCGAGTTCGAAGCAGAGGCCGAGACGCGTGTCGTTCCCTACGACGCGGTACCGCAAGGATGGCTCGGGCTCGACATCGGACCCGAGGCGCGCGAGACGTTCGCGCGCCATATCGCCGAAGCGCGCACGATCTTCTGGAACGGCCCGATGGGAGTCTTCGAATGGCCCCGCTTCGCGGACGGCACGAAGGCGGTCGCCCAGGCTGTGGCGGATTCATCCGGGTTTACCGTGGTCGGAGGCGCCGATTCCGCACGCGCGCTGCGCGAGCTCGGGCTCGAGGATCGCGTGTCGTGGTTGTCCACGGGCGGCGGCGCCGCGCTCGAGTTCCTCGAGGGCAAAGAGCTTCCCGGTGTCGCGGTCATTCCCTCGGGGTGAGAAGATCTCCCGCCGTGCCGCTCTTGGCCGCGAACTGGAAGATGTTCAAGACCCAAGCGGAGACGCGAGCGTTTCTGCAGGCCTTCGATCCGCCAGCCGGTGTCGATGTCGTCATCTGTCCGCCGTTCACGTCGCTTGCCGCGGCGATCGAAGAGGGAGTCACGGTCTTTGCGCAGAACGTCCACTGGGACGACGAAGGTGCATTCACGGGCGAGGTCTCCGCGCCGATGCTGCGTGAGCTCGGCGTCGCCGGCGCGATCGTCGGCCATTCGGAACGTCGGCAGTATTTCGGCGAGACGGACGAGACCGTGGCCCGCCGCACCGAACATGCGCTCGAGTCTGGCCTCAGAGTGATCGCGTGCGTCGGAGAGTCGCAGGAGGAGCGTGATCGCGGCGAGACCGAGGACGTGCTTCGACGGCAGGTGTCCCTGCTCAGCCGGCACGAGAACCTCGTGGTCGCGTACGAGCCGGTGTGGGCCATCGGGACCGGGAGGACGGCGACGCCCGAGCAGGCGCAGGACGGACACGAGCTCATCAAGAGCCTGCTCGACGTGCCGGTGCTCTACGGCGGGTCCGTCAAGCCGGACAACGCCCCAGACTTGTTTGCCCAAGCGGACGTCGACGGAGCACTCGTCGGCGGTGCGTCACTCGATCCGGAATCGTTCACCGCGATTTGCCGCGCAGCTATCCACTCGTAGCGCTCGTGATCCTCGACGGGTGGGGCTGCGCCCCGCCCGGTCCGGGGAACGCGGTCGAGCTTGCCGACACGCCGAACTTCGACCGGCTCTGGCGTGAGTTTCCGCACACGACCCTGCGCGCGTCCGGCGAGGCGGTGGGCCTGCCTCCGGGACAAATGGGCAACTCGGAGGTCGGACATCTGACGATCGGTTCGGGCCGTGTTCTGTCGCAGGACCTCATGCGGGTCAACCGCGCGATCGAGGACGGCTCGTTCTTCGAGAACGATGCGCTGCGCGGCGCCTTCGAACGCGGCGAGCGCGTGCACCTGCTCGGTCTCGTCTCCTACGGCGGTGTCCATTCCCACATCGACCACCTGCGGGCGCTCCTTCGCTTCGCGCCGGAGAAGACCTGGATCCACGCCTTCACCGACGGCCGCGACGTGTCACCGCACTCCGCGATCCACGATCTCGCCGAGCTGCCGGAGGACCAAATTTCGACCGTCATCGGTCGCTATTACGCGATGGATCGCGATCAGCGTTGGGACCGGACCGAGGCCGCACTCCAGGCGATAACGGGGGGCGTGGGTACACATGCCCATGACGCCTTGGAAGCTGTGCAAGCAAGCTACGACGAGGATGTGACGGATGAGTTCATCCAGCCGGTCGTGATCGAAGGCCGGCCGCTCATCGACCGCGCTCGAGACAGCGCCGTCTTCTTCAACTTCCGTCCGGATCGGGCACGTCAGTTGACGCAGAAGCTCCTGGATCTCGGGGTCGATCTCACGACCATGACGAAGTACCGCTCCGACTTCGACTGTCCGGTCGCCTTCGGAGAGCGGGACGTTCACGAGACGCTCGCCGAGGCCCTCGCCGAGCACGGAGTCCGCCAGCTGCACGTGGCCGAGACGGAGAAGTACGCGCATGTCACCTACTTCCTGAACGGCGGCCGCGAGCAGGAGTGGGGCGGGGAGACGAGAATCCTCGTGCCGTCGCCCCGCGACGTCCCGTCCTACGACCACAAGCCCTCGATGTCCGCCAGCGAGGTCACAGAGCGCTTCGTCGACGAGCTCGACTCGGGCGACTATGCCTTCGCCGTCGTCAACTTCGCCAATCCGGACATGGTCGGCCACACGGGCTCGATCCCGGCGGTCGTTGAGGCGGTCGAAACCGTCGACGCCTGTCTGGGCGTAGTAATGGATGCAGTGATGCGAAACGGTGGCGTGTCCTTGATCACGGCGGACCACGGCAACGCCGAGCTGATGCTGGAAGAGGACGGCACAAGTCCGCACACTGCGCACACCTCGAACCCGGTTCCGCTGATCGCGACCGACCCTCGACTGAGGCTTGCGGAAGGGGGCGAACTTGCCGATTTGGCCCCAACAGTGCTGTCGCTGCTGGGTTTCAACCAACCTTTACAGATGACCGGCAAACCGTTAACCGCCCCTGCGGATTAGGGGATATACTCAGGCACCTTTGTCACTTCAGCAACCTGATTTTGGCGTCCTGCGGAAGGCTCAAAGAGGCGACGAGCGTGCGTTCAACCTGATCGTTCGCGCCTACCAGGTTCCGGTCTTCAACTACGTCCTCCGCCTCGTGGGCGACCGGTCGCTCGCCGAGGACCTCACGCAGGAAGTGTTCCTGCGCGTCTACCAGGGGCTGCCGAAGTTCTCGTTGCGGTCGAAGTTCACGACCTGGCTCTTCCAGGTGACCAAGAACCGCGTGCTCGACGAGCTCCGCGCGGTCGAGCGCCGGCCGCGCGCACTCGTCACCCTCGACGACGTGCCTCCGCTCGAGGTCGTCGACGCGCCCTTCGAGCGCGTCGAGGCGATCGACGCGGTGTGGCGCGCCGTGGAGGGCCTCAACGTCGACCTGAAGATGGCCCTGCTGCTGCGAGACGTCGTGGGTCTCTCGTACACGGAGATCGCGGACTCGCTGGAGGTCACTCTCGCGACGGTGAAGTGGCGGATCTACAAGGCGCGCGAAGACGTCCAGCTCGCGCTGGCCCGTGAGGGCATCACGTTCGGCGAAGAGGCGGCTCCGCCGAAGACGGCCGAACGACTCCCGACCTAGCGCGAGTGTGACCTGAGCCAGCGGGAGAGGTTCCGCGCCTCGTCCGCAGGACTGGCTCCCCGGGGAATCGTCGGGACGAGCGGCGAGGTGTGCTGCACACTTCGAGCACCAGACCGGCCGCCGCCGAGGTTCGACAGGCCGAGTGCGAGGCCGAGCGCGCCCAAGACAACCGCCGTGACGATCCAGCGCGTGGCCACGCGTCTGCGTCGCGCCTGAAACCCGCGCGCGGGGAGCGGCTTGGTTGCGGCGACCCGCGTCGCCTCGCCTTCGTCACTAGCTGCGACGCCGTCGAGAACCGATGCGATCTCGGCAGCCGACGCAGGACGAAAGCGCGGCTCGCGCGCGAGACAACGCATGACGAGCGCCTCGATCCACTCCGGCACGTTCGGCTCGAGGTCACGAACCGGCACGACCTCGCCGCTACGCTGCTTCTCCGCGAGCTCGGTCAGCGAGGAGAACTGATGTGGCGTGCGACCGGTCAGCGCCTCGTAGAGGACGGCTCCGAGCGAATAGATATCCGCCGCCGGTGTCACCTCGTCACCACGTGCCTGCTCGGGAGCGAGGTATGCGGCGGTGCCGAGAACGGTCCCCAGCTCCGTGAGTCGGGAGACCTCGGCGGCCCGGGCGATGCCGAAGTCCGCGATCTTGACCGCCCCGTCCTCGCGAATCAGCAGGTTCTGCGGCTTCACGTCCCGGTGGACGAGACCCGCCCCGTGCGCGTGCTCGAGCCCGAGCGCGGCCTGCCGTCCGGCCTCCGCGACCTCGCGAGCCGGCAACGTGCGACGATCAGCCAACACATCCGCGAGCGTCTCGCCGGGGACGTACTCCATGACGATGTACGGCCGGCCGTCCTCTTCCCCGGTGTCGTACACCTGTACCACGTTCGCGTGTGACAACCG
>JBKPJA010000220.1:0-16593 GCA_046730515.1 Actinomycetota bacterium | reverse complement strand
CTGATCCTTCTTGAACTCGGACACCATCCAGTCGACGATCGCCTTGTCGAAGTTGTCGCCGCCGAGGTGGTTGTCGCCGTTCGTGGCCTTCACCTCGAAGACGCCCTCGCCGAGCTCGAGGATCGACACGTCGAACGTGCCACCGCCGAGGTCGAAAACGAGGATCGTCTGGTCGGCGCCTTCCTTGTCGAGCCCGTAGGCCAGCGATGCGGCGGTCGGCTCGTTGATGATGCGCAAGACGTTGAGCCCGGCGATGCGGCCCGCGTCCTTCGTCGCCTCACGCTGCGCGTTGTTGAAGTACGCGGGGACGGTGACGACCGCATCGGTGATCGTCTCCCCGAGGTACGCCTCAGCGTCCGTCTTCAGCTTCTGGAGGATCATCGCGCTGATCTCCGGCGGGGCGTACTCCTTGCCCTCCGCCTTCACGCGCACGTCGTCGTTCGGACCCTTGACGACCTCGTAGGGGACGATCTTCATCTCCTCCGAGACCTCGTCGTACTTGCGGCCCACGAACCGCTTGATCGAGAAGATCGTGTTCTGCGGGTTCGTTACCTGTTGGCGCCGGGCCGGGGCGCCGACGAGCCGCTGACCGTCCTTCGTGAACGCGACGACGGACGGCGTCGTGCGGCCGCCCTCGGCATTCGGGATGACGGTCGGCTCGCCGCCCTCGAGCACGGCCATGCAGCTGTTGGTCGTGCCGAGGTCGATTCCGATGGTCTTCGCCATGCTGGGTTCTCCTTGCTAGTTGTCGGTACTGAGAAAACCTAAGTCCGATGGTATCAACTTTGCCCAGCGCCGCAAGGGTCGTATAACTGGGCCAGTGGGCGACCGGGAGGAGCTGCACGCCGCGATCGAGGCCCGCAAGGAGCTCGGGCCCGACTACGAGCCACAGGTCCTGGACTCGTTCCTGGAGCGGATCGAGAAGAGGCTCGAGGAGCGCAGGGATTCTCACCTGCAGATCCACCCCCATCCGAGCGTCACGCCGCTCGCGCTGGGATCGATCGGGGCCGGCGTCGCCGCGACCGCGATCGCGACGGGGAACGGGCAGGGATGGGTCGCCGTGATCGCGTGGATCGCCATCGCGATCGTCAATCTCGGATACGCGCTGAGACGACGCTGACGAGCGCGCCGGCAGCCGCCGGCTCGGCGAGAAGGATCCCCGCGAAGATCACAGCGCACCCTCCCCACCCCAGTGCGCCCAGCCGGTCGCCCGCGAGCGTGTAGCCGAAGAGCGCGGTAAACACCGGCTCCATTGCAAACACAAGCGCGGTGCGTGTCGCCGAGGTGCGTCGCTGCGCCCACGTCTGCACGAGGAACGCGAGCGCGCTTGCGAACACGCCGGTGACGATCAGCGCGCCCCACACAGTCCAACCATGCGGGGCGCTGAGATCGCCGTGCGCGCCTGCGACGATGAGGAGCCCCGCTGCGGCCGCGCCCATCTCGACGAGCGTGAACGCAAGCGCGTCATAGCGCGGGGCGAACCGCTCCATGAGCACGATCTGCAACGAGTAGACGGCCGACGCCGCGAGGACGAGCAGGTCGCCCCCGATCGAGCCTGCGTGGACACCGGAGAGCATTGCGAGCCCAACCGTCGACACCGCGACGCCGAGCCAGGCCGCCGCTCCGATCCGCGCACGGAAGAGCGTCAGCGCGATCAGCGGTGTGAGGACGACGTACATTCCGGTGATGAAGCCGGTGCCGGAGACAGTCGTCCGCTCCAGCCCCGCCGTCTGCAGCACATAACCAAGGGCGAGCAGCAGTCCGAGCGCGCCGGCTGCAGAGCCTCCCCGCCTTCCCAAGGAGCGAACACGGGCAACCGCCGGACCGGCTAGCACTCCCGTCGCAATCACGAACCGAACCGCGAGGAACGCGAGCAGCGGATAGAGCTTCACCGCGTCCTTGACCTGGACGAAGGTCACGCCCCACACAGCAGTGGCCGCGATCAGCGCGATGAGTGCCGCCATCACGCGATTCTCCCGGGTACCCTCTTCGTATGGAGCCGCTCGTCGACGGCTGGGGACGCAGGATCGCGTCGCTGCGCATCTCCGTCACCGACAAGTGCAATTTCCGCTGCACGTACTGCATGCCGGCGGAGGGGCTCGAATGGCTGCGTCGCGACGAGATCCTCAGCTTCGAAGAGATCGAGCGGTTGACCCGGCTCTTCGCCGCGCTCGGCATCGAGGAGGTGCGGCTGACCGGCGGCGAGCCGCTCGTCCGGCGCGACCTACCCGTGCTCGTCGGGATGGTCGCCCGGATCGAAGGAGTCCGCGACCTCTCGCTGACGACGAACGGCGTCCTGCTCGATCGCCTCGCACGCCCGCTCGTGGAGGCGGGCCTACGGCGCATCAACGTCTCTCTCGACTCGCTCGACCACGTGCGCTTCGCGGAGATCACGCGCCGCGACGCGCTCGATCAGGTATTGGCCGGGCTCGCGGAGGCAGAGCGCTATCCGGAGCTGCGCCCGATCAAGGTCAACTGTGTCGCGATCAGAGGCTTCACGGAGGACGAGGTTCCCGCGCTCGCCGAGCTCGCACGGCGGAAGCCGTACGTCGTCCGGTTCATCGAGTTCATGCCGCTGGACGCCGACCGCGCCTGGAGCGCGGATCAGGTGCTGACAGGCGGCGAGATCCGCGGGCTGATCGAGGAGCGCTTCGGGCCGCTGGTCGAGCTGCCGGCAAAGGAGTCGTCGACCGCGCGCCGCTTCCGCTTCGCTGACGGCGCCGGTGAGCTCGGATTCGTCAATCCCGTCTCGGAGCCCTTCTGCTCGAGTTGCGACCGGATCCGGCTGACCGCGGACGGCCAGCTGCGGACGTGCCTCTTCTCGCGTCGAGAGTGGGACCTGAAGACGCCGCTCCGCGACGGCTCCTCGGATTCGCAAATTGTGGACTTCATCCGCTTCGCGGTCAGCCACAAGGAGCTCAAGCACCGAGTCAACGAGCCGGGTTTCGTGCGGGCCTCGCGCTCGATGTCACAAATAGGCGGGTAATTCCCCCATCAGAGGGGGAAGAAGGCCCGCAGGACCGCCGTTTACAATCGCAGCCGATGAGTGCAGTTGCCGCAGCCGGCCGCCGCCATTTGCCACATGGCTATGCGGATCTCGTCCGCCAGGCGCTGATCTGGTTTGGATTCGTCTTCGCGTACCAGTTCGTGCGCGGCTTCGCAGATCGGAATCCGACCAAGGCGTTCGCGAACGGCTGGCGCGTCCTCGACTTCGAGCAGCGGACGACGCACCACGTCTTCGAGCTCACCCTCCAGAAGCTCGCGGAGTCGTCGCGCGTCCTGACCGACGCCGTCGCCTGGACCTACTGGAACTCCGAGTTCACGGTCGTCGGTCTCGCTCTGCTCTTCGTCTACCTGCGTCGGAACGAGGCCTTCACGCGCTTCCGCAACGCGATCCTGATCGCCAACGTGCTCGGGCTCGTCGGCTACGTGCTGCTCCCGACGGCGCCGCCGCGGATGTTCCCGAGCCTCGGCTTCCTCGACACACTGGACAACTTCGGGGGGCTGAACCACGGCAGCGGCATCGTCAACTTCGCCGCGAATCCGTACGCAGCCATGCCGAGCCTGCACGCCGCGGATGCGCTCATCGTGGGGATCGTCCTCGCGAGCGTCGTCCGGCATTGGCCGTTCAAGGTGCTGTGGCTGCTGTGGCCGCTGTGGGTGTGGTTCGCCGTGATGGCGACCGGCAACCACTTCTGGCTCGACGTCGCCGCCGGCATCCTGCTCGCGATCGTGACGCTCGTCGCCGTCTACCGGCCCTCGCCGCGAGCAGCCTTCGCAAGGCTGATCTAGACTTCATAGCAGGATTGCGATGAGGGAGACAGCCGTGCTCAGCCGCGTGAAGTCGGGCTACACGACCGGTGCGCGTTCGCTCGCGTCGCGCTCGATCGTCAGCCTCGCGCGCACCCGCGTTACACCGAACGCGCTGACGGCTGCGGGAGTGTCGTTGTGTCTGGTCGCCACGGTGCTCGTCTTCTTCGAGAACCGGAACGAGTGGCTCTTCTATTGGTCGGGAGCGATCGTCTTCGTCGTCGGATCGGTGCTCGACATCCTGGACGGTGCACTCGCGCGCGTCGGCGGCAAGACGACGCCGTTCGGCGCGTTCCTCGACTCGACGACGGACCGCATCGGCGAGGCAGCGATGCTCGGCGCAATTGGACTCATCTTCTCGCGCCACCATCATCCCGTCGCACTCGCGCTCGCATTCGCCGCGGTCGCGGGCTCATTCCTCGTTAGCTACACGCGCGCGCGAGCGGAGGCGCTCGGCCTGCGCGGCGATGTCGGCATCGGCTCGCGGGCGGAACGCGTCGTCGTGATCACGGGCGGCTTGGTGCTCGCGCCGGTGAGCATCTGGCTCCTGGTCGCAGCGATCTCGTTGCTCGCTGCGACCACCTGGCTCACGGTGCTTCAGCGAATCCTGTTCGTGCGGAAGCAGCTCAGCAAGCGAATCTGATCCTTCGGGCGATTTCGGCCCCGCCAGTTTCGTCGTACGCTTCGGCACATGAGCGCGTTCGTCGGTCGGATCGACGAGCTGGCGGCGCTCGCTGAGGTCGCCGGCGCGATCCGGCGGGACGAGGTCGCCGCCGCAGTCGTCATCGGCGACCCGGGTAGCGGCAAGAGTCGCCTCTTGGCCGAGGCTACCGCGCGTATAGAGCCGCCGAACCAGTTTCCGATTGTCGGTTACGAGCCCGAGTCCGAGGTGCCGCTCGCGTCGGCGGCCGACTTCTTGCGGGCCCTGGCCGGGGTCACTTCGCACGGACGAGGTCTCGAGGCGCTTGTATTCGCTGCAGAAGAGGACGCGTCGCCGCTCGAGCCGATCCGCGTCTTCGAGGCAGCGCATCGCGCGCTGTCCGCGGTCGGCCCGGCGCTCGTTCTTGTCGACGACCTGCAGTGGGTCGACGACCTCTCGCTCGCGCTCCTCCACTACGTCGTGCGCGCAGCGGAAACGAGCGGTGATTCGCTCGCATGCATCGTCGCCGCGCGGCCGTCGCGCAAGGCGACGTCGTTTGCGGATTCCGTTGCGCACGTGACGCGGCTCGAGCTGGGTCCTTTGACGAGCGACGAGGCGCTCATGCTCGCGAAGACGCTCGCTCCGAACATCGGCGATGAAGCCGCACGCATGCTTGTTGAAGACTCCGCCGGCTCGCCGTTCTGGCTCGAGGCTCTGGCGCGAACTGGTGGAGCCGAGGCGGATGCCGGTCGCCTAGTCACCGCGCGCCTGCGCGGGACGAGCACCGACGCCGCCGCGCTGCTCGCGCTGCTTGCGATCGCTGCGCGCCCACTCGCGCTCGCTAGCGTGGCCGAGCTGAACGATTGGTCGGAAGAACGTGCCGAGCAGGCGGCGCGCGAACTCGTCGCGCGTGGCATCGCTGTCGAATCCGGCGGAGCAGTGCAGCTCGCGCACGACCTGATCCGCGCGGCCACAGAGCGCCAGGTCCCGGATGAGCAGCGCGTCCGCATCCACTCTCGAGTCGGCGACTGGCTCGTGGCGATCGCGGGCAACGATGTCAGACGTCTTAGAGAAGCACTGGGTCACCGACACGCGGCCGGATTGGGAAGCCTCGAGCTCGCCAATCGCCTCGTGCGCTCCCCTCAGCGGACGCTGCTCGGCGAGGAAGGTCTGGCTTTGCTCGTTGCGATTGCCGATGAAGCGGATCCCCTGGACGAGCTGTCCGTCGATCTGAGCGACGAGATCGCTGCGCTCGCATCAGCGCTCGGGAGACACGACGTCGCACTCGATCGCAGTCTCCTCCTTGCGGATCGTCGAAGCGATCCGGTTCGTCGCGCGCGCGCATTCCTCGCGGCGGCAAGATCGGCGTTCGCGCTCGACGACCGTCACCGCGCCGGTGTCTATCTGGAGCGTGCACGCGAGCTCGAGACTCGGGACGACATCGTCGAGCTCGAGCTCGACGTGGAGCTGGCTGCCCAGGACGTGTGGAGCGAGGAACACAAACGGCGCGGACGTGCGCTCGCGCACGAGACCGCGGCGCGGGCACGACACTTCTTCGACGCCGACGGGGCCGCGCGGGCGCCGTTACTCGAGGCGTTGCGCGTCGAGTACGAAGCCGCGTATCAGGAGGACGACGCGGAAGCGATGCTGCGTGCCGCCGACGAGCGCGCCGCCGTCGCGAGTGGTTTCGACGAGGAGGCGCAGCTCACGGCGCTGCTCGCGAGCACGCGTGCTCTCCGGCGCATAGGGCGACTCGACGAGGCACTGGAGCGTGCGCAGCGCGTCTACCGCGAAGCGACCCTTCGCGTTCTGCCACGGCTGGCGCTCGACGGCGGGTACTGGCTCGGCGCCTTCCTGCTTCAGAGCGGTCGTGTGGCGGAAGCCGACGAGGTCGTCTCCGCGACGACAGAGCTCGCCTCACGGATTGGGGAGGAGGGGCGCGGCCGCCACGGGATCGAGCGGCTCATCAGTGAAATCGAGTACTACCGCGGCGACTGGCGCGCGGGCGTTGACAGCCTTCTGGCGTATGCAGGCGGACGGGGCGAGCACGCTGGGGTCGAGCTCCATCAGCTTGCTGCACTGTGGACTGCGTTCGTCGGCGGTGCGGCAGTCGCGGATGAGGTAGTCGCCCACCTTTCGACAGCACGTGCTTGCGCAGATGTAGCAGGATGTCCGCGATGCGCGACCGAGCTCCGACTCGGGGCGGCTGACGCGCTCGCACACGTCGGCCGCCGATCGGACGCTGCGGAATCACTGAGCGAATGGGCGCGGATCCAATCGCGTCCGCAACCGCGCGATCGGTACGTGCGAAGGCGGATCGAGGCACTGCTCGCTGATCCGGTTGAGCTGCTCGCGGACGTCGTGCACGAAGCGGAAGAGCTCGGTTTCACCCTCGACGCGCTGTGGACTCGGATCGATCTCGGCACCGCGCTCGGGCGCAGCGATCGGGCGCGCGCGAAAGAGATTCTCACGGTCGTTGCGGAGCGGGCGGATGAATGCGGTGCGCACGCAATTGCCGAAGTCGCCGGCAAGCGCCTGCGATCGCTCGGCGTCCGTACCTGGCGCCGCGGCGTAGACACCGGAACGCTGACCGAGCGCGAGCGTGCGATCGCGCGCTTGGTCGCCCAAGGCGCCAGCAACCCCGAGATCGCGCAGCAGCTGTTCCTGTCGCGGAAGACGGTCGAACGTCACGTCTCGAACGTCCTGAGGAAGGCGGGCGTACGGAACCGCGCGGAGCTGGCGGCGAAAGCGGCAGAGCTCGAAGTCGAGGGAGCTCACCGATGATCAGGAGGACGTGCCGGGCATAGCGTCGAGCCACTGACCCGCAATCGAAGGAGCGAAGGTGGCGATCGTCGCATTGCTGTTCCCGATCTCGGATGACGAGCCGAAGCTCGAGCCGGCGGCGCTCGAAAAGCTCGCGAGGTTGGGGATTACAAGCGTCGCGTTGCTCCGCGACGCTTCGATTGCGGGCCTCGTCCTCGAGGGCTGGGCGTTCGATGTCCGCGAGGTGGAACGCGCAGCGCGCGCGGTCGCAGGCACCTCAGACGACGTCCAAACGCTCCGGCCGCTCGCGCAGATGTCCGTCTCGACCGCCGCGACCGCGGCGTCACGACAACAGAAGGAGAAGTGAGATGCGCACGAAGCTGATCACGACGCTGATCGCCACGCTGGCGATGCTCGGTGGAGCGTCGACTGCATTGGGCGACCCGCTCAGCGGGCCTCCGAGCCCCGGAGCCTGCAACATGCTCCACGCGACCGACGCGGGTATGGCAGGAATGATGAACGACCCGCACGTCTGGGACATCATGATCCCGCAGATCGAGAGGTCGCTCGACGCGGGATGCGGTCATCCGTAAGTCTGATGAGAGCGCGACGCTCGGAACGGTCGCGCTCGTCTTTTCCCAACATGGGCATCCGGTCGCGCCCAGGCTCACGCTCGCGGCCGTCGCCGAATCGGTCCTCGCCAGCGACAGACATGCGGGCGAGCGCGGACTCACGATTCGCAAGGGAGGGAACGATGAAAACAACTCACAGACTGATCCCCGGCTTCGCGATCCTGCTGGCCGCGTTAGGTCTCGCAGCAGGTGCGTATGGCTATGGAGTGATCCCTGGGCAATACACAGTTGAATTCGCGCAGGCTTGCGACGGCCAGCTCGTCACGCTGACCGTCACGTATCGCGGGCTCACGCCGAATTACAGCCAACTCGAGGTTCAGGTGGGCCGGGCCACCCCGCCGTTGGACGTGTTTGGTCTCGCCCCGTCCGTCACGAGCGATGCGAGCGGCATCGCAACTGTGGTGTTCACCGGGCTTCCGGCGTCGACGTCCTTCGGCACCGTAATCCTGGATCTCGGCCCTGGAGGCGGGCCTTTTGGCGACGGGCCCTTTACAACCATCAGTTGCACACCGCAGGCACAACTGAGCTCGCTCGTGGATCTCGTGCTGAGCCTCAACGCAAGCGACGGGATCACAAACAGCCTGGATGCGAAGCTTTCGCACATCCAAGACGCTTTAGCCGCGGCGCACAACAATTCGCTGACCGTCGCCTGCAACAGCCTCGACGCCTTCGTGAACGAGGTCGCCGCCCAGGCCCAGAACCAGGCGATCTCGCAAACCCAGGCGACGGCTCTTACGAATGCCGCGCTGAGCATCATGAAGGCGCTGGGCTGTCCTTAAGGAGCGGTCCCGGGCGTGATGTGCGTTCCGCGTCAGGTCTTGCATCCGCCCACGGTGCGATTCGCAAGTCAACGGAGGAAGTGAGATGAAGCCAGTTCGTTTTCGACGCCGCGGACTCGCGATCGCCACTGCAGCGATTGCGGCGATCGCGACAGCGGGAGGTATCGCCTACGCAGCGATTCCCGATAGCAACAAAGTCTTCACCGCGTGCATGCTCAACGGCGTCGGGACGATGCGCCTAATCGACAAGTCGCTGCCGTCCACGAACCTGATGAGCCACTGCACCGACAAGGAGACCCAGATCTCCTGGAACCAAGCCGGCCAACCCGGCCCTGCCGGCCCCTCAGGCCCGCAAGGACCCAAAGGTGACACGGGGACACCGGGCAAAGACGGCATGAACGGCACAAACGGGACGAATGGGAAAGACGGCGTCAGCGTTACGAACGCCGTCGAGCCTGCAGGCCCGAACTGCGCAAACGGTGGCTCCGAATTCGCCGTTGGCAGCGGGACACCAACCTACGCGTGCAACGGCAAAGATGGAAAGGACGGCGCCAATAGCAGCCCGGCATACGCGGCCACCACGAGCCAGCCGGTCACGCTACCGAGCCTCGGATCAGCCTCAGTCGTCCAACTCTCGCTCGACCCTGGAAGCTACGTCTTGATGGCGAATGCCTATGCGACATCGCTCCCCAGTGCATCATTGGTCGGTTGTCAGCTGGTGGATACGGGCACCGGACAGGTCCTCTCGCAGCTCGCGCAAGGAACTACCACAACCCTTCCGAACGCCCCTCTGCCTGAAACCACGACCTTGGGCGTGGTAGGGGCACATCAATTCGCGACGACGACGACTGTTTCTGTTGGTTGTTTCGCTGCTGGGTCGCAGTCCTCGACGACCGCCACCGGAGATCTCGTTGCGGTGAAGGTAAGCAGCATCAACTGAAAATTCGAGTAGAACCCGCCGGGGTCAGGTCTTGCAAGCGAGCAGCTGACGAAATACAAGACCTGACCACCGGTCTGATCGCGATCATGCGTCGCCAAATCCATGCATCGCAAGTCTGCTATAGTCGCGGCCATAGCAAGCTTGCGATAGGAGGTTCCTCGGAATGGCCCAGACGAACGGCAAACCGCAGAACGGCCAGGCGCGGCTCGACGACCGCGTTCGCGTTGCGATCATCGGCGTCGGCAACTGCGCGAACTCGCTGCTCCAGGGGCGCGAGTACTACAAGGACGCGCCGGACGATCAGTTCGTCCCCGGGCTGATGCACGTCAACCTCGGCGGTTACCACGTCCGCGACATCGAGTTCACCGCCGCGTTCGACGTCACGACCGACAAGGTCGGCAAGGATCTTGCCGACGCGATCTGGGCCAAGCCGAACGACACGATCAAGTTCGCCGACGTTCCGAAGACCGGCATCACCGTCTCCCGTGGAATGACGCACGACGGGCTCGGCAAGTACATCTCCGAGGTCGTCACGAAGGCGCCCGGCGAGACCGATGACGTCGTCGGCATCCTCCGCGACACGAAGACGGACGTCGTCGTCAACTACCTCCCCGTCGGGAGCGAGTCTGCGACGAAGTGGTACACCGAACAGGTGTTAGAGGCCGGCTGCGCGTTCGTCAACTGCATGCCGATCTTCATTGCGCGCGAGCCGTACTGGCAGCGCCGCTTCGAGGAGAAAGGACTGCCGATCATCGGCGACGACATCAAGTCGCAAGTCGGCGCGACGATCACGCACCGCGTCCTCACCTCCCTCTTCCGCGAGCGCGGCGTGAAGCTCGACCGCACGATGCAGCTGAACGTCGGCGGCAACTCCGACTTCCTCAACATGCTCGAGCGCGATCGGCTCGAGTCGAAGAAGATCTCGAAGACGAACGCCGTCACGTCGATGCTCGACTACGACCTCGGCGCGAAGAACGTCCACGTCGGCCCGTCCGACTACGTGCCGTGGCTGACAGACCGCAAGTGGGCGTACATCCGGATGGAGGGCTCCGCCTTCGGTGACGTCCCGTTGAACCTCGAGCTGAAGCTCGAGGTGTGGGACTCGCCGAACTCCGCCGGGATCGTCATCGACGCGGTTCGGCTGGCAAAGCTTGCGTTGAACAACGGCGTCTCCGGTGCGCTCGAAGGGCCGAGCTCGTACCTGATGAAGTCGCCGCCGAAGCAGATCGTGGACGACGAGGCCTACGAGGCGACGGAGAGCTTCATCCGCCAGTACGCACGGCAAGCCACGAAGGGTCAGACCCCGGTCGGGGCCTGACCCTTCCCGAAGGCCACTACACTCGAAGCGTGGCCGGCCTTCGGATCTGCCTCGTCACGCCCTTCTCCTGGTCGCAGCCGCACGACGTCAACGAGCACGTTGCCGGGATTGCCGCCGAGCTGAGGAAGCTGGGCCACACCGTGACGATCCTCGCTCCGTCGAGCCGCGCTCGCGACCTCACCGCAGGACGGCGAGCCCTGTTCAACGGGCTGCACGCGGAGGTGATTGCGCTCGGCCCCGCAGTGCCGATCTCACGCCGGTCGAGGATCGGCGTTCCGGTCGGGGCCCGTGCGAACCTTTCGCTTGCACTCGCGCTCGGACGCTTCGACGTCGTGCACGGTTTCGAGCCCGGATTACCAAGCCTTTCCTACCTCGCGTTGCGCGATTCGCAGGCGCTGACGGTGGCGACGTTCCTCTCCCCGCACCGGCTCGCGTATCCCCCTGGGCGCGCGCAGCGCGAACGCCTGCTCGCGCGCATCGACGCGCTCCTCGCAACGAGCCCGACAACCGCGGAGGCGGCGGCAGTGCGCTTTCCCGGCCGCTACCGCGTCGTTTCCCAAGGCGTCGATCCGGAGCTCTTCCGTCCTGAGCAGAAGCGCCGCCAGATCGTGCTCGAATGGCGGCCGACCGAACGGCCGCTTGCGCGCTCCGTGCTGCGCGCGATGGACGAATTGCCGGACTGGGAGCTGGTCGTTCTGAGGACGAAGCCGCTGATGGGACGGCCGACCGTGCCGCGCGAGCTACGAGACCGCGTCAGTGCTCGCACTGCGCGCGACGGTCACGCACGGGTAGAGGTCTTGAACGCAGCCGCGATCTTCGTTCCTGCGCTCGAGGGAGTGCAACGCGTCGCGCTCGAGGCGGCTGCCTCGGGCTGTGCGATCGCGGCGCCGAACGGGGTCCACGAGCAACCGGAGCTCGCGGGAGCGGAGGTCGCACGGCTCGCGGAGGACGAAGCGTTCCGCGTGCGCAGGCAGGCACAGGCTCGCGAGAGTGCGCAGACACAGACCTTTGCGGACGTCGCGCGCGAGCTCGACGCGCTGTACAACTCGTTGTCGCGCCGCCGCCGTCCAGCGCGTCAGCACGAACCGCTCGCCGACCGCGACTGGATCCTCTGCGACCTCCACACGCACACGACCTGGTCGCA
The DNA here is from genome assembly GCA_046730515.1 of Actinomycetota bacterium. Taxonomy (GTDB): domain Bacteria; phylum Actinomycetota; class Thermoleophilia; order Gaiellales; family Gaiellaceae; genus 3-1-20CM-4-69-9. The sequence goes on along the minus strand of JBKPJA010000220.1, from coordinate 4,567 downwards.
CGATTGCGGGGTCGAGCCCGCGGAGCTCGTCGCCCACGCGGAGGAGCTGGGGCTCGGCGCAATCGCGGTCACGGACCACAACGCGTTCGGCGGCGCGCTCGAGGCGGTCGAGCTTGCGCGTGGACGCGACCTGATCGTCATCCCGGGCGAGGAGATCAAGACCGACGGGCAAGGGGAGGTGATCGGCCTTTTCCTGCGAGAAGAGATCCCGCGCGGGCTGTCCTTCGGGGACACGATTGCGGCAATCAAGGAGCAGGGCGGTCTCGTCTACCTCCCGCATCCCTTCGACCGACTGCATTCGATCCCGGATCCGGCAACGCTGCACCGGCATCTCGACGCGATCGACCTCTTCGAGGTGTACAACGCGCGGCTCCTGTTCGAGGCCTTCAACGACGAGGCCGTCCGGTTCGCGCACAAGTACAACCTCACCGTCGCGGCCGGCTCCGACGCCCACGTGCTTCAGGGCCTCGGCACCGGCGCGCTGCGGATGCGCCGCTTCGACGGTCCGGAGGAGTTCCTGCTCTCGCTCCATTCGGCCCAGGTTCTGCGGCGGCCCCGGTCGCTCGTGTACCTCCAGGGGCTCAAGTGGGTGGCCCAGGCCAAGGAACGGGTTCGCTAGCGGAGAACGTGCTCAGAGCCCCGCCGATGCCTGCCCCGACCGACGAGATCTACGAGAAGTACCGCGACAAGGCGATCCTCGAGATCAACGAGCTCGCCGACGAGATCGCGCACGTGGCGAGCGGTCGCGTCCCGGTGCTCGGCTCTGGCCATCCGCTCGGCGACGTGCTGCTCTTGAAGTACCGGCCGCAGCCGTCCGAGGTTCAGGAAGGCGTCGCGTTCTTCGGCCGCGCCGGGCAGGCGATCCTCAAATCGCTGCAGCGTCTGCACGTCGACCCGATGGCCGTCTACGGGACGAACTGTCTCAAGTTCGCGGACGGCGACGAGGAGGAGTCGCGTCCCTGGCTGACGCGCGAGCTGCACATCGTCCAGCCGAAGCTGATCGTGGTCATGGGCGAGGAGACGCTCGCATTCCTCAACTCCGTCGAGTTTCCGCTCGCCGATCCGGTGCAGGCAAAGCTCGGTGAGTTCCAACGCTTCACGGCGACGGTCGAGGCTCTGTATGTGCCGGACATCGACTCGTCGCTCGACGAAGCCGCGGCGAAGACGCAGTTGTGGCACGCGTTCAAGCCGGTCGGCGAGTGGTGGGCCGGACTTCCACCGTACTGAGAGCCGCCGCCGCCCTGATCCTGGTCGGCGCGCTCGCCGCGTACGACGCGTGGCACGTTCACCTGTGGCGGGCCTCCTCCGAGTGGTGGGACGTCGCGTTCATCGCCGTCGTCCTCATCCCCGCGACGTTCGCGATCGTCTGGCTCATCCTGCCCCTACGGGCGGCCCGCGGCTTGCTCCCCGTCGGGCTCGCGCTCGCTGTCCTGACCGCCGCACTTCACGCCGCCCACGCGCACACGCCGGAGAACATCGTGAAGCTCTTCGCAGTCACGCTGCTCGGCTTCTGGTTTCTCGGCTACTTCGAGACCGCGAGCTGGGTCGTGCTCGTGGCGCTCATCATTCCTTGGGTGGACGCGTACTCGGTCTTCTCCAAGAGCGGACCGACCCACAACATCGTCGAGCACCACCACCAGGTCTTCACCGCGCTCTCCTACGCCTTTCCGGTTCCGGGAGTGCACGCGTCGGCGAACCTCGGTGTGCCCGACATGCTGTTCTTCGCGCTCTTCCTCGCGGCGACGGCCCGCTTCGGGCTACGGACCGGGTGGACGTGGCTCGCGATGACCGCGTCATTCGGCGTGACGATCACGCTCGCCGTCGCGATCAATCTCAACGGACTGCCCGCGCTGCCACTCCTGTCACTGGGCTTTCTCGCGCCGAACGCGGATCTTCTTTGGACCAAGCTCCGCTCCGAGAAAAAGGGACAGACCCCTGAGGGGTCGGTTCCTTAGCGCGTCAGCAGCGCGACTGTCTCAACGTGCGGCGTGTGCGGGAACATGTCGATCGGTTGCGCGCGCACGAGCTCGTAGCCGCTGTCCTCACGCAACCGCCTCGCGTCGCCTGCGAGGGTCGTCGGATTGCACGACACGTAGACGATTCGCGGCGCGCCGATCTCACCCAGCCGTGGTAGTGCCTTCCCGGCCAGGCCCGCTCGCGGAGGATCGACGACGACCACGTCCGGCTGACCGCTGCGGTCACGCAGCTCAGAGAGCGACTGCGCGACGTTGCCTGCGAAGAACGCAGCGTTCGTGATCCCGTTCAGCTCGGCGTTCTCCAGCGCGCAGGCAACGGACTCCTCCGAGACCTCGACGCCCCAAACCGTCAGCGCGTCGCGCGCGAGCACCAGTCCGATCGTGCCGATCCCGCAGTAGAGGTCGTACACGGTCTCGTGCCCACTCAGCGCGGCGAAGTCGCGCGCGAGCTCGTACAGCCGCTCCGCCATGCGCGTGTTCGTTTGCAGAAACGCATTCGGACGCACGCGGAAGCGCAGCCCACAGAGCTCCTCCTCGATTGCCTCCTCGCCCCAGAGCAGCGTCGTCGGCAGGTGCGTGACTTCGGCGGGCGACTCGTTGACCGACCAGTGGATCGAGCGCACCTCGGGAAAGCGGCGCAGCACGTCGACGAAGTGGCCGGTGTCGAACTTCTCCCCGCGGGCGGTCACGAGCTGCACGAGCACCTGACCGGTGTTGCGTCCCTCGCGTACGACGAGGTGGCGCAGGTAACCCGTCTGGTCGGCCTGGTCGTACGCGACGAGACGCTCCCCGCGAGCCCAGTCGCGCACGGCGTTGCGCACGGCGTTGCCGAGATCGGTCGTCAACCAGCAGCGCTCGACCTCGAGCACCTCGTCCCACCGGCCCGCCTTGTGGAAGCCCGGCGCCGGCCCGTCCGCGAGTTGCGTGAAGGAGTACTCCAGCTTGTTCCGGTAGTGAAAGAGCTCCTCGGCCGGGAGGATCGGCTCGAGCGACGGTTCCGCGATGCCGCCGATCCGTCGCAGCGCGTCCTCCACCTGCGCCTCCTTCGCGGTCGCCTGCGCGTCGTAGGCGAGATCCTGGAAGCGGCAGCCGCCGCAAGCGGGATAGTGCGCGCACGGCGCCTCGACGCGGTTCGGCCCCGGCTCGAGCACTTCCGTGGCGAGCGCCTCTGCGTGACGGCGTTGCACCTTCGTCACTCGCGCCCGGACGCGATCGCCGGGCAACCCGCGCCGCACGAAGACGACGAAACCGTTCAGCCGCGCAACGCCGTTGCCGCCGTATGCAAGCGAGTCGACGGTGAGCTCCAGCTCTTCGTCCTTCTTGACAGGCGCGGCCATCGACCCACCGTATCGCTTGACCGAGCTCGAGCGGCGACCGACGATTAGGGCGTGCGCGGGGTCGCCCTCATCTTGCTCATGCAGACGTTCCTCGGCACGACATCCACGCAGGTCGTGACGGCGAGCGGCCGAATCGGCCCGCTGCGGATGGACCTGAGCGCTCGCAACGTGATCGTCTCCCTAAACGGACGGCCGGCGCCGAGCGCATCGGCAGCTTCAACGGCTCGCGCCGCTACCGCGCGCTTGGCTATGGCTGCTCGACAAAGAACAGCGAAACGAGCTGGCCGCTGCTCTCGCATGGTCCCTATTGCCGCACTGTCTTCTTCCTCGATCCGCGCGACGGGAGGCTGGGCACGTTCTTCACGACCTCACCGCACTACCGCGAGCAGCATGGAGTGACGATCGGGATGCCGACGGCAACGGCGGAGCGACTACTGCACAAGCGGGTCGACGTCGGTTGCGAGGAGAACATCTACCTCGGCAACTCGCTGACGATTGCCTTCGTCGGCGGACAACGTGCTCAGGACGGCCACCTCATCGGCGGCCACGTCTACGCCTTCGCGCTTCACGGCTGGACGCACGACGTGGGCGTCTTCGACTGCCTGTAGCAGTCGCCTCAGTGCAGATCCGTCACCGGGTGGGGGTTCAGGATCAGCGGCTGCCGCGGCTTCTGCTTGAAGTCGAAGTCACGGACGAGGTTGCCGAGAACGTGGGCGTTTTCGCGCACATCGGGACGAGGATCGGGACGGCCGTCCGTCTTCGGATCGAGCCTTCTCCCCTGCAGGAAGTCGTCTTCGATGAACTTCACGTACGCGTCGAAGCTCAGTGTCTGGTGGTCGATGAGGCCGTGCCGCGCGTAGGGACTGATCAAGAGTCCTGGCACGCGCAGTCCGTAGCCGTTCTCGTCCACGGCCGGCGGCACGACGTGGTCGTAGAACCCGCCCCAGTCGTCCCAGGCGAGGAAGATCGCCGTGGTGCGCCACTCCGGCCCGCGCATCGCCGCGTTGATCAGGTTCGTCACGTACGTCTGGCCCGCGGTCACGAGCCCGGGCGGATGCTCGCTCACGGCGCCGGTGGGATTGATCCACGCGACCGCCGGCAGCTTCCCGGCCTTCGCCGCCTCGAAGTAGTAGTGGAGTGACTGGATGTTCGCGAGCTGGTTGTCCTGCTGCACCGTCGTGAAGAACGGCAGCGGATTCCAGATTCCGGGCGTCTTCGCGTTCTGCTTGATCGCCTCGCAGATGATCGCTGAGT